>NZ_CATKPN010000050.1:0-54269 GCF_949767245.1 Pseudomonas sp. IT-P176
GTAAGAGCGGAACCATAGGTGGCCGTTACCGAAGAAATGGATATGTACTCGGCCTAATCCCACACCCCGGTCGGCCCAGAGGCCGCCACGGGAGCAAGTCCACGTAGATACCTATGCCCATCGCGGGCAAGCCCGCTCCCACCGGCAAAGTGTTGGGTCGATGGCCGTTTGATCCAGCCAATAGGGCCAAACCCCGAGGTTTATGGCAAACTTCGCGCCTATAAACGCCGGTCCCGCGGTTTTGCGTGTCTGCAGGCCAGGACGGATCGGAATAAAGCGACGCCAGGTCGATGCCCACTGACGGGATACGACCATTTATGTATTGGTACGTCGGTGCCAATGCTTTCTGCCTGAACAGATTAGAGAAACGAGCATGCATAACGTCGTCATCAGCGGCACCGGCCTGTATACCCCGGCCAACAGCATCTCCAACGAAGAGCTGGTGCAGTCTTTCAATACTTACGTCGCCCAGTTCAACGCCGAAAACGCCCAGGCCATCGAGCGTGGCGAAGTCGAGGCGCTGACCGAGTCCAGCGCTGCCTTTATCGAAAAAGCTTCCGGGATCAAGAGCCGCTTTGTCATGGACAAGGAAGGCATTCTCGATCCCGCGCGCATGGCGCCACGCCTGCCTGAGCGCTCCAACGACGAATGGTCGGTGCTCTGCCAGATGGCCATCGGCGCTGCCGAACAAGCCCTGCAACGTGCCGGCAAGACCGCCGCGGACATCGACGGGGTAATCGTCGCCTGCTCCAACCTGCAGCGCGCCTATCCGGCCATTGCCATCGAAGTTCAGGAAGCCTTGGGCATCCAGGGGTTCGGGTTTGACATGAACGTGGCCTGCTCCTCGGCCACCTTCGGCATCCAGGCCGCCGCCAACAGCGTGCAACTGGGCCAGGCCCGGGCCATCCTGATGGTCAACCCGGAAGTCTGCACCGGTCACCTGAACTTCCGTGACCGCGACAGCCACTTCATCTTCGGTGATGCCGCCACGGCGGTGATCATCGAACGTGCGGACCTGGCGACCTCCCCGTACCAGTTCGATGTGGTCAGCACCAAGCTGTTGACCAAGTTCTCCAACAACATCCGCAACAACTTCGGCTTCCTCAACCGCGCAGCAGAAGAGGGCATCGGTGCCCGCGACAAACTGTTCGTCCAGGAAGGCCGCAAGGTGTTCCGTGACGTTTGCCCGATGGTCGCGGAGCTGGTGGGCAGCCACCTGCAGGAGAACAACCTGAACGTCAGCGACGTCAAGCGTTTCTGGCTGCACCAGGCCAACCTCAGCATGAACCACCTGATCGTCAAGAAGCTGCTGGGCCGTGAAGCCACGGAAGAAGAGGCACCGGTGATCCTCGACACTTACGCCAACACCAGCTCGGCCGGTTCGGTGATTGCTTTTCACAAGCATCAGGATGATCTGCCTGCCGGCTCCCTGGCGGTGCTCAGCTCGTTTGGCGCCGGTTACTCGATCGGCAGCGTGATTCTGCGCAAACGCTGATCCTGCGTTAGCAAAATGCCCCCCACAGCCTGCAGTCGCACTGCAGGCTGTCGCTTTGCCTCCCTCGTAATCGCCCTATCTCGCGGCTCTCAGCCCGCTCGACGACGCGTAGCAGATTTATTTCGATTCGAAGTAAAAAAGTTCCGTTGTCATCAAATCTTTATCTAATGGCAACTTGCCTGCAATACGTCCTCGCCAAGATTCCCTCCCAACACAAGCGGGCCTGAACCGCGTGTTTCCAGCTTTAGACCACCAATTAGGGGAACTCTTCGATGATCCGTAAGCACTTCGCCGGTTTTGCTGCCAGCGCACTGGCCATGGCAGTGACCGCCCAGGCTTTCGCTGGCACCGTCACCTCTGACGGCGCTGATATCGTAGTCAAGACCAAGGGCGGCCTCGAGGTCGCAACCACCGATAAAGAATTCAGCTTCAAACTGGGCGGCCGCGTGCAGGCGGACTACAGCCAGTTCGACGGCATCTACACCAAGAATGGTGACACTGCGGATGCGGCCTACCTGCGTCGCGCGTTCCTGGAACTGTCCGGTGTGCTCTACACCGACTGGGCCTACACCGTCAGCTACGACTTCTCCCACAACAGCGGCGACTCCGACAACGGCTACTTCGACGAAGCGTCCCTGGCCTACAACGGCTTCAAGCCGGTGTCGATCAAGGTCGGTCGTTTTGACCCGGACTTCGGCCTGGAAAAAGCCACCAGCTCCAAGTGGGTCACCGCGCCAGAGCGCAACATGGCCTATGACATGGTCGACTGGGCCAACGGTCACCAGAATGGCCTGGGCCTGCAAGCCTCGAGCACCTTTGCCGAGTCGTTCTATGCCTCCGCCGGCGTGTTCAGCAAGGACACCGACGACACCGACGGCAACAGCGTCAAGCAGGTCAACGGACGTTTTGTCTTCGCCCCGATGCACGATGCCGGCAATGTCCTGCACTTCGGTCTGAACCTGGCGTCGCGTGATGTCTCGGATACGGCCTTCGACTCCCGTTATCGCACCCGGATGGGCATGCGTGGCGTGGAAACCCTGGGCGGCAACGATGCGGGCAGCAACGGCAACCGTCCGGTGCTGGGTGGCAGCTCCTCGTCGCCAGCCGGTTCTTTCGACCGCGACGACGCATTGGGTCTGGAAGCGGCCTTCGCCATGGGCCCAGCCTCGATCCAGGGTGAATACGTTACCCGCAAGACCAAGGCCGACGACAGCGCCTATGAAGACATCAAGGGCCACGGCTTCTACGTACAGGGCGCCTACACCCTGACTGGCGAATCGCGCGGCTATAAAGTCGGCAAGTTCGACGCAATCAAGCCGGCCAACAAGTCGATTGGTGCCTGGGAAGTGTTCTATCGCTACGACAGCCTGACCGTCGAAGACGACAACATCACCACCGCCACCCTGACCCGAGACGTCGGCGATGCCGAAGCCAAGGTGCACACCCTGGGTGTCAACTGGTACGCCAACGAAGCAGTGAAGATCTCCGCGGCCTACCTCAACGCCAAGACCGAGAAGGTCACCAACGCCACCGCAGCCAGCGGTACGACCCCGGCACAGCGCACTGGCGATGACAACGGCGACGGTTTCGTGGTCCGCGCGCAATACGTGTTCTAAATCGCAGCACCCGCAGCACGAGCTCTTACTTCATCCGTTAAAGCTCCTTTCGTTTCCCCCGCCTCGGCGGGGTTTTTTTTATTTCGGCAAGCCTCAGGGATGGGCGATACTCGGCAGGTCTTGGGGTTGTGCCTGCGGGGAACAGAATGCCGTTACATGTTTTGGACAGTCTGTCCGCCATTGCGCCGACAGAGTGGGACGCCCTGGTACCCGACACTCAGCCGTTTCTGCGGCATGCTTTTCTCAGCAGCCTGGAAGACAGTGCCAGCCTCGGCCCGCACTCGGGCTGGCAGCCGGAACACCTGCTGCACATCGAAGACGGTCGCTTGCTGGCAGCATTGCCCAGTTACCGCAAATGGCACTCCTATGGCGAGTACGTGTTCGACCACGCCTGGGCCGATGCCTGTGAGCGTGCGGGAATCGCCTATTACCCCAAGCTGCTGAGCGCCGTGCCGTTCAGTCCGGTCAGTGGCCCGCGCTTGCTCGCGGCCGATGGGCAGGATGGTGTCGAGTTACTCAAGAGCTTGGCGGGGTATCTGGAGATCGAAGAACTCTCCAGCGCCCATATCAATTTCACCGATGCTTTTACCGACGCCGCCCTGGCCCAGCAACCGGGCTGGTTGCAGCGCATCGGCTGCCAGTATCACTGGCAGAATCGCGGCTACCGGGACTTCCAGGACTTTCTCGATGTGCTCAGTTCGCGCAAGCGCAAGCAGATGCGCAAGGAGCGTGAGCAGGTGGCGGGGCAGGGCATCGAGTTTGAATGGCTGGAGGGGAGGCAACTTGATGAGGTGCAGTGGGATTTTGTCTATGCCTGCTACGCCAATACTTACGCCGTGCGCCGGCAGACACCCTACCTGACCCGGGAGTTTTTCAGCCTGCTGGCCGAGCGTATGCCGCAAGCCATTCGTGTGGTGTTGGCCAAGCAAGGTTCACGGCCGGTGGCCATGGCTTTCAGCCTGGTGGGCGGCGATAGTTTTTATGGTCGTTACTGGGGCTGCCTGGCGGAGTTCGATCGCCTGCACTTCGAGACCTGCTTTTATCAGGGCATGGACTATGCGATTGCCAATGGGTTCCAGCGCTTTGATGCCGGTGCCCAGGGCGAGCACAAGCTGATTCGTGGTTTTGAACCGGTGATCACCCATTCCTGGCATTACTTGCGTCACCCTGGACTCAAGTCGGCGGTGCAGGACTTCCTGGCGCGTGAGCGCGTCGGGGTGCTGGGGTATGCCGAGGAAGCGAGGAGCGCCTTGCCTTATCGACAAGGCTGATCCTCGCGTCAGCGCGCCGCTCAGTTGTCCTCTTTGCCCAGCCAGCGATAGACCACGCCGCCAATCACCGCGCCCAGCAGTGGTGCCAGCCAGAACAGCCACAGTTGCTGGATCGCCCAGCCGCCGACAATCAGCGCCGGTCCGGTGCTGCGTGCCGGGTTGACCGAGGTGTTGGTGACCGGGATCGAGATCAGGTGAATCAGGGTCAGTGCCAGGCCGATGGCGATCGGGGCAAAGCCTGCGGGTGCACGCTTGTCGGTGGCACCGAGGATGATCAGGATGAACATCGCGGTCATCACCAGCTCAGTGACAAAACCTGCGGCCATCGAGTAGCCGCCGGGGGAGTGTTCACCGTAGCCGTTGGAAGCCAGGCCGCTGGCCAGTTCGAAGCCGGGTTTGCCGCTGGCGATGAAGTAGAGCAGGGCGGCAGCGATGATCCCGCCGAGCACCTGGGCGATGACGTAGGCCGGCAGTTCCTTGGCCGGGAAGCGTCCGCCGACCACCAGCCCGAGGGATACTGCCGGGTTGAGGTGGCAACCGGAGATGTGGCCGATGGCAAAGGCCATGGTCAGCACCGTCAGGCCAAACGCCAGTGATACCCCCAGCAGGCCGATGCCCACCTCGGGAAAACCCGCCGCCAGCACCGCACTGCCGCAACCACCCAAAACCAGCCAGAACGTACCTACCAACTCTGTAGCCGAACGTTTTAACAGAGACATGAGAGTGTGCCCTTTCGAGTTAACGCTGCCTTGTGCCTCCGCAGATGGACTACAGAACCATCTCCAGAACCTTTGCTGAGTGAAGCAGGGTTTTTCTGGAATGCCAGTGTGAGGAAAAACCCCAGAGGCTCTGAGTAAAGGGCTTTGGTGGGTTGTGGGGGCATATCGAGCAGCGTTTGTGGGAGCGAGCCTGCTCGCGATGGCAGTGTGTCAGGCGTCATTGATGTTGGCTGTGCTGGCGCCATCGCGGGCAAGCCAGCTCGCTACGATTTCAATCGATGCCGACAAATCCTCCGGTCTGGTGCTGCCACAGCCGTGCATACAAGCCGCCGTGGGCGAGCAGTTCGGCGTGGGTGCCGCTTTCGGCGATCTGGCCGTTTTCCAGGACTACCAGGCGGTCCATGCGGGCGATGGTGGAGAGGCGGTGGGCGATGGCGATCACCGTTTTGCCCTGCATCAGGGTTTCCAGGCTTTCCTGGATTGCTGCTTCGACTTCCGAGTCGAGGGCCGAGGTCGCTTCGTCCATGATCAGGATCGGCGCATCCTTGAGCAGCACCCGGGCGATGGCGATCCGTTGGCGCTGGCCGCCGGACAGTTTCACCCCGCGCTCACCGACGTGAGCGTCGAAGCCGCTCCGCCCTTCGGCGTCCGACAGCAGCGGGATGAATTCATCGGCGCGGGCCTTGTGCGCCGCCTCCCAGAGTTCGGCGTCGCTGGCGTCAGGTTTGCCGTACAGCAAGTTGTCGCGGATCGAGCGGTGCAGCAGCGAGGTGTCCTGGGTGATCATGCCAATCCGCTCGCGCAGGCTTTCCTGGGCGACGTGGGCGATGTTCTGGCCGTCGATCAGGATCTGCCCGGCCTGCACGTCGTACAGGCGCAGCAGCAGGTTGACCAGGGTCGATTTGCCAGCGCCCGATGGGCCGATCAAGCCGATCTTCTCACCGGGCTGGATGACCAGGTTGAGGTCGCTGATGATTCCGCTTTTTTTTCCATAGTGGAACGCCACGTGCTCGAAGCGCACTTCGCCACGAGTCACTTCCAGGCGGGGCGCCGGTTCGCGGTCGGTCACGCTGATCGGCTGGGCGATAGTCTGCAGGCCGTCCTGGACCATGCCGATGTTTTCGAAAATGCCGTTGACCACCCACATGATCCAGCCCGACATGTTGACGATGCGGATCACCAGGCCGGTGGCCAGGGCAATCGCCCCCACCGAGATCAGCGACTGGGTCCACAGCCACAACGCCAGGCCGGTGGTGCCGACGATCAACAAGCCGTTCATGGTGGTGATGACCACGTCCATGCTGGTGACCACACGGCCGGCCAACTGGGATTTTTCGGTCTGTTCCGCGATTGCCTCGCGGGCGTACTGCTGTTCGAAATTGGTGTGGGCGAACAGTTTGAGGGTGGTGATGTTGGTGTAGCCGTCGACGATCCGCCCCATGAGTTTGGAACGAGCATCGGACGACACCACCGAGCGCTCCTTGACCCGGGGCACGAAGTAGCAAAGGGCGGCGATGTACGCGGCGATCCAGGTCAGCAGCGGGATCATCAGGCGCCAGTCGGCCTCGGCGAACAGCACCAGCGAGCTGATGGCATAGATCAGCACGTGCCACAACGCATCCACGGCTTGCACCGCGGAGTCGCGCAGTGAGTTACCGGTTTGCATGATGCGCTGGGCG
Organism: Pseudomonas sp. IT-P176; assembly: GCF_949767245.1. NCBI lineage: Bacteria > Pseudomonadati > Pseudomonadota > Gammaproteobacteria > Pseudomonadales > Pseudomonadaceae > Pseudomonas > Pseudomonas sp. IT-P176. Next base: position 6,781 of record NZ_CATKPN010000050.1, read on the forward strand.
ATGCGCCCGGCGAAGTCGTTCTGGAAGAAATTCAGGCTCTGCTTGAGCACGTAGCTGTGGTTCTGCCAGCGGATCATGCTGGTCATGCCGGGGCTCAGGGTCTGGTGCACCAGCAGGTCGTGCAGGCCGACAAACACTGGCCGCAGAATCAGGGCAACCACGGCCATCCAGGCCAGCTCGGCACCGTGCACCTTGAAGAAGTCGGCATTCGGTGTGCCCTGGGCGAGGTCGATGATCCGGCTCAGGTAGCTGAACAGCGCCACTTCGACCAACGCGGCAAATAGGCCCACCACCAGCAGCGCGACGAAGCTGGGCCAGACCTGGCGCAGGTAGTAGGTATAGAAGGGCAGCACCTGGTCGGGCGGGGCCGCCGTCGGGGCTTCACGGAAGATATCGATGAGTTTTTCGAAGCGGCGATAGAGCATCAGTCAAACGCCCGCGTACGGGCTCTCCTTTTTTTGATGCGAGCGGCGCGATCAACCATCCGCTGCCGCTCAGGACGCCCTGTACAGCTTAGTCGATGCGCTTGGCCGACTTGATCAGCACCGGGTCGATCGGCACGTTCTGCATGCCTTGTTTGGTGGTGGTTTGCGAGTTGACGATGATGTCGACGACGTCCATGCCCTTGACCACTTTGGCGAAGACCGCGTAGCCGGCATCGCGGCCCGGATTGAGGAAATCATTGTCGGCGACGTTGATGAAGAACTGGCTGGTGGCCGAGTCCGGATTGGACGTACGGGCCATCGACAGGGTGCCACGCACGTTGTGCAGGCCGTTGCTGGCTTCGTTCTTGATTGGTGCCTTGGTGTCTTTCTGCGCCATCTGTGGGGTGAAGCCACCGCCCTGGACCATGAAGCCCGGGATCACCCGGTGGAAAATGGTGTTGGTGTAGAAGCCGCTGTCGACGTACTCAAGGAAGTTCTTGGTACTGATCGGCGCCTTGACCGGGTCCAGTTCGATTTCGATCTGACCGTTGGTGGTCTCCAGCAGTACATGGGGAGCCTTGGCTGCTTCGGCGGCCATCAGGTTGGCGGCGAACAGTACGGAGCCGGCCACGAGGGCGATTTTTTTCAGCATGGGTCAGTGATCCTGGGTAGTGGTGTCGACTGTGGTTAAAAACTCAAGCAGGGTTTGGTTGAAGCGGTGTGGCTGATCCAGCGGGGTGGCGTGGCGGGAATCGTCGATCACCACCAGGCGTGCATCGGGCAGCAGTTTGACATAGGCCGCCTTGAGCGCCACCGGGGTGTAGTCGCGGTCGGCGCTGATGACCAGGGTTGGACAGGTCACTCGTGACAGTCGTTCCTCAACCCCCCAGCCAACAATGGCGTTGAAGCTGGCGAGATAAGCACGTTTGTCGTTTTTTGCCCAGCGCTCGGCCATCTTTTGCCGCAGCCCAGCCTGTTCTGGCTTGGGGAACAGCTTGGCGCCCAGGGCTTTGCCGATGGTGCCCAGGCTCAGCACGTGCATCAGGCTCCAGCGCTTGAACCATTGCCAGTAATCATCGGCACTGCGCAGCTTGACCTGGGGTGCGCTGTTGACGATAGACAGGCTCTTGAGCAACGCCGGTTGATCTACCGCCAACTGAAAACCGATCATCCCGCCCATGGACAGTCCCACCAGGTGGGCCGGGCCAAGGTTGAGGTGTTCGATCAAGGCCACCAGGTCGGCGCTGAAGCCGGCAATGCTGTAGCGCTCGCGGGGTTTGTCGGAACGGCCATGGCCGCGCACATCGGGGACGATCACCCGATAGTGTGCCGCGAGCTGGGGAATCTGCTGCTCCCAGTCCAGGGTGCTCGAGCCCAGTCCGTGCACCAGCAGCAACGGTGTGCCGTGGCCATACTCCTCGTAGTGCAGGGTGCAACCTTCATGCTCGAAATAGGCCATGGCGCAACTCCTTGTCAGGCTTGTTCTGGGGCGGCGAACGGGGCATCCAGCGGCGCGGTGTCGAAGGTGCGCAGCAGTTCGATGAGGATCTGCGTGGCCGGACCCAAGGGTTTGTCCTTGTTTGAGTAGAGATAGAAACTGGGGTTGCGGCTGCCACCCTGGTCCAACGGTAGCAGCTTGAGCACGCCTTCCTTGAGTTCACGCTCGATCAGGTGTCGCGGCAGCCAGGCAAACCCCAGGCCGCTGCTGACGAAGGTGGCTGCGGTGGCCAGGCTGCCGACGGTCCAGCGCTGCTCGGCACCCAGCCAGCCGACGTCGCGTGGCTGCTGCCGGCCGGAGTCGCGGATCACCACTTGCAACTGGCTTTCCAGGTCCTGGAAGTTCAACTCGCGATTGAGTCGGTGCAAGGAGTGCTCGGGGTGGGCCACGGCGACAAATTCGACATCGCTCAACTCTGCCCCGAGATAGCCGGGAATGCTGAATCCACAGATGGCCAGGTCGGCCACGCCTTCGAGCAGCACCTCTTCGACCCCGGACAGCACTTCTTCGCGCAAGCGCACGCGGCAACCTCGGCTTTGCGGCATGAACGCGGTGAGCGCGCGGACCAGCCGGGCACTGGGGTAGGCAGCGTCGACCACCAGCCGCACCTCAGCCTCCCAGCCTTGCTCCATGTGGTGGGCCAGGTCTTCCAGCTGGCTGGCCTGCTTGACCAGTTGCCGCGAACGCCGCAACAGCACGCCACCGGCCTCGGTCAGCACCGCTTTGCGCCCGTCGATGCGCAGCAGCGGCACGCCGAGCTGATCCTGCATGCGCGCTACGGTATAGCTGACGGACGATTGCGAGCGGTGCAGCACTTCGGCCGCCTGAGCGAATCCGCCGTGGTCGACCACCGCCTGCAGCGTGCGCCATTGATCAAGGGTCACGCGGGGCGCTTTCATGATGGGCTCCTCTTGTCCTAAGCTGGCGGCTTCCATTGGAGGCTGCCGAATGAAAAAAATCTGTTGTGTGCTGCTGGCGATGTTGCCGTTGAGTGCGTTTGCCTATCCCATCGATGTTGAAAAACACCTCAATGATCTGAAGATTGACTACACCACCTACGCCACCGACTACGACATGGGCTCCATTACCCTGAACAACTACGGCGATAAAGCTGCCGACTGCAAGGTGATCTTCCGCAATGGCCCGGAGTCTCCACGCACCCGCCGAGTCAGTGTCGAGCCGGGGCGCAGCGCCGAGCTGTCGGCCAAGTTCAGCCGCAAGATCATCAAGCTCTACCTCACGGTGACCTGTACCCCGAAATGATGGGCAGCGGGACGCTGTGGTTGAGCATACGTGCTTATAAACGAATTTATTGATGGGTTATAGCAGTTATTTGCGCTTTTTCATCGATATGACTCTGTTTAATCTCCACTCCATCGACTTACAGCATTCACCGATGGAGGCTACATCCCATGTCCCGCGTTCTGATCATCGAAAGCAGTGCCCGCCAGCAAGACTCGGTATCCCGTCAACTGACCCAGACCTTCATCGAGCAGTGGCAGGCCGCACATCCGGCCGACTCGATCAGCGTCCGCGACTTGGCGAGCCAGCCGGTCCCGCACCTGGATGCCAACCTGCTGGGTGGCTGGATGAAGCCTGCCGAGCAGCGCACTGACAGCGAACAGGCTTCGCTGGAGCGCTCCAACCTGCTGACCGACGAACTGTTGGCCGCCGATGTCCTGGTAATGGCCGCGCCGATGTACAACTTCGCGATCCCCAGCACCCTCAAGGCCTGGCTCGACCATGTGCTGCGTGCCGGGGTTACCTTCAAGTACACCGCCACCGGCCCGCAAGGCTTGCTCAGCGGCAAGCGTGCCTATGTGCTGACCGCTCGCGGCGGGATCTACGCTGGCAGCAACAGCGATCACCAGGAACCCTACCTGCGTCAGGTCATGGCCTTCATCGGTATCCACGACGTCACTTTTATTCATGCCGAAGGCATGAACCTGGGTGGCGACTTCCAGGCCAAGGGCCTGGACCAGGCTAACGCCAAGCTGGCCAAAGTGGCTTGATATGTTAATCGCCAGATAATCGCTGGATGGTCTAGTGAACTGGCGTACCCCTTCAAGGTTGCATGCGCATCGAACCTCCCTTTGCACTTGTTGCTCCTGAGTGCTCCCGCCCGATTGCACGCTTTAGCGAGATCGGGCTTTTTTTTGCCTGGAGTTTGCCGGGTGGCCAGCGTGTACCAGTTGTGCAAGCCGGTTTGTCCCACAAGGTTTGTGTTGGTTGGGTGTTCGCGATCAGGCCCAAAACCCGTTATCGTCGCCGCCATTGAAAAATGAGGCGAACATGGGCTATCTACTTTTTGTCACGCTGATCCAGGCGTTTTCCTTCAGCTTGATCGGCGAATACCTGGCCGGTCACGTCGACAGCTACTTTGCGGTGCTGGTGCGGGTGGTCCTGGCCGGGCTGGTGTTCATTCCGCTGACCCGCTGGCGCTCGGTGGAACCGGCGTTCATGCGCGGGATGCTGGTGATCGGCGCCTTGCAGTTCGGCGTGACCTACGTCTGCCTGTACCTGAGCTTTCGAGTGCTGACGGTGCCGGAAGTGCTGCTGTTCACTATCCTTACTCCCCTGCACGTGACCTTGATCGAAGACGCGCTGAACCGCCGTTTCAACCCCTGGGCACTGGTGGCAGCGCTGGTGGCGGTGCTGGGTGCCGCGGTGATCCGCTACGACCGCATCAGCCCCGACTTCCTCATGGGCTTCCTGCTGCTGCAACTGGCCAACTTCACCTTCGCCGCGGGGCAGGTGATGTACAAGCACCTGGTGGCGCGGCACCCCAGTGACCTGCCGCACTACCGACGATTTGGCTATTTCTACCTAGGCGCCTTGCTGGTGGTGTTGCCCGCGTTCCTGATGTTCGGCAAAAGCAACTTCCTGCCCGAAGCCCCGCTGCAATGGGCCGTGCTGCTGTTTCTCGGGCTGGTGTCGACGGCGCTGGGCCTGTACTGGTGGAACAAGGGCGCCTGCCTGGTCAACGGCGGGACCCTGGCGGTAATGAACAACCTGCACGTGCCGGTGGGCTTGCTGCTCAACCTGCTGATCTGGAACCAGCACGAAGAACTGGGGCGGCTGCTGTTGGGCGGGTTGGTGATACTGGCGGCGGTGTGGATCAGCCGGTTGGGCATTCGCCAACCGGCCACCGCCACCTGAGGTTGGGCATTTACCCGCGCTGTTGTTCCTGCGGCGTGATGTGACTGGCCCCCAGCACCGCCGGCAGGATCCCGGCCCGCAGGTCGTTGCCGCTCGGTTGCTGGTACAGGCTCAGGCCAAACTCCGGCAGCACCGCCAACAGGTAGTCGAAGATGTCGCCTTGGATGCGCTCGTAATCGGCCCAGGCGGTGGTGCTGGTAAAGCAATAGATTTCCAGTGGCACGCCCTGGGCAGTGGTCTGCATCTGGCGGACCATGCAGGTCATGTTCGGCTGGATCTGCGCATGGCTTTTCAGATAGGCCAGCGCGTAGGCGCGGAAAGTGCCGATGTTGGTCATCCGTCGGCGGTTGGCGGACATCGCCGCGACGTTGCCCTGGGCCTCGTTCCAGGCCTTGAGTTCGGCCTGTTTGCGCGTCATGTAGTCGGTGAGTAGGTGGATACGGGTCAAGCGCTGTTCTTCATCATCGGTAATGAAACGCACGCCGCTGGCATCAATGAACAGGCTGCGCTTGATCCGCCGCCCCCCGGAGGCCTGCATGCCGCGCCAGTTCTTGAAAGACTCGGACATCAGGCGCCAGGTCGGGATCGAGACGATGGTCTTGTCGAAGTTCTGCACCTTGACCGTGTGCAGGGTGATGTCCACCACATCGCCATCGGCGCCGACCTGGGGCATTTCGATCCAGTCGCCGACCCGCAGCATGTCGTTGCTGGTCAGTTGCACGCTGGCGACGAACGACAGCAGGGTGTCCTTGTAGACCAACAAGATCACCGCCGACATGGCGCCCAGGCCAGACAGCAGCAGCAATGGCGAGCGGTCGATCAGGGTCGCGACGATGATGATCGCACCGAACACGAACAGCACCATCTTCGCCAGTTGCACATACCCTTTGATCGAGCGGGTCCGGGCGTGCTCGGTGCGCGCGTAGATGTCCAGCAGCGCGTTTAGCAGGGCGCTGATGGCCAGCACCAGGAACAGGATGGTGAACGCCAGGGCCACGTTGTCGAGAAAATTGCGGGTGATCTTGTTCAGTTCGGGGATCAGGTTGAGGCCGAACTGAACCACCAGCGACGGGGTCATCTGGGCCAGGCGGTGGAACACCTTGTTGTTGAGCAAGTCATTGAGCCAATGCATGGCCGGCTGCCGGCCGAGCAACTTGACGGCGTGCAGGATCAGGTAGCGCGCCACTCGTCCGACGACCAGCGCCACCGCCAGCAACATCAGCAATGCCAGGCCGGAGTACACGCGCGGGTGTTGCTCCAGCGCGGTCCAGAGTTCTTGGGTATTGAGCCAGAGCTGTTTGAGATCCATAAGCTAAAACGATTCTTCTGTAGGTCAGGACGGGGTCGATTAGAGCATTTAAGCGGAGTCGGGTTCGGTTTTACGACAAATCAGCTAATAAAATACCCACTGTTTGCGACCGTTTGCATAAAGAAACTCGGCCTGAGCGCTCGAAACCGTTACCCTATGCAGCTGATTTTTTGTATTTCTTCGAGGTAGCACCCGTGTTTTCCCAATTCGCCCTGCACGAACGCCTGCTCAAAGCCGTGGCCGAGCTTAAATTTGTCGAGCCAACGCCTGTGCAGGCAGCGGCTATCCCGCTCGCGCTGCAAGGGCGTGACCTGCGGGTGACGGCGCAAACCGGTAGCGGCAAGACCGCTGCGTTTGTCCTGCCGATCCTCCATCGCTTGATCGGCCCGGCGAAAGTCCGTGTCAGCATCAAGACTCTGATCCTGTTGCCGACCCGTGAGCTGGCCCAGCAGACCCTGAAGGAAGTGGAACGCTTTTCGCAGTTCACCTTCATCAAGTCCGGCCTGATCACCGGCGGTGAAGACTTCAAGGTCCAGGCCGCCATGCTGCGCAAGGTGCCGGACATCCTGATCGGTACGCCGGGGCGGATGATCGAGCAACTGAACGCCGGCAACCTCGACTTGAAAGAAGTTGAAGTGCTGGTGCTCGACGAAGCCGACCGTATGCTCGACATGGGCTTCTCCGAAGATGTCCAGCGCCTGGTCGACGAGTGCACCAACCGTCAGCAGACCATGCTGTTCTCCGCCACCACCGGCGGTTCGGGCCTGCGCGAGATGATCGCCAAGGTGCTGAACAACCCTGAGCACCTGCAGCTCAATGCGGTCAGCCAGCTGAATGCGACCACTCGCCAGCAAATCATCACCGCTGACCACAACCAGCACAAAGAACAGATCGTCAACTGGCTGCTGGCCAACGAGACCTACCAGAAGGCCATCGTCTTCACCAACACCCGGGCCATGGCCGACCGTATCTACGGCCGCCTGGTGGCGCAGGAGTACAAGGCGTTTGTCTTGCACGGTGAGAAAGACCAGAAGGACCGCAAGCTGGCGATCGACCGTCTGAAGCAGGGCGGGGTGAAGATCCTGGTGGCTACCGACGTAGCCGCTCGCGGCCTGGACGTGGACGGCCTGGACCTGGTGATCAACTTCGACATGCCACGCAGCGGCGACGAATACGTGCACCGTATCGGTCGTACCGGGCGTGCCGGTAACGATGGCCTGGCGATCTCGCTGATCTGCCACGGCGACTGGAACCTGATGTCGAGCATTGAGCGCTACCTCAAGCAGAGCTTCGAGCGCCGCACCATCAAGGAAGTCAAAGGCACCTACGGCGGACCGAAAAAGGTCAAGGCTTCGGGCAAAGCCGTTGGCGTGAAGAAGAAAAAGACTGACGCCAAGGGTGACAAGAAGAAGTCAGCCGCCAAGGCACCAACCAAGCGCAAGATCGCCAACCGACCGAAGACCGACGCCCTGTCGCTGGTCAGCAAGGACGGCATGGCCCCGCTCAAGCGCCGCAAGCCGGAAGCTCCAGCGGCGGAATAACGCGCTGCGCTGAGACGATAAAAACCCGGACCGGGCGCTCTGGTGTAGGAGCGAGCCTGCTCGCGATGAACTTGAGAGCGCCGCGTGGTGACTGAAACCCCGCGTTATCGTTCACGTCCATCGCGAGCAGGCTCGCTCCCACAGGGGCTGGCCGTATCTCCCTGACTGATCAGCCTCAGAATCTGCCCCGCGATCAACCGTCGGCCTTCTTCTCTGCGCTATCCAGTTCCTTGAGCCGCTGGTCAATCAACTGGCACTTGTCCGGTAGGTCCGCGGCAGCGGTGCCCAGGTCCATTTTCTGCAACTCGTCGTTGATTTCCTTGGCCTTGGTCGGGTTCTGCTCGGTGAGCGTGGCCACGCGCTGGGCCAGTTGCTCACGTTTGGCCGTGGCTTCTTCCGGGGTACAGGCCCAGGCGGGCAGGGCGCTGCACAGTGTGGCGACAAGGGTCAATTTCAGCAGGCTGTTCATCGGGTGGGCCTCCGGTGCCGTTCTTGGGTACCCGGTTGAGGGCCGGCCTCGGGGAAAAGTTCAGCCGGTTGTCATGAGTGGCAGCAACTGGCGCCAGCCGTCTCCTCGTAGCGGTCGTGATGGCGCACCCATTCCATGATCTGCTCTTCATTACGCCCCTTGGGCGTCAGGTCCAGGTAGTTGTAGGCACCCACCAGCAAGTCCAGGCCGCGGGCGTAGGTGGAGTAGGTATGGAAAATCTCGCCGGTTTCGTTGCGATAAAACACACTGAGGCCGGGGAGTTCTTCTTCGGCGCTGTCGGACTTTTCGTAGTTGTAGGTTGCGGAGCCGGCCGCCAGCTCTTCCGCGCGGGCCGAGACGCCGAAGTCGTAGTTGAAATCGCAACCTTCTGACGACAGCCAGTCGAACTTCCAGCCCATGCGCTGTTTGAAGGCCTGTAACTGCGCCAGCGGCGCGTGGGACACCGCCACCAGGGCCACGTCATGGTGAGACAGGTGCTGGTTGGCGCCGTCGATGTGGTCCGCGAGGAAGGAGCAGCCCGGGCAACCTTCGTCCCAGCCGTCGCCATACATGAAGTGGTAGATGACCAGTTGGCTGCGAACGCCAAACAGGTCGGCCAGGCCCAGTTCTCCCGTTGCGCCCTGGAAGCGATAACCCTTGTCGATTTTCACCCAGGGCAGGGCGCGGCGCTCGGCGCTGAGCTTGTCCCGTTCGCGGGTGAAGGCTTTTTCGTGTGCCAGGTGTTGGCGGCGGGCAGCCAGCCATTGCTCCCGGGACACCACCGGGTGATCGTGAATGTGCATGCTGTGTTCTCCTGCCTGCTGAGGTGAAAGTCGATCCGCGCTGCGCGGTTGCACCGTCCTGCATCATCTAGTCGTCTGGGCGCGGGGGATTCGACATACCGTCGGTCGGGAGTGGCAAAAATCCCGGCTGAACGGCTACCGATCGCACCGGTCACAACCTATGCAGACCCTCTCACTTGCAGTTTTGGAGGTTGAATCAGGATGACGACTTATAACTGGGATTTGATCGAACGGCTGTTGCACGAAGTGCAGAATAGCGCTGGCCACAGCTTTACCCCGCGCCCCTACGCCGAACAGCACGCCGCAGCCAAGGCTGCCGAAGGCGAGTCGACCGGCAATCTGGACGAGTTGAAGGTGACGGCCACCGAGTATGAAAAGCTGCTGCTGGACCGTGGCTTCATCGAATCGCGCCCTGAGGATCAGGGTGGCAATGGTGAAAACTTCATCCTGACACCCCGCGGTTCGAGCTTGCTGAGCCTGCTCGACAGTAGCATTCCGGGCAACGAGCACCCTCGCCAAGTGCTGGATGAACAGGCTGATGGGCTGGATCCGCTGACCTTTGATGAAGTGGCGGGCAAGGCGCAGATCGCCTGACCGGCTAGCGGTCACAGGGTCATGGCTGCGCTCAGGCTTTGAGGCATTTCAGGGCTTTCAAGTCGCTGCGCAGCTTTTCAATCTTTTGCACCAGGTGCTGGCGTTGCTCGGCTGTGCTTTGGTCCATGAGGTCGACGAGCAGGCTGCGCGCCTGGGCTTCGGTGTCGCTGAAGGCCTGGCGGTAGGCGGGGGTCCACAGGCTTTCGCGGTCTACCAGCAGGGTTTCGATCCGCGGGGCAAAGTCGGCGCTCTGGCGTTGCGCCATGGCGGCGCTGAACTGCGCTTGCCAATGGGCGCGGTTGGCTATCCATTGCTGGTTCTGCTCACCGAGCGCGGTGGACCAGGCCACCACGCGTGCTTTCTGCGCTTGATTGAGAGGCCCTAGCCAGTCGCTCAGGCGCTTGTCCATGCGTGCGCCGCGTTGACGGATTTGCTGGGCCAGCGGTGGCTTGAGGTATTTGTCCTGGCGTTCACGCAAGTCTTTGGCGAAGGCCTGGTTCATCTCCTCGACCTGTTGATCACTCATGCCCTGCAACAGCTCAACCGCCGAGGGGGTGATTTGCCGGGCGGTCAGGGCGATTGCCTGCCTGGCTTCCAGGGTGCGACTTTGCAACGCGCTGTCGCTGACCTGGTTGCTGGCGACCATCTGCTGCAGATGGCCCAGCCATTCGAGGTAACCCGGCATCTGGGTCGAGCAGTGCCAGCTTAGCGTTTGCTTGAGGCGTGTGCCGAGCCAGTCCTTCTGCTGGCTGTTCATGTCCAGGTAGTCGTCGAGCGTCCAGGGAATCAGCACGTCGAGGTTGCGATAGGCCAGGTCCACACGGTTGCAGGCCGTCAGTGCCAGGCACAGGCTCAGGAGCAGACTCAGGTGGTGCAACCAGCGCGTCATGGGCCAATCCTTGCGAAGGTGTTGTCCTGGTATCTGAACGCGTAAACCGGGTGGCAGTTCAGCCCTTCAATAGAACGAGCGTTCAGCCTTGAAGGTGAGCAGGCCGTCGCATTGGCTGTTGTGCCCGGAATAGGCGCTGCACCCGTTGCCATTGAGGTTTGAATCACTGTAGATCAGGTTCAGGTCGATGCCCAACCACGGTCGCGAAAGCTTGACCGACCAGTCGTTGAAGGTGGAGATGTAACCGCCGTCGGCGATCGACACCGGGCTGTTTAGCCGGTGGCTGGTGTACTTGAGGCTGAGCCCGATGCCGAAGGGTTCGTTACCACTGAGATTGGCGAACAGCGTGCTATTGCGTCGGTCGGGATCGTTGCTGAAGGCGGCGCCGAAGCGGCTGCCGAGCAGGGTCAGGCCGCCGAAAAACTCCTGGCTGTCGAGGGTGTCCAGTTGCGGGTAGCTGTAGTGGATCATGCCCACTTCATAGCCCAGGGTCTCGTCGAAGGGGTGTTTGAAGCCCAGGTAGGAGTCGACCTCCAGGTTGCTGGCTGGCGACAGGCCCATACTCGGCGCCCACTGGCCGACATACCAGCCGCTGTCATGGCTCAGGTCCAGGCCGCCATGGAAGGACCCGCTGCTGGACGGCTTGACCAGGCCCTGGGCCATGCTGCGGCTCGGGCTGGTGCCTAGCTTGAGGTCGTAGTCACCGAGTTCGCGCTGGAATATCTGCGCGTCGGCGTGCATGCAAGCCAGCAGGCTGATCAGGAAAATCGTCGGTTTGAACATACGGGGGAGGTTACGGGTACTGCGGGGAGTGTTCCAGTCCTAGCGCTTCGATAGCCAAAGCGCTTAGGGACCAGGGTAACGCGCGGGGGTATTACTTTTTGCCCAGGGTGATCTGCTTGGATGGGCCGAATGTCTGGCCGCTGACGCCTTTGGCAATTTGCTGGATCTCGCCACCGGACTTGAGGAAAGCAGCAATCTGGTCGTTGATCGATTCGCTGGTTTCAACGGCTGGAGCTGGCTTTGCTTTGCTGTTGGATGCTTTTACGCGCATGGCGGCCATTAACCTGTAGAAAATTAACTTGGCCAGGCATCGTACAGGAAATACTTGACAATTGCTTGGTAAATATCCTCTGGAATAACCAGGGGGAAAGCTTGGTCAATACCAAGTTGCAGTTGTAAATATTCCCCTAAGCCACTGTTTTAAATAACAACCTGGGTGTGCAAGAACGTCAGTCTGGCACCTTGTCAGGTGTGACGGAGGGTTAACTGGCCTGACGAGCGGGGTCGAGCGGCCAGGCCAAACCCAGGAAAATCGCACCTTGCAGCGGAAAATTCACAGCCGGTCCTGCGGCCACCCAACGGCGGCGGCAAAAACGGGTAGAATGCCGCCCACGCAATGAGGGTATTGGAAATGGCTTTAGTCGGGCGCTACAACAGTTTGCAAGTGGTTAAACACACTAACTTCGGTTTATATCTGGACGGCGGCGCGGATGGCGAAATCCTGTTGCCCAATCGTTATATTCCAAAAGATATTCCCAGCGAAGATGAAGACTGGCTCAACGTATTTGTTTATCTGGACAGCGATGACAAACTCATTGCCACCACAGAAAAACCGAAAGTTCAGGTCGGTGAATTTGCCAGCCTGAAAGTGGTTGAGGTCAACAGCATCGGCGTGTTTCTCGACTGGGGCCTGCCCAAGGACCTGCTGCTGCCGTATTCCGAAGAAAAACGCCAGATGACCGCCGGTGAATACTGCGTGGTGCATGTCTATCTCGACAAGCACACCCGTCGTATCACCGCGACTGCGCGTCTGGACCGCTACCTGGACAAAACTCCGGCCAACTACACGCCCGGCCAGGAAGTTGACCTGCTGGTGGCCGAAGCGACCGACATGGGCTTCAAGGCGATCATCAACAACAAGCACTGGGGCCTGATCCACAAGAACGAAATCTTCAAGTTCATGCGCGCCGGCAAGGAAGAGAAGGGTTTCATCAAGGAAGTGCGGGCCGACGGCAAGATCAGCCTGAGCCTGCAGCCGGTCGGAGAAGAGGCCGCCACCAGCCTGAACTCGAAGATCCTCGCCAAGTTGCGTGACAACAACGGCACCTTGCCGGTCAGCGACAAGAGCGACCCGGCACTGATCAGCAGCCTGTTCGGTGTCAGCAAGGGCAACTTCAAGAAGGCCATCGGCGCGCTCTACAAGAACGGCCAGATCGTCATTCACCCGGACCGCATTGAACTGAGCTGACCCTCAAACTGGGTGATGGCTTGATGATGTAGGAGCGAGCTTGCTCGCGATGAACTCATATATTGCGCGTAGCTACAGGAAGTATTGCGTATTCGTTGACGACCATCGCGAGCAAGCTCGCTCCTACATGTCTCCATGGGTTCATTGCACCATTGGTTTTTGAGTAACTGCCATGTCCTCGACCCTGTGTGAGGTTGCCTGATGATTGCCACTCGGCGCAGTGTCGATGGCTTTGCCCTGCAAGTGATGTTTGGCCTGTGCCTGGTGTGGGGCATCCAGCAGGTGATGATCAAGTGGGCGGCGGCGGACATCGCGCCGGTGATGCAGGCGGCCGGTCGCTCGGGGATCTCGGCGTTGCTGGTGGGGTTGCTGATCTGCTGGAAAGGCGGCTGGAATCAGGTCAGTGCGACCTGGCGTGGCGGCTTGCTGGCCGGCAGCCTGTTCGGCCTGGAGTTCCTGTTCATTTCCGAAGGCCTGCAACTGACCACCGCGGCGCACATGTCGGTGTTCCTCTACACCGCGCCGATCTTCACCGCGTTGGGCGTGCACTGGCTATTGCCCAGCGAGCGCTTGCGGGCGGTGCAATGGCTGGGGATCCTGCTGGCCTTCATTGGCATCGGCGTGGCGTTTGCCGGGGGCGTGTCCTGGGACAACCTGGACCGGCGCATGCTGCTGGGCGATGCGCTCGGTGTATTGGCCGGAGCCGCCTGGGGGGCGACCACGGTGGTGGTGCGGGCTTCGCGCCTGTCGGAAGCGCCAGTGACCCTGACCCTGTTCTATCAGTTGATCGTCGGCTTTGTCGGCCTGTTGCTGATCGCCATACTCAGCGGCCAGGTGACCCACGTACACCTGAGCGCCGTGGCGGTCACCAGCGTGCTGTTCCAGGGGTTGGTGGTGTCGTTCTGCAGTTACCTGATCTGGTTCTGGTTGTTGCGCCGCTATCTGGCCGCCAACCTGGCGGTGTTTTCGTTCATGACGCCGCTGTTCGGTGTCACGTTCGGCGTGCTGTTGCTCGGCGAACAACTAACCCTCAACTTTGTCATCGGCGCAGTGCTGGTGTTGCTGGGCATCACCTTTGTCAGCGCCGAACAGTGGGTTCGCCGTCGTTTACGCAAAGCCCTTGGGCAACACTGACCGGGCGCAAGTTGATTTGGATCAATTCGGTAACAGATCTTTGCGTACTGAGGCGAGCATTGCGTAGGAGTTCGGACTACTATCTGTATGAAGCGTTTACAGAACCCGGTCGCTGGGCATTACCCTGAAGGGGGGCACCATGAAAGAGAAATTGCAAAACTGGCTCCATGACCTCGGTGTCGCGCTAGGTTTGATCGAACCACCTCTGCAACCCGTGCCTATTCGCACTGACGACGAACAACGCCGCCGCCAACCGCGCCGCCGGTAAAGCGCATGTTGTCGTAGCAGCTGCCGCAGGCTGCGTCCGCCTGCGCAGCAGGCGTAATCACTATGCCGCAGATCCTCCATCTGCGGCCCATTTTCCGCCGCTCGAAAACCTCCACTTTCTTCTGATTTACTTTTCCCCAGACGAAAAAAAACGGATGCAGCGACCGACGCTGCACCCGCCGAAGAAAGGTGTACGGCGTCTGGCCTGGGGTCAGATCGCGTTGGCCAGGGAGGCCGGGCGACGGGACGCCAGGCTGACCACGATGAAGCTCACCAGGCCGACCGCCAGGCTGTAGTAGATCGGCGTATTGGCATCCAGGCCATCCTTGAACATGAACACCAGGGCGGTGACGAAGCCCAGGCCCATGCTGGCGATGGCACCGGCGGTGGTCGCGCGTTTCCAGAAAATTGCCCCGATCAGCGGTACCAGCATGCCGCCCACCAACAGGTTGTAGGCCAGGGTCAGGGCGCTGATCACGTCGTTCACCACCAGGGCGATGCCCAGTACGGCAATCCCGGTCAGTGCGGTGAACAGGCGGTTGATTCTCAGGCTCGACTGTTTGCCACCACGCAGTTTCGGCAGCAGGTCTTCGGTCAGGGTCGTGGCGGCGGCAAGCAGGCCGGCGCTGGCGGTGGACATCATGGCAGCCAGGGCTGCGGCAATCACCAGGCCACGGATACCGTCAGGCAGCGACAGTTTGACGATGGCGGCGAAGGCGTTGTTGACGTTGTCCAGGTCCGGAATCAGCACGTGTGCCGCCATGCCGATCAGGGCACAGGCCAGGCCGTAGAGAATGCAATAGAACCCGGCGAATGTTCCGGCGTACTGGGCCACTTTGGCAGTGCGCACGGTGAACACCCGTTGCCAGATATCCTGGCCGATCAGGATGCCGAAGAAGTAGATCATGAAGTAGGTGATGATGGTGTCCCAACCGATGGTCGTGAAGCTGAAGTTCGACGCCGGCAGTTTCAACACCAGTTCGTCCCAGCCGCCGACGCGGTACAGGCAGATCGGCAGCAGGATGAACATCAGGCCCACGGTCTTGATCACGAACTGGACGATGTCGGTCAGGGTCAGTGACCACATGCCGCCGATGGCCGAGTAAATCACCACCACACCACCACCCAGCAGTACCGAGATCCAGAACGGCAGGCCGAACAGCACTTGCAGCACAGTGCCGATCGCCAGGATCGAGGTCACGCCGATCATCAGCGCATACGCCAGCATGATGATCGCGCTCGCGGAGCGGGCCATCGGGTTGTAGCGTTTTTCCAGGACCTGGGTCACGGTGTAGATCTTCAGCTTGAGCAGCGGTTTGGCGAGGAACAGGTTCAGCGCCACGATCCCGCAGCCCAGTGCGGCGCACAGCCAGAAACCGGAGATGCCATGCACGTAGCCCAGGCGCACGGTGCCCACGGTGGACGCGCCGCCCAGGACGGTGGCGGCCATGGTGCCCATGTACAGGCTCGGGCCGAGGTTGCGCCCGGCGACCAGGAAGTCCTCGTTGGTCTTGGCTTTGCGCATGCCGTAGTAGCCGAGTATCAGCATCGCGGCGGCGTAGATGAGTACGACGAATAAATCTAAAGCCATGATGGCGTGTCTCCGATTGTCTTTTTTATGGTGAGGCAATAATCAATCTGTCGGCGCAAGGGAGTGCGTTAGCCAGGCGGTTTGGCGCATGACCGGTGTAACCCGCAACGCCATGCCCTTGCGGCATGGCGGATAAGTGTTCGTTGCAGGCCAGCCAATGGCCTTTGGTTGCTGGCGAAACACGATGGTTTCGCCCGCCTGGCTAATGCGTTGCTCCAGGCCCCGCGACCGGTTCAGGCCAAGGCTGTCATCCGGTCGGCGCCAGCCTTGAGCAACTGATCCTGTGGGGACCCTCAGCGGTGGGTCACACCCGGCAGTACGCAGAGCATTTCGTACAGCAGGTTGGCGCCCAGCAGCGAGGTGTTGCCGGTGGTGTCGTACGGCGGCGAGACTTCTACCAGGTCGCAGCCAATCAGGTCGAGACCCTGGCAGCCACGGACGATTTCAATCGCCTGGATGGTGGTCAGGCCACCGATTTCCGGGGTGCCGGTGCCAGGGGCCCAGGCCGGATCGATGCCATCGATGTCGAAGCTCAGGTACACCGGGCCACCGCCGACTTTCTCGCGCACTTCAGCCATCAGCGGCGCCAGGGATTTGTGCCAGCACTCTTCGGCCTGGACCACACGGAACCCCTGTTTGCGGCTCCAGTTGAAGTCCTCCGCGGTATAGCCCTGGGCGCGCAGGCCGATCTGCACCACACGGTCGCAGTCCAGCAGGCCTTCTTCGACGGCGCGGCGGAAGGTGGTGCCATGGGCGATCTTCTCGCCGAACATGTGATCGTTGACATCGGCGTGAGCGTCGATATGCACCAGGCCGACTTTGCCGTGCTTCTTGTGGATGGCCCGCAGGATCGGCAGGGTGATGGTGTGGTCGCCACCAAGGGTCAGCGGGATCACGTCGTGTTCGAGGATCTCGTCGTAGGACTCTTCGATGATGCGCACGGCATCCAGCAGGTTGAAGGTGTTGATCGCCACGTCACCGATGTCGGCAACCGACAGCGAGTCGAACGGCGCGGCACCGGTGGCCATGTTGTACGGGCGGATCATCACCGATTCAGCGCGGATCTCCCGGGGCCCGAAGCGGGTACCGGCGCGCAGCGAGGTGCCGATGTCCAGCGGGATGCCAATGAAGGCAGCGTCCAGGCCGGCAGCGGTTTGTAAGTGGGGGAGTCGCATCATGGTGGCGATGCCGCCGAAGCGCGGCATTTCGTTGCCGCCCAGTGGTTGGTGAAGAATTTTGTCCACGGGTATGGCCTCATCGTCTTTGTTTTATTTATGGGGTTGCGCAGCGCATCGGGAATGCACGGGCACCTGTTGGGCGGATTCTGCGAAATGTAGTTGCGTAGAAGAATCGCTACCGGCAAATACTTAGTTCAGATTTTTCTAAACTAATGCTGACGGGGGCGATAGACTTCGCAGCCGAACGCAGGCTGCACCAGCTGCTACAGGGACTGTGTCGCGACGTCACTCGGAGCTCTGCCATGGCCAACGCTTTACCCGACCTGAAACTATTGCGCATCTTCGTCAGCGTGGTCCGTCATCAGGGGTTCGCCAATGCCCAGCACGAGCTCAACCTGTCGACCTCGGCCATCAGCACCTACATGAGCCAGCTCGAAGCCGCGTTGGGCCTGGTGCTCTGCCATCGTGGGCGGGGCGGGTTCAGCCTGACCAGCAAGGGCGAGCTGTTTCACCAGGAGACCTTGCGCCTGCTCGGCGAGCTCGAAGGCTTCGAGCAATACGCCGCCGCGCTCAAGGGCGAGTTGCGCGGTACGCTCAACCTGGGGGTGATCGACTCCACCGTCAGCGACAAGGCCTTGCCGTTCGCCGAAGCCATCGGCGCCTACACCCTGGAGCACCCGGCGGTGCATTTGCACCTGTCGGTAATGAGCCCCTACGAATTGCAACTCGGGGTGCAGGACAACCGCCTGGACCTGGCTATCGGCGCGTTCTCGACCCGCATGAGCGGCCTGGTCTACATGCCGCTCTATCGTGAGCAGCACTGGTTGTATTGCAGCAACCGCCACCCGTTGTTCTCCGAGCGGCGCATACCCGAACAGTTGATTACCCAGCAACGCATGGTCGGACGTGGCTACTGGAGCCAGGCCGAGCTGGCCCGCCACGGCTTCAAGCACAGCGCCGCGACCGTGGACAGTATGGAGGCGCAGTTGATTCTGGTGCTGTCCGGCGCCTACATCGGCTACCTGCCCGAGCACTACGCCCAGGCCTGGGCCGACAAGGGCGATCTGCGGGTGTTGCTGCCGGCCACCTTCGGCTACCAGGCGCCGTTTTCGATGATTGTGCGGCGTGGCCGCAGTCGCGAACCGCTGATCCAGACCTTCCGTGACTTGCTTAAAGCCCAACTGAATCAGGCCTGAAGACCATGTCCAGAATTCAATGTCCGCGCTGCCTGCGCCCGCAAACCCATTGCCTGTGCCCGCTGATCCCCAGCCTCGACAGCCGCACCCGGGTGCTGCTGCTGCAGCATCCCAGTGAAGTGAACCATGCGCTGA
Organism: Pseudomonas sp. IT-P176; assembly: GCF_949767245.1. NCBI lineage: Bacteria > Pseudomonadati > Pseudomonadota > Gammaproteobacteria > Pseudomonadales > Pseudomonadaceae > Pseudomonas > Pseudomonas sp. IT-P176. Next base: position 25,220 of record NZ_CATKPN010000050.1, read on the forward strand.
ATACCGCGCGTCTGGCGGCGCTTGGGTTGAAGAATGCCGAGTTGATCGTCGGCGAGGTGTTCGAGGATTTGCCGGCGCTGTTGAATCAGCCGGGGTATCGGGCGCGGTTGCTGTTCCCCGGTGACGATGCGCAGCCGATGCAGGCTTATGCCACGACAGACGAACCGTTGCTGCTGGTCGTCCCGGACGGCACCTGGCGCAAGGCGCGCAAGATGCTGCACCTCAATCCGCTGCTGGCGGCGTTGCCGAGGGTGACGCTGGCCGAGGGCGGTGTGTCTCGCTATCGGCTGCGCAAGGCGCCGGGACCGGGGGCGTTGTCGACGGTGGAGGCGATTGTGCAGGCGCTGGAAACCCTCGAAGCGCCGGCGACGTTTGCGCCGTTGTTGAAGCCGTTTGAAGCATTGATCGAGGGGCAGATTGCGGCGATGGGGGAGGAGGTTTTTCAACGCAACCATGGGCCGAAATAGTTGTTGTTTGTGCGGGCCCCATCCCGGGCAAGTCGAATCGTCGCACCGCCGCCCCCACAGGTTCAGTGGTGTTCGCAGATTTTGTGTACACAACGGACACTGTGGGAGCGAGCTTGCTCGCGATGGCGTCGGGTCAGTCGCCGCTACCTTTCCCGCATCGCCTCGGTCCGCGCTTTCAACACCGGTTTAAGCAAGTAATCCAGCACCGTTTTCTCCCCGGTAATGATGTCCACCGTCGCCACCATCCCCGGGATGATCAGCAGTGGTTTAACGTCCCCGCCCAAATGGTTTTTGTCGGTGCGCACCTGGATCAGGTAGAAGCTGTTGCCCTTGTCGTCGGTGATGGTGTCGGCGCCGATCAGTTCTAGTTTGGCGCTCAGCCCGCCGTAGATGGTGTAGTCGTAGGCGCTGAACTTGACCATGGCTTTCTGTCCTGGATGCAGGAAGGCCACGTCCTGCGGGCGGACCTTGGCCTCGATCAGCAGGTTGTCTTCCAGGGGCACGATTTCCAGCATGTCGCTGCCGGGCTGGACCACGCCGCCGATGGTGTTGACCTTGAGCACCTTGATGATCCCGTGCACCGGCGAGACCACGGTGGTGCGGGTGACCCGATCGTCGATGGCGATGCTGGTGGCGGTGATTTTCGACAGCTCGGTGCGCTTCTCGTTGAGCTCCTTGGCCGCGTCCGAGCGAAAGCTCTGTACCGATTCGTCGAGCTTGCTCTTGATCTCGTCGATGGCTGACTCGGCGCGAGGAATGGCCAGGGTGGTGGCGTTCAGCGAGCCACGAATTTCCACCGCACTGCGCTTGAGCCGCAGGATCTCCACCGGCGACACCGCACCGGTGCCGACCAGCGGCGCAGACATATTCATTTCCTGGTTGAGCAGTGCCAGGCTCGAACTGTATTGCCCCTGCTTGGAGCGAAACTCCGCCAGCTCCTGGGTTTTTTGCCGAAGTTGCTCGCTGAGGGTCCGCTGTTCGCTGGCCAGGCGCCGTTGCCGTTGTTCGAACAGCGAGCGCTCGTCTTCCGCGACTTGCGGGGCCTTGGCGATCACCTCGGGGGAGAGTTTGAACGGCCGCCCCTCGGCTTCGGCGGACAGACGTTCGACCTGGGCGGTCAAGGCATACCGATCGGCCTCGCTTTCGCCCTTGTTCGACAGGAACCGCGTGTCATCGAGGCGCAGCAACGTGTCGCCCTTGTTCACCATTTGGCCTTCACGCACGAAGATCTCGGTGACGATCCCGCCTTCGAGGTTCTGGATCACCTGCACTTTGCTCGAGGGAATCGCTTTGCCTTCGCCCATGGTGACTTCCTGCAGCACCGCGAACCTGGCCCAGACCACGGCGCTGATGATCAGCGCGGCGGCGAGCCACACGGTGACCCGCGACCAGCGCGGCGAATCCTGCAGCGAGGCGCTGGCGGTTTCCGGCATGAACTCGCTTTCGGCACTTTTGCCAAAACTGCCAAAGTAGCCGCGATCACCTGTAGGCCCGGACATGTGCCACTCCTAGACGGCCGCAGAGCCGACACGGCCCTTGCGCAGTGCATCGATAACCGCTTCTTTCGGACCGTCGGCGACGATGCGGCCGTTGTCCAGCACCAGCAGCCGGTCCACCAGGCTGAGCATCGAGGTGCGGTGGGTCACCAGCAGCAAGGTCTTGCCCTGGACCCAGGTCTGCAGTTTCTGGCGCAGGACGTCTTCGCTGCTGTTGTCCATGGCGCTGGTGGGTTCGTCGAGCACCAGGATCGGTGGGTCGAGCAGCAGGGCTCGGGCCAGCAGGACCGCCTGGCGCTGACCGCCGGACAGCAGTTGGCCGCGTTCGCCCACGGGGCGGTCAAAGCCCTGGGGATGCTGGCGGGCCAGGTCGGTGACGCCAGTCAGTTCGGCGACCTCGAGCATGCGTGCATCGCTGATGTAGCGTGCGCCGAGGGTCAGGTTATCGCGCAGGCTACCGGCCAGCAGCGGCAGGTCGTGCGCGACATAGCCGATCTGCTGGCGCAGGTCGGCGACATCCAGTTGCCGCAGGTCCAGGCCATCGAGCAGCAACTGGCCTTCGTCCGGGGCATAGAAGCCCATCACCAGGCGCGCCAGGGTGCTTTTGCCCGATCCGCTGCGGCCGATGATGCCGATCCGCTCGCCAGGCTTGAGGCTGAAACTGACCGTGGCCAGCGCCGGGGCGCTTTGCCCCTGGTAGTGGAAGGTCACGCCGCTGACGTCCAGCGCCCCTTGCAGTTGCGTACGCTCCAGGGGCCGCTGTCCGGCGTCGCGTTCCTGGGGCAGGGACATCAGCGCATCGGTGCTCTTCATCGTCAGTTGGGCTTGCTGGTAGCGGGTGATCAACCCGGCAATCTGGCCGAGCGGCGCGAGCACCCGGCTGCCGAGCATGTAGGTCGCCACCAGTGCGCCGACGCTGAGGTTGCCGGCGATGATGCTGTAGACCCCGGCGACGATGGTCGCCATGCCGGAGAATTGCTGGATGAACAGGGTGCCGTTGGTGGCCAGCGCCGCGAGGTTGCGCGCGTGGCTGTCGAGGCGGGTCAGGGCGCCGTGGGTGCTTTCCCAGCGGTGCTGGCGTTCGCTCTCGGCGCTGCAGGCCTTGAGGGTTTCCAGGCCGCCGAGGGTTTCGATCAGCAGCGCCTGGCGTTCGGCGCCCAGGGCCAGGCTCTTGTGCACGGTGTCGCGCAGGCGGGACTGGATCAGCAGGGCGAAGATGATGGTGATGGGGAACGCGAGCATCGGGATCACCACCAGCCAGCCGCCGAGCAGGCCGATCACCACCAGCATCAGCACGGCGAACGGCAGGTCGATCAGGCTGGTGAGGGTCACCGCCGTGAGAAATTCACGCAGGCCCTGGAAGTCGTGGATGCTCTGGGCAAAGCCACCGATGGTCGCCGGCCGGGCTTTCATCGCCATGCCGGTGATGCGCTCGAACAGGGTCGCGGACAGGATCACGTCGGTCTTGCGCCCTGCGGTGTCCAGCAAGTGCGCGCGCACCACCCGCAGCACCAGTTCGAAACCAGTGCCGATCAACAGGCCGATGGCCAACACCCACAGGGTCGAGGTGGCCTGGTTCGGCACCACCCGGTCGTAGGTCTGCATGACGAACAGCGGCACCATCAAGCCCAGCAGGTTGATCAGGAAACTTGCCAGGATCGCGTCGCTGTACAGCCAGCGGGACAGCTTGAGGGTGTCGCGAAACCAAGCGTCGACCCGTGGCACCAGGGGTGAACGCAGCTCTTCGAGTTCATGCCGGGGGCGGGCGAACAGCGCCTGGCCACTGTAGGCTTCGGCCAGTTCTTCGCGGCTGACCCATTGTTCGCCACCTTCGGCCTCGCTGGGCAGGATCAGGGCCTGGCCATCTTCGCCCCAGCGGCGCAGGACCGCGCAGCGGCGGTCCTTGAGAATCAGCAGGACCGGCAGGTTGAGCGCCGACAGCGACCCCAGTTCACGGCGCAGCAAGCGCGCTTGCAGGCTGGCCCGGGCGGCGGCGCGGGGCAGCAGGTCGAGGCTCAGGCGTTGCTTGTCCAGCGGCAGTCCGGCGCTCAGGCTGGCCCGGCTGACATTGCAGCCGTGCAGCTTGCACAGGATCAGCAAGCCATCGAGCAACGGATCATCAAAGCTCAGGCGTGGGTCGGCGCCAGTGTTGCCGGGTTGCATGCTGGTCAATTCGGGTACCCCGGTTCGCTAGCGCATCTCTGGCAGACGGGCCTGGCTTTTCACTTCGCTTTGCGCAATCGCCTCGGCCGGCACCACCACCTTGGCTTTGCTCAACAGCTCGCCCATGTTCGCCAGGATCCGGTACATGGAAAACTCCTCGGTGTAGCGCACTTCGGTGTAGCGGCGATTGGCGTTGTACAGCTCGTTTTCACTGTCCAGCAGGTCGAGCAGGGTGCGCTGGCCGAGGCCGAATTGATCCTGGTAGGCGGCGCGCACGCGCATGGTGGTATCGGCGTATTCGCGGGCGGTGGGGGTTTGTTTCTTGGCGTTGACCATGGCGTTCCAGGCCAGGGTGATGTTTTCGTTGAGCATGCGCAGGGCGTTGTTGCGGATGTCCATGGCCTGGTTGATCTTGTGCGCATCCGATTGCAGGCGGGCCTTGTCACTGCCGCCGCGGAACAGGTTGTAGTTCATGATCACACCGACGCGCCACTCGTTGTCGTGGCCCTGGTCTCCCTGGATGTTGTTGTTGGCACCCACCGCCGCCTCTGCATCGAAGCGCGGGTAGAACGGCGACTTGGCGACTTCGTACTGGCTCTCGGCGGAGTTCACGTCGGCCTGGGCGGACTTGAGGTAGGGGTTGTTTTCCATCATTGCCTGGCGGGCATCCGGCAGGCTCTGCGGAACCTCGCCGCGAATCGAGGGCAGGCTTTCCAGTTCGTCGGGCATGCGCCCCACGGCGCTGAAGAAGTTGGCTTCGGCATCGGCGAGATCGACCTGAGCGGTGTCCAGGTTGTTTTCCGCCAGGGCGCGACGCGCCTTGGATTGATCGAGGTCGGCATTGCTGCCGACGCCGCGCTCGGTGCGCAGGCCGATCTGGTCGTTGACCCGCAAGTGCGCCTGCAGGTTGTTGGTGGCTAGGGTCACCAGTTCCCGGCGCTTGAGTACTTCCAGGTACACCTCGATGGTGCGCAGGGCCAGGCTCTCGGCGGTGCCGCGGGTGTAGTAGGCCCGGGAGTTGACGATGGCCTGGGTGCGCCCGACTTCGTTGGCGGTGTTGAACCCGTCAAACAGCATTTGCCGCAAGCGTAGCTCCGACTGGGTGTACCAATCGATTTCTGTGTGGTGATTGCCCTGCGCGCGGGTGTTGGTGTTGTCGCTGTAGCCACGGCCATAACCGGCGTTCAGATCGAGTGAAGGATAAAAACCGCCCTTGGCGACTTTTACGTCTTCATCCGCAGACAGACGATTGTTCTCACTGGCGTGCAGCTCCGGGTGGTTGTCCAGGGTGCTTTGAATCGCCTCGGTCAGCGACATGGCCTGGGCCTGTTGTGCGCAGGCCATGGCGATCAGAATCGCACTGCAGAGCGGGGTAAATACGCGCATGGGGTGCCTCTCCCTGTGACTAATGGTGCTTGACTGTCGCCAATAATTTGGCGTTATTTTCGGCAAAAACCGTATCAAGCATGTAACAACAGAGCTAAGAACATCCTAGGCAGAAGCTAAGAAGGATTTCTCATAACGCATATGTCGAAAAAAACTTATGCGCCTCGAAAAAACCGGCACATTGTTCCCTGCACAAGCCTTGTATTTATGAGCTCTAGGGAGCTTGGCGAGGCTGGAAAAGGTTCCAACACTTTTGCAACATAGGGTGGAGAAGCGCTGGAGGGGATGGAGGCTGAACGGTTTTTAGGCGACAAAATATTGGCATGTTGCCGAAGATCCATCGTCAGCCACCCTCGTAGAACGGCTAGGCGGCGCTGAGTGAATGATTTCATTCAGTTTTGTCCCGCGATCATCAGCCCGCCTGCGTAGGCACGCGAGGCGAGATCAACGTCAGGCAAGGGCTTGCACCTTGAAGTGCGAGTGCTGCCGGGCAGAAGGTCCGTCCCGCACCCCGGCAAGGCCCTGCATGCTTTCTCTGCACAACCCAGATGCCGATGGACGTCGGCAGCGGAGGAAGGCTCATGGCAACGCTCATCGCAACCGTCAGCAAGGTCGTAGGTCAGGTGTTCGCTGTAGCGGGTGATGGAACCCGACGCGCCCTGGTCGAAGGGGATCGGCTGTTTGCCGGTGAACAACTGGTGACCGGGGCCGAGGGCGCCGTGGCGGCGCACCTGCAAAACGGCCAGGAACTGACGCTGGGACGCGGCAGCAGCATGCTTCTGAGCCCGCAACTGCTGGCCAATCAACCGGCACATGTCGACTCCGCCGAAGCGCTGACGCCCAGCCAGGCGCAATTGAGCGATGTCGAGCAAGTGCAGCAAGCCATCGCTGCCGGTGCCGACCCGACCCAGGTCGCTGAAGCCACTGCTGCCGGGCCGGGCAGTACAGGGGCGCCCGGAACTGCCGGCGGCGGTCACTCGTTTGTCCTGCTTGAAGAAGTGGCGGGTCGAGTCGACCCGGTCATCGGTTTCCCGACCGCCGGTTTCAACGGCATTCCCGAGTTTGTACCGGAACGTGTGGCGGGTTCGCCTGAGGACGGTGGCGACGACACGGGCACTGGGCCTTCGATCAACCCGTTGACTCCCGTTACGCCCATCAACCCCGAATTACCGGTGACCCCGCAGTTGCCGGAGAACCAGCCGGTGACCTTGTCCGGCCTGTCGGTGGCAGGCGGTGAGCTGACCTTGTTTGAAGCCAACCTGGCCAAGGGCTCGGCCAGCAACCCGGGGGCCTTGACCCAGAACGGGACCTTCAGCATTTCCGCGCCGGATGGCTTGCAGAGCCTGAGCATCGGTGGAGTCAGCATCATCAGTGGCGGCGTGGCGGTGGGTTTCCCACAGACGATCACCTCGGCCCTGGGCAACACCCTGACGATCATCGGTTATGACCCGGCCACCGGCGTGGTCAGTTACAGCTACACCCTGGTGGGGAATGAAACCCACTCGGCCGGGGATGGCAGCAACAACCTCAGTGAGCATTTCACCGTGGTCGCCAGCGACGTCAATGGCGATACGGCCAGCAACACCCTGGACATCAACATCACCGACGATGTGCCCCACGCGTTTGACGACGGCAATGGCGTTGCCGCGTCCGAAGCGCATTTGATCCTGACCGGCAACGTACTCGACAACGATGTGCAAGGGGCCGACCGGGTCGTGACTGGGCCGATCACCCCCGGGACCTTCACCGGCACTTACGGCACCCTGGTGCTGGCCGCCGACGGTAGCTATAGCTACACCCTGCACAGCAGCGATCCGGCCTTTCTCGCGCTCAAGGGCGACGTCAGCGAGACCTTCAACTACACCCTGACCGACGCTGATGGCGACAGCAGCAGCGCCAACCTGGTGCTCAACGTTCACAACAACGACGACCCAGTATTGATCGACGGCCTCAAGGTCCTGGGCGGGGAGCTGACGGTCTATGAAAAAGCCCTCAGCGACGGCTCGACCCCAGGCACACCGGCACTGACCCAAAGCGGCACTTTCACCGTCACCGCGCTGGACGGCGTGCAGACCCTGACCGTGGGCGGGATCAATGTGGTGACCGCCGGCGTCACCGCCGGCTTCCCGCAAACCTTCACCACTGCGCTGGGCAACACCCTGACCATCACCGGCTATGACGCGGCGAGTGGGGTGGTGAGCTACAGCTACACCCTCAACGATAACGAAGCTCACCCCACCGCCAACGGCATCAACAGCCTCAGCGAGTCGTTCACCGTCACGGTCACCGACAGCAATGGCACCACCGCCACCGACTCGCTGGACGTCAACATCGTCGACGACGTGCCGCAGGCCAAGGATGACGGCAACGCCGTGACCGCCACTGAACTGCACACGGTCCTCTCCGGCAATGTGCTGGACAACGATGTGCAGGGCGCCGACCGAGTGATCACTGGTCCGGTGACGGCCGGCACCTTGGCAGGCGCCTATGGCCAACTGGTGCTGGCAGCGGACGGTTCCTATACCTACACCGTCGACCCGACCAGCCCGGCATTCCTGGCGCTCAAGGCCGATGCTCACGAAACCTTCACCTACACCCTGACCGACGCCGACGGCGACACCAGCATCGCGACCTTGACCCTGACCGTGCACAACAACGACGATCCGGTATTGATCGACGGCCTCAAGGTCCTGGGCGGGGAACTGACGGTCTATGAAAAAGCCCTCAGCGATGGCTCGACGCCTGGCACCCCGGCACTGACCCAAAGCGGTACCTTCACTGTTACCGCACTGGATGGCGTGCAAAGCTTGAGCGTGGGCGGGATCAACGTGGTGACCGCGGGCGTCACCGCCGGCTTCCCGCAAACCTTCACCACTGCGCTGGGCAACACCCTGACCATCACCGGCTATGACGCGGCGAGCGGGGTGGTGAGCTACAGCTACACCCTCAACGACAACGAAGCTCACCCCACCGCCAACGGCACCAACAGCCTCAGCGAGTCGTTCACCGTCACGGTCACCGACAGCAATGGCACCACCGCCAGCGACTCGCTGGACGTCAACATCGTCGACGACGTGCCGCAGGCCAAGGATGACGGCAACGCCGTGACCGCTACTGAACTGCACACGGTCCTTACCGGCAATGTGCTGGACAACGATGTGCAGGGCGCCGACCGAGTGATCACTGGTCCGGTGACGGCTGGCACCTTGGCAGGCGCCTATGGCCAACTGGTGCTGGCGGCGGACGGTTCCTATACCTACACCGTCGACCCGACCAGCCAGGCATTCCTGGCGCTCAAGGCTGATGCCCACGAAACCTTCACCTACACCCTGACCGACGCCGACGGCGACACCAGCACCGCGACCTTGACCCTGACCGTGCACAACAATGACGATCCGGTCGTGATCGACGGCCTGAACGTGTGCGGCGGTGAACTCACGGTTTATGAAAAAGCCCTCAGCGACGGCTCGACCCCAGGCACACCGGCGCTGACCCAAAGCGGCACCTTTACCGTCACCGCGCTGGACGGCGTGCTGACCCTCACCGTGGGCGGGATCAATGTGGTGAGCGGTGGCCTCATCGCTGGCTTCCCGCAAACCTTCACTACCCTGCTGGGCAACACCCTGACCATCACCGGCTATGACGCGGCGAGCGGCGTAGTGAGCTACAGCTATACCCTCAACGACAATGAGGACCACCCGACGGCCAATGGTGCCAACAGCCTCAGCGAACACTTCACGGTGACCGTGACCGACAGCAATGGCACCACCGCCAGCGATACGCTGGACGTCAACATCGTCGATGACCTGCCAACCGCCAGCCCCGATAGCGCCACGGTGGGCGAGGGCGCGACAGTGAACATTTCGGTGCTCGGCAACGACGTCAATGGCGCCGACGGAGCTGCCACGGGCGGTGCGGTGATCGGTGTGCGGGCGGGTGGCAATACGGCGACCTCGGCCCTCGGTGGCCTGGGCGATCAGATCCAGGGTGCCTACGGCTACTTGACGCTGGATGCCGCCGGCAATGCGGTCTACCACAGCACCGCGAACGGGGTCTGCCCGCCCGGGGCAACGGACGTGTTCACTTACACCATCCGCGATGGTGATGGCGACGAAAGCACCACCACGATCACCATCAATGTCACCGACAGCGGGTTGATCGCTTGCGTCGACGCCTGCCTGACGGTCTACGAAAAAGCCCTGGACCTCAGCCAGGACGGCCAGGACCTGGCCCCCGGCCTGGTCATCGGCAGCGACCCGACGTCAACTGGCGAAACCGCCCACGGTTCGTTGGTCGGCTCGGTCAGCGGAGGCAGCGGGACACTCACCTACACCCTGGTGGGCAGCGCCACCGGCACCTATGGGCAAATCCTGCTCAACCCCGATGGCACCTACACCTACACCCTGACTTCGGCTCCGAAAACCGCCGGGGGCAACGACGGGCCGAACATCCTCACCGAAAGCTTCACTTACAAGGTCACCGATGCCCTGGGCAATACCGCCACCAGCAGCGTGGTGGTCAACATCGTCGATGACGTGCCCCGGGCCCAGCACTCCGAGCGTTCGGTTACGGCGGTGGGGATCGACTCCAACCTGCTGCTGGTGATCGATGTGTCCGGCAGCATGGCCGACCACTCCGGTGTCTCGGGGCTGTCGCGCATGGACCTGGCCAAGCAGGCCATCAGCGCCTTGCTCGACAAGTACGATGCCATGGGTGACGTGAAAGTGCAGATCGTCACCTTCAGCAGCAGCGCCACCGAGCAGACTTCGATCTGGGTCGACGTGGCCACCGCCAAATGGATCATTTCCACCCTGCATGCCGACGGCGGGACCAACTACGACGACGCCCTGGCTGCGGCCAAGCTGGCGTTCATCACCGAAGGCAAACTGGCCGGGGCACAAAACGTCGGCTACTTCTTCTCCGACGGTAAACCCAACGAAGGCTGGGAAACCGATCCGTCGGACGAGGCCGCCTGGAAGGCTTTTCTCGAGGCCAACGGGATCAAGAACTATGCGATCGGCCTGGGCGACGGTGTCAGCAGTGGCAACCTCAACCCGCTGGCCTATGACGGCAGCAACCATGTCAACACCAATGCGCAAGTAGTCACTGACCTCAACCAGCTCAACGCGGTGCTGTCCGGCACCGTGGGTGGTGCGCCGATCAGCGGCTTGCTGATGGGTGAGGGCGGTAGTTTTGGCGCCGATGGCGGCTTTATCAAGACCATCATCATCGAGGGCACCACCTACAGCTTCGATCCCACCGGCGACAACCACAAGGGCGCGCTGACGGTGCTCGAAGGCTTCAATCGCGGCACCTTCAACACCCTGGACAACAGCCTGAGCATTGCCACCACCAAGGGCGGCACTCTGGTGATCAACCTCGACACGGGCGAGTTCACCTACACCTCGCAGACCACCACCTCAGTGGTGCTCACCGAGCAGATTGCCTTCACCGCCAGTGACTACGAAGGCGACCTGGCCAGCCGCACCCTGACCATCAACATCCTGCCGAACGCGGCGCCGGTGGCGGTTGATGACCAGGTGATCACCAACGTCCTGTCGAAACACCTTGCGGTACCGGTTGAAGGCTTGCTGGCCAATGACACGGACGCCAATGGCGACCGCCTGAGCGCCACGCCCACCACGTTCAATACGGGCTGGATTGCCAAGGGCGAGGACTTTACCGGCAGCGGCGCGATCAACTTCGCTGGCCACCAGAACAACTTCGGCAACCGGAACCTGGCGGATGTGCGCAGTGCCTTCGCGGCGGACACCGCCGCGATGACCGCACTGCTGGTGATCAGTGGTTACCTGGGCCAGGTCAGCAACGGCAATGCCAACGATGAGGACTTCATCACCGTCACCCTGAAAAAGGGCGAGACCCTCAACCTGGACCACAACCTGGCGGCAGGGCACATCAGTCTGGAGTACTCGCTCAACGGTGGCGGGTTCCTCGGCATCGACAATCACAGCACCCTCAACGCCGCCGAGGACGGCACCTACCGCATCCACGTGAGCAACCTCAGCAATAGCAGCGGCAGCCACGTCAATGCCGCGGAAAACTATCAGTTGGACCTGACGGTCAACTACGCCGGCGCCCATGAAAGTTCGCCGGACTTTGTCGGTAGCTATACCGCCAGCGACAACCACGGCGGTAGCGACTCGGCCTCCGTCGGTATCTCCTACCAGGCAGGGCATACCCTGACCGGCACTGCCGGTGACGACGTGCTGCTGGCCGGTGGCGGCGACAACCTGCTGAATGCCGGCGACGGCAATGATGTGCTCACCGCCGGCAACGGCAATAACCAGTTGCATGGCGGGGCCGGCAACGACCTGTTGTTCAGTGGCCTGGGCAGCGACCTGCTGGACGGCGGTGATGGCATCGACACCGCCAGCTACGCCCATGCCAGCGCCGGGGTGGTGGTCAACCTCGGCTTGCTCGGGGCGCAGAACACGGGCGGGGCGGGCCTGGATACCCTGACGGGGATCGAGAACCTGATCGGTTCGACGTTCGACGACACCCTGATCGGTAACAGCAACGCCAATACCCTGACCGGCGGCCTGGGCAACAACACCCTGACTGGCGGCGGAGGGGCCGATACCTTCCAGTGGTTACACGGCAACAGCGGGCACGACGTGGTCACCGACTTCACCCTGGGCACCGACAAGCTCGACCTGTCGCAACTGCTGCAAGGTGAAGCCGCCACCGCGTCCTCGCTGGATGATTACCTGCACTTCAGCGTCACCGGCAGCGGTGCGTCACTGCTCACCAGCATCGACGTCAAGGCCACGATCGGTGCGCCTTCGACCCAGACCATCGACCTGGCGGGCGTCAACCTGGCCGAGCATTATGGCGTCACGCCGGGGGCCGGCGGGGTGATCGCCAGTGGGCATGATACGGCGACCATCATCAACGGCATGCTCAACGACCATTCGTTGAAGGTCGATACGGTCTGAGCGCAAGCGAGGGTCCAGGAGTGAGCACTCCTGGGCTCTCGATCCCCCTCACAACGGTTGCGGGTGCCCGATCAATCGGCCCATCGCGCCAAACAGCCCTAGTTCCTTGAGCGCTTGCAGTTCGCCTTGGGTCTCGACCCGTTCGGCAATCAGCGGCAGGTCGATGCTGTGGGTGGCGCGGTAGATGGCTTCGATGAACAGGCGCTTGTCGCTTTGCTCATCGATGGCGCGGATGTAGCTGCCGTCGACCTTCAGGTAGGCCAGGCCCAGTTGAGTCAGGTTGCCGATCTGGCTGAAGCTGCCGCCGAAGTGCTGCAGGCCGATGCGATAACCCGTGTCGCGCAGGCTCAGGCACAACTGGCGCAGGGCGTCGGGCGGTGGCAGTTGGTGTTCGTCGATTTCCAGGGTCAGCAACGGCGCCAGGTCCGGCAGGGCATTGAGGGTGTCCTGGATGATGCGCAACTGTGCGGGGTCGCGCAGGGTGCTGCCGGACAGGCTCAGGGCCAGCGGCTGGCGATGTTCGGCAAGGTGCTCGAGGGTGTGTTCGAGCATCGCCAGGTCAAAGCGTGCGGCCCAGCCCAGGCGTTCGATCCAGGGCAGGAAGTGCCCGGCGGCAATGGCTTCGCCTTGCGGGTCGAGCAGGCGCGCGAGGACTTTGTGATGCAACACCTGGCGGGTGTCGGCGCATTGCACCACCGGTTGAAAGTACAGTTGCAGCTTGCCGTGGCTCAGGGCGTCGTCGATCCAGCTGCGCCAGTCGTGCTGGGTCTGGTGCTGCGGGGCGCTGGACTGTGCCAGGTACACCCACGGCCGTTCCGGTTGCAGTTGCGCCTGGGTCAGCGCCTGATCCAGGCGCATCAGCACGCTGTTGGTGCGCTCGCCGGGGACAAAGGGCACCACGCCCAGGTGCGCGACGGGCATGCAATCGCTGGCACCCGTGAGGCGCAGGTTTTCCAGGGTGGCACTGATTTCCCCGGCCAGGCGTGCCGCTTCCTGGCTGTCCAGCCCCGGGGTCAGCAGGCTGAATTCGCCGCCACGGTTGCGTGCGGCCAACCAGGCCCGCCGCTCGGGTGACTGGGTCAGGCGTTTGAGCAGTTGGCCGATGGTGGTGATCAGCGCATCGGTGTGCTGCCCGCCCAGGCGTTGGTTGAGACCGGCCAGGTCATTGATCCGGAACATCAGCAGGTGACCGGCGCTGCTTTGCTCGGTGACCAGCAGGCGCTCGGCCAGTTGTTCGTCGAGCAAGCGTCGGTTGGCCAGCCCGGTGAGGTTGTCCTGATAGGACTCGGCGCGCAGTTTTTCACTGCGCGCCGCTTCTTCGGCAAACAGGCCCTTGAGTTTCTCGACCATCTGGTTCATCGCCAGCATGACGCGCTTGAGCTCCGGGGTCCTGGGCAGTCTGGCGGTACTGAGGAACTCCCGGTTACTGATGGCCTGCGCCTGGGTCACCAGGGTGTCGAGCGGGCGCAATTGGCGGCGCAGCAGCCAGCCGCCGAACACCGCGCTGAGCAAGCCACACAGCAGCAACCAGAGCAGGCTGCCGAGGCTGCTGTCCCAGAGTTTGGCCAGGGCAAACTGCGGGTTGCTCTGCACTTCGACCCGGGCTACCTGTTCCCAGCCGCGCATGATCAGCGCGTCACCGCCCTGGGGGCGCAGGTCGACCAGCCTGACGAACCAGTGGGGCACTCCTTGGGTTGTGGCCGCGCTGGTGCGCTCGACTAGCAGTTGCTCGTCCTCGATGTTGACCACCCGGATACTGGCGAAGTAGCCGCTGTCAAAAATCGAGCTGACCATCAACTCGATCATCGCCGGGTCGTCCACCTGGCTGGTCAGCGACAGGCCGAGCGCCGTGGCGGCGTCCTGGGCGTGGGAGCGCAATTGACCGAGCATCTGCTCGCGCGAGCTCTCCAGGCTGACAAAAAAACTGCCGCTGAAGGCCACCAGCAAGAACAGGCAGATGGCCAGGAACAACTGTTTGAGTAGCGACATAGGACGCTCCTTGTTGATCGGCGATGTTAGCCGTCGCCCACGGCAAAACCTTCGGCCTGCATCTTCTGCAGCACATCCTGCCAGCGTGACAGGCGCTTGGCGTCGCCTTTGCGTTTGCCGCCGTCCGCCCCCGGCATGTACAGGCCTTCGGCATTGAAGGCGTACACCGGCAGCAGGTCCTTGCGGTTCGAGGCGGGGCGGATGTCGCTGATCAGGTTGTCGAGCACCAGCGGGTCGGCGCTGGGGGTGGCGTAGTAGGTCAGCACCATGTGCGCCTGATTGCGGGTCAGGGCCTTGACGTAGGTAATGCGCAGTTTTTCACTGGGCACGCCGAGGTTGCGCAGGCTGAAATACTTGGCCAGGGCGTAGTCTTCGCAGTCGCCGGCACCCTTGACCAGGGATTCGATGGGGGTTGCCCAATAATCAGTCTGGCGCCAAATGCGAGTGTCGTCGCGAAAGCTCAATTGCTGGTTGAAGAAGCGATTGACGGCGGTCAGCTGCTCGCGTTCGGGTTGTCGGGTTTCGCCTTGCAGCATCTGGTTCCATGCCTCGATCCGTCCCTGGGCGCTGCCCAGAGGGCCGTAGCGTTGCTCGGCCGTTTGCAGGATCTGGGCGAAATTCCAGTTCGCCCGGACATTGCCTAGCCCTGTCAGCCAAAAAACGCTCAACAGCAGCCATCCGCCGAGCCAAAGTCGGAGCGTTGACCATCCTGGGCGACGCCGACTGCGGGACATGTCTGGCTGCTCAAATGCAGATGGGTGAAGTCTAGGCGATATTTTCCGCGGGGCGGGCTCAGGTCCTGGGCAGGGTTTTCTGGCGCAGGATGTACACCGTCACCAGCACCGCGCTGGTCAGCATGAAGCCACGAGCCCACGGCAGGGGCACCAGGTAGCACGACAGGCCGATGCTCAACCACATCAGGCCAATGGCGTAGACCTTGCCCTTGAGGGGAATACCATTGCCGTCCAGGTAGTCGCGGATCCAGGGGCCGAGGCGCGGGTGCTGCACCAGCCACTGGTAGAAACGCGGCGAACTGCGGGCAAAACAGGCGGCCGCCAGCAGCAGGAACGGGGTGGTGGGCAGGACAGGCAGGAAGATGCCGATCACTCCCAACGCTACGCTCAACCAGCCGATGGCCAGGAGCACGTAGCGCAGCATCAGGGAGCGGTTGCCTATGGGATCAGCCACAGGCAGGGACTCAGTGGTGACGAGGCTTGAGGATCGCCGGTTTTTCGTCAGGGGCGTTGCACAGCAGGTACAGCGCGGTCAGGGCTTCCGGGATCTGGACGATCATGTCGTCCATCAGGTTGGCGTCGGCGGCGATGTCGGAGAACTCCGGCTGCTCGTCGAACAGACCCGAACCAACCATGATCGGCAGGAGCATTTCGCTGACTTCGTCTTCGGCGGTTTCGAACCAGGCTTCTTCGCGCAGGAACACCCCTTCCATGAAGCCGATGCACCAGCCACGCAGGTCGGAGTCGTCCGGCTCTTCGCCGAGGTCGAGGTCGCACGGCAGCTCGAATTCTTCATCGGCCGCCAGTTGGCGAGCGATGTGGGCCTTGAGGGCCAGCAAGGTCGCTTCGATTTCTTCGCGCTGGGCGTCGCTGCTGTAGTGCGGTTCTTCGGCGAACAGGGCGTCGATCCATTCGCGGTCCGGCACGGTTTCCGAACAGATCGACAGGGCGGTCAGATAGCCGTGGGCGGCCACGTAGTCCAGCGCCTCGTCATGCAGCTCGTCGGCGTCGAGGAAGGCTTGCAGGCGGGTTAGTTGCTCAGCGAAGGACATTAGGGGGGCTACCTTGGGAATATACGATGAACAATTCTAGGCGTTCTTGAGCGCTCAGGCCAGCCGCGCGGCGGATTTGCCCACAATCGGCAGCTGCTGGATAAGGATATGGGGCGATCAAAGGCGGCTATTCGTCAGTGGTGTCCATTGCCGGGCAGGGCTCGGGTATACTCGCGCGTTTTGCATGCCCTGCAGCTGCCCGCGCACTGCGGACAAATCCGCTAACGGATCTGTCCGTGAACTACTCGGTGTTTTGATCCAGCCTGCATCCAGGGATATTCAGCACCCATCGGAGTTTTCCATGCTCGAACAGGCTCAACGCGTCCTCAAGGACATCTTCGGCTACGACAGTTTCCGTGGCCGCCAGGGTGCCATTATTGAGCGCGTGGCCAGCGGTGGCGACGCCCTGGTCCTGATGCCTACCGGTGGCGGCAAGTCCTTGTGTTTCCAGGTCCCGGCCCTGTTGCGCGAAGGGTTGGCAGTGGTGGTTTCGCCGTTGATCGCCCTGATGGACGATCAAGTCGCCACCCTGGAAGAGCTGGGTGTGGCCGCGGCGTCACTCAACTCCACCTTGAGCGCCGAGCAGCAGCGTGACCTGGCGACGCGGATCAAGCGTGGCGAAGTGAAGATGCTGTACTTGGCGCCGGAACGCCTGGTCCAGCCGCGGATGCTGGCCTTCCTGCAGAGCCTGGAAATCGCCCTGTTCGCCATCGACGAAGCCCACTGTGTGTCGCAATGGGGCCACGACTTCCGCCGCGAGTACTTGCAGCTGGGCCAGTTGGCCGAACTGTTCCCCAACGTTCCGCGTATCGCCCTGACCGCTACCGCCGACAAGCGCACCCGCGAAGAAATCGTCGACCGTCTGCATTTGCAGGACGCCGAACGATTCCTGTCGAGCTTCGACCGACCGAACATCTTCTACCGCATCGTCCCCAAGGAGCAGCCGCGCAAGCAGTTGCTGGCGTTCCTCGCCGAACGCCGCAGCGATGCCGGCATCGTCTACTGCCTGTCGCGCAAGAAAGTCGACGAAGTGGCGGTGTTCCTCAGTGAGCAGGGCTTCCCGGCGCTGCCGTATCACGCCGGCCTGCCCAACGAAACCCGAGCCCATAACCAGAAGCGCTTCCTCAACGAGGAAGGCCTGATCATGGTCGCGACCGTGGCGTTCGGCATGGGTATCGACAAGCCCAACGTGCGGTTCGTCGCGCACCTGGACTTGCCCAAGTCCCTCGAAGCGTACTACCAGGAAACCGGTCGTGGCGGCCGTGATGGCCTGCCGGCAGATGCCTGGATGGCCTACGGCCTGCAGGACGTGGTGATGCTCAAGCAAATGCTGCAGAACTCCGAGGGCGACGAGCGTCACAAGCGCCTGGAGCAGCACAAGCTCGATGCCATGCTCTCGCTGTGTGAAGAGACCCGCTGCCGCCGGCAGACCCTGCTGGCCTACTTCGACGAAGACATGCCGCAACCCTGCGGCCACTGCGACAACTGCGTCGACGGCGTGCAAACCTGGGACGCCACCGAACCGGCGCGCCAGGCGCTGTCGGCCATCTACCGGACTGGCCAGCGTTATGGCGTCGGCCATCTGGTGGAGGTGCTGCTGGGCAAGGACAACGAGAAGGTCCGCGGTGCCGGGCATCAACACCTGTCGGTGTTTGGCGTCGGCAAGGGGCGGGCGGAAGGCGAGTGGCGCTCGTTGTTCCGCCAGCTGGTGGCCCGTGGCCTGGCCGACATCGACCTCGAAGGCTACGGCGGCCTGCGCCTGAGCGACAGTTGCCGACCGCTGCTCAAGGGCGAAGTGACCCTGGAGCTGCGCCGCGACCTGAAACCGCAAACCACCGCCAAGAGCAGCTCCAGCCATGCCAGCCAACTGGTACGCGGCGAAGAGCGCGAACAGTGGGAAGCCTTGCGCGCCCTGCGGCGCAAACTCGCCGAAGAGCATGGCGTGCCGCCCTATGTCATCTTCCCGGACTCGACCCTGCTGGAAATGCTTCGCAGCCAGCCCGGCACCCTGGCGGAAATGGCCCGGGTCAGCGGGGTCGGTGCCCGCAAACTCGAGCGTTATGGCGAGGCGTTCCTCGAAGTGCTCGGCGGCCAGGCGGAGGCGCCGAAGGTGGTGGCCGACCTGCGCCACGAACTGATCACCCTGGCACGCGCGGGCATGACCCCGCTGCAGATTGCCGGCCAACTGCAATGTTCGGAAAAAAACGTCTATACCCTGCTGGCGGAAGCCATTGGCAAACAGCAGTTGTCCCTGGAGCAGGCACTGGATCTGCCCGAAGACCTGTTGGGCGAAATCCAGGACGCGTTCCTCGACGGCGAGGGCGAATTGCCGCCGGTGGCAGAGATCGCACCGTTGTTTGTCGGTCGGGTGCCTGAGGGTGTCCTGTACTGCGTCCGCGCGGCCTTGCAGTCGGAATTCGAGATCTGAGCAACACTTCGCAAGATGTAACGATTCAGTACAGAGTCACCCTTGCTTCGTATCAAGGGTCATGCTTAGCTGACTAATAATTAGTTTCATCCTATTTCAGTCTAATCATGAGTTCTTTATGTCGTTAACCGAACAACACCGTTTTGGCATGCAGTTGGCGCAAATGTCTCGTGGCTGGCGCGCCGAACTGGATCGCCGCCTTGCCGGGCTCGGTCTGTCCCAGGCGCGCTGGTTGGTGCTGCTGCACCTGGCCCGTTTCGAAGACGCGCCGACCCAGCGGGAATTGGCACAAAGCGTGGGTGTTGAAGGTCCCACCCTGGCCCGACTGCTCGACAGCCTGGAAAGCCAGGGGCTGGTGCAACGCCAGGCAGTGGTGGAAGACCGCCGGGCGAAAAAAATTGTCCTGTGTGACACCGCCCGCCCGTTGATCGAACAAATCGAAACCATCGCCAACGCACTGCGCCAGGAACTGTTCGAGGGCGTGGACGAAGCCGAACTGGCATTGTGCATGCGTGTCCACGGGCGCATCCTGGCAAACCTGGAAAAACCCTGAGGCCCGGGGGCACCCGCACCTGATTAGAAGGTCTGCCCCAGGTTCATGTAGATCGCCTGTTCGTCATCGTCGTTGAACCCGTAGCTGAAGTTCAGCGGCCCCAGTGGCGTATCAAAACCCAGGAATATGCTGACGGCGTTGATGTAGCCGCTGTCGAACTCGTTGTCGTTGTTCCACGCCCGGCCGCGTTCCAGCGAGCCGCCGGCGTACAGCGGGAAGTCCAGTGGCAGGTAGGCGCGCGGGGTCAGGCGCCGGTAATAGACTGCCCGGGCCAGGCTGACGTTCTGGCCGGAGATCGAGTCCTCGCGAAAGCCCGAGAGTTGCCGCGCACCGCCCAGCAGGAAGCTGGAAGTCACCACATTGGCCTGGTCCAGGGTGCGTCCGTAGCGACCGCCGAGGATGTAGGTGTCCGGGCCGAAACTCAAGGCCTTGTCCAGTTTGAACTCCCACTGGCGATAGCGCTGGTCCGAGCCCAGTTCCGGCTCGAACTCACGGAATGACAGGCCGATGTCTTCACCCGCGTGGGGGAAGTAGACATTATCCAGCGAGTCGAACGAGTACTTGAGCTCATAGAACCCTTCATTGAAGCTTTCGCTGGGCAGGTCCTGGTCGCCGATACGCACGTCCGCCTTGCCCCAGGCCTCGCCGACCCCCAGGCGGATCTCGCCACTGTTGCCGATCTGCCGCCCGACGTTCAGGCCAAAGCCGTAGCGCTCCAGGCGGTACTCGGCCACCGGGTCGTTGTCGAGGATGGCGTCGACGTTCTGCGACTCGATCGCCGCATAAGGCGCAATGAAGTAGCGCGAGCCCACGTCCAGGGGTTGATAGAACTCACTGTACAGCTCCTGCTGGTCGCCGATCTGCACCCGGGTCAGCCACTCGGCGCCGAGGCGGTTGATGCCGTTCATGCGGTAACTGGCGCCGATGTTGAAGGCGCTGTCGCCTTCCATGTCGTCGGACAGGTTTAGCCCCAGGCGCAGGTAGTCGGTGCCGGTGCGCTTGCCGCGCGCACGGATCACCAGGGTGTTGTCCGCGCCCTTGTGGACCACCCGGTACTGCACCTGCTCGAAGTAATCCAGGCCATACAGGGTGCCCATGTCGGTCTGCAGCCGGCCCATATCCAGTGGTTCGCCGATGTGCTGGCGGATGTAGTAGCGGATCACGTCATCGCCGACTTTCGAATCGTTTTCGACCTTGATCGCGGTAATGATCGGGGTGCGCTGACCGGGTGCGCGGGCGGCCGTCAGTTCGGCATCCACCGTGTCAGTGGGGCGCAGGCGGGCCAGGCGGGCATCGAGGATGCGCGTGGCGCGGTAACCGGCGTCGATCATTTCCTGGGCCTTGCCGAAGTCGGTCACGCCGAAGCTGGCCAGGGCCGGCTGGACCAGCACATCATCGGGGTGCAGGGTCGCCAGTTGTTCTTCGGAGTTGCTGCGGGTCATCAGGGTGATCGACTGGTTCAGCACATCGACCACGGTTGTCAGTTGTTTACGGCTGCGCAGCGGGGTGCCGATGTCGACCACGATGGCGATATCGACGCCCATCTCGCGGGCCACGTCCAGCGGGATATTGTCGGTCATGCCGCCGTCCACCAGCAGCCGGCCGTCGAGTTCGACCGGGGCGAACACCGCCGGGATCGACATGCTCGCGCGGATCACCTGGGGCAAGTGGCCCTTGCGGAACACCACCTTTTCGCCGCTGGCGATATCGGTGGCCACGGCGCGGAACGGAATCGGCAGCTTGTCGAAGTCACGGGTATCACTGGCGTGGGCCAGCAGGCTTTCCAGCAGCAGTGCCAGGTTCTGCCCCTGGATCACGCCCAGAGGCAGGCCGAGGCTGCCGTCGTCGCGAAAGCTCAGTTTCTGTTTGACCAGGAAATCGCGGTCGTCCTGTTTGCGTCGAAACGGCACGTCGGCCCGCGGCGGGGCGTCCGACAGCGCCTGTTGCCAGTCAATCCCCAGCGCCAGCTTTTCCAGCTCATCGACCTTGTACCCTGAGGCATACAGCCCACCGATCACTGCGCCCATGCTGGTGCCGGCGATGGCATCGATATGGATACCTTGTTCTTCCAGCGCCTTGAGCACCCCAATGTGGGCCAGCCCGCGGGCAGCGCCGCCGGACAGGACCAGGCCGATTTTCGGTCGTGGGCTTTCAGCCGCCACGACGCACAAGGGCAGTAAACACAGAAGCAGGCAGGACAGCAGGCGGCGCATCGGGTATCTCGGGTGAGCGGTAAAGGCGGCTATTATAGCGACGCCATCGAACTCAGGAGTCTCGCAAACCATGTCTGCCCGTAAACCGGAAGTGGTCATCACCTATTGCACGCAATGCCAATGGCTGCTGCGCGCCGCCTGGCTGGCTCAGGAACTGCTCAGCACCTTCAGTGACGAGCTGGGCAAAGTGTCATTGGTGCCCGGCACCGGCGGGGTGTTCCAGATTACCTGTGACGACGTGCAGATCTGGGAGCGCAAGGCTGACGGCGGTTTCCCCGAAGCCAAGGTGCTCAAGCAGCGGCTGCGCGACCAGATCGATCCGCAGCGCGACCTGGGCCACAACGATCGCAGTTGAGCGCGACGCTCACTGGGCACTCGCCACCTGGCGGGGCTTGGGTCCGGTGCTGCGGCTGCCCAGCAGGCTGGAGGCGACGATGGCGATAATGATCAGCGCGCCTCCCAGGAGCATGCGCAGGCTGGGGTTTTCGTTGAACAGCAGCCAGGCCACGCTGATCCCGTAGACCGGCTCCAGGGCAAACACCACCGCCGCCGTGCGTGCCTTGATCACCGCCAGGCTGGCGACGAACAGGCTATGGGCCAGGCCGGTGCAGAACACCCCGAGCAGGCCGATCCACAGCCAGTCGAGGGCGCGAACTTCGCTCAGCCCCGGCGCGGCCACCGGCAACAGGCACAACGCAACCACCACGTTCTGGCACAGCGCCGCCTGCACCGGCGGAATGCGCCCAGCGCTGGCGCGGTTGGTCAGCGACAGCAAGGAGAACAGCAAGCCTGACGCAACCGACCAGAGCAGGCCGCTGGTGGCTTGGCTGGCCAGGTCGAAATCCGGGGTCACCAACACCAGGCCGATGCTCACCAGCAGCACCAGGAGGATTTCGTTGAGGCGAATCCGTTCGCGGAAAATCAGCCCTTCGAGGATCACGGTAAACGCCGGGAAGCTGGCGAAACCCAGGGTGGCAATCGCCACGCCGGCAACCTTGACCGCAATGAAGAAACTCACCCAGTGCCCGGCCAGCAACAGGCCGCTGAGCAACAGGCGGCGCAGATCCCGGGCCTGCAGTTGGCGCCAGCCGGTGCTGCTGGCGAACCGCGCAAAAAATGCCAGGGCGAGCACGGCAAAGGTCGCGCGGCCGAAGACGATGATGGCGGGGGAGGCGGCGGCGAGTTTGCCGAGGACACCGGTCAGGCCAAACATCAGTGCACCGATGTGCAGGGCGCCAAGGGCGGAACGGGGAGTCATTTCAATCCTTAAACAGAAGAACGCAGTCTTGCTATTGAAGCGCGCCAAGTGCGGGGCTGTCTGTCGCCAGACTCGCGTTTTCTAGCGCCAGCCTAGCGTTCGTTCACCGTGCGTCGCAACGTGCCGGGGGATGAGCCGAATTCGCGCAGCACCGCAGCGGCGAACGCGCTTTGCGAGGCATAGCCGACCCGGCAGGCGACCTCACCGATGGGCAGCGCGGTTTCGCGCAGCAACTTGACCGCGATATGCAGGCGCCGACTGCGGATATAGTCCATCGGGGTCTGCCCGCACTCGGCGACGAACCGGGCATGCAGCCGGGCGCTGGACAATCCTGCGATTCGGGCCAGGTCAGCGACTTGCAGCGGGTAGGCGGCGTACTGGTCGATGTGCCCATTGAGGGCGGCGTAGGGCAAGCGTTTGCTGGCGACCTGGTGTGGCGCCGCACTGTTGAGACTGGCCAACAGCAAAATCGCGCCTTGCTGGGCAATCAGCGGATCCTGCACCGGACTGCTGGCCAGCCAGCTCACCAGTTGGCTCTGCCCGGCATCGAGCGGCAGCCGGCCCGGGGTGTCGAGCAGGCGCCGACTGGCCTCGGCGTGCTCACCCAACGATTGCACCAGCCATTGTTCACTTGGCACGTCGAGCACCAGGCAGCGGCTGCCTTTCGGGCTGCCGCAGGCATGATGGGCGCCTTGGGGGATCACCACAAAACTCTGTTGCTGCACTTGGCTACCCTGGCCGCCGACCTCGAAATCGAGTGCGCCCGACAGGCCGAACACCAGTTGTGCGTGGTCGTGGCTGTGGACGATCAGGTCGTGGCTGTATTGGCGTAGCGTGAGGATCGGTCTCATCACGGTCTCCTGGGCAGGACCGCAGTTTACACCGGCTGGGTCCTGTTCCGGGCTGTCATCGGATTGGCGTATTTGTGTCATGGGCCATTAATCGCTGCGGTGCAAGCTTGCGAAAACTCTCGCAGAGGTTGCCCATGACCCGTGCCGAACTCGCCAAGCCCAGCCGTAAACAACGCGTGCGCACCTTATGGATTTCCGATGTGCACCTGGGCACTCGGGATTGTCAGGCCGAGCATCTGTCGCAGTTTCTCAAGGGCTATCACGCCGACAAGGTGTACCTGGTCGGCGACATCATCGATGGCTGGAAGCTGCGCAGTGGCATGTACTGGCCCCAGGCGCACACCAACGTAATCCGGCGCCTGCTGACCATGAGCAAGCGTGGGACCGAGGTGATCTATGTCACCGGCAATCACGACGAGTTCCTGCGGCGCTACTCCCGGTTGATCCTGGGCAATATCCAGTTGGTGGACGAGGCGATCCACGTCACGGCCGATGGGCGGCATCTGTTGGTGATCCATGGTGATCAGTTCGACGTGATTACCCGTTATCACCGCTGGTTGGCGTTCCTCGGGGACTGGGCCTACGAACTCACCCTGACCCTCAACCGCTGGCTCAACCACTGGCGTGCCCGCTATGGCTACGGTTACTGGTCGTTGTCGGCGTACCTCAAGCACAAGGTCAAGACGGCGGTCAGCTTTATCAGCGATTTTGAACAGGCGATTGCCCACGAGTGCGTCAAGCGCGGGCTGCACGGGGTGGTGTGCGGGCACATCCACCACGCCGAGATCCGCAAGGTGGGCGAGGTGGATTACCTCAATTGTGGCGATTGGGTGGAGTCCTGCACCGCGCTGATCGAACATTGGGACGGCACGATCGAACTGTACCGCCTGGCCGATGCCCAGGCGCGCGAGGCACAACTCAATGCCATCAAGGTCGCCGAACCGGCCTGACCCCGCTCGTTGTCTGTAAACAACCCAGTCTCCGTGGGAGCGGGCTTGCCCGCGATGAGGCCGGCACATTCACCACCGAGGAGGACTGACATACCGCTATCGTCGGAACGCCGCCCGGAGCAAGCTCGCTCCTACACCATCGCCGCGCTGTAGATGGAGTTTTTCGGCCGGGCGAACAGGCGTTCCATCATCGGCTCGAAGAAGCTCAGGGGCAGGGTGTCATAGCTGGGGTCAAACGCCGCGGCGTCGTATTTGGCGCAGAACTCGATAGTCTGGCGGTACTGCGGGTGTTCGCTGAACTGCTCGCGCAGGTGTCGGTCCATGCCCAGGTGATGGAAGAAGTAGTAACCCTGGAAGATCCCGTGCTGTTCCACCATCCACAGGTTCTCGGCACTGACAAAAGGCTTGAGGATGGCCGCGGCAATGTCCGGGTGGTTGTAGCTGCCGAGGGTGTCGCCAATGTCGTGCAGCAGCGCGCACAGCACGTACTCCTCATCACGCCCGTCACGCCAGGCCCGGCTGGCGGTTTGCAGGGAGTGGGTCAAGCGGTCCACGGGAAAGCCGCCAAAATCACCCTCGAGCAATTTCAGGTGCGCCACGATCCGGCCTGGCAACTGCTTGGCGTAGGCGCTGAAGTCGGCCGCGATGATGCTCCAGTCTTCCTGCGTACCGTCTTTCATGTGGGTGAAACGGGCGTGGGCATTCATCGGCTATCCTCTTGTTCTCTTGCCGGGATGAGTCTGAGTGTAAGGCCTGGCTGCGGGCGCACAGTGGCCGCGCAGGACGGCTTGATGGCCCGGCGGGCCTAGAACGGCACCTTGCCGACGATCATGTCGCGGTACATGACAAAATCGCCGAGCAGGCTGTAGAGCGGGTGCTGGAAGGTTGCTGGACGGTTCTTCTCATAGAAGAAATGCCCTGCCCAGGCGAAGCTGTAGCCGGCCAGTGGCAGTGCCAGCAACAACAGGAAAGCGCCCTTGGCAATGGCCAGGGCAAAAATGAAAATCACCAGGGTGGTCCCGATAAAGTGCAGTCGTCGGCAAGTGCTGTTGCTGTGTTCGTCGAGGTAATAGGGGTAAAACTCGGCGAAGCTGTTGAATCGTCTGACGTTTTCCACGACTGCAATCTCTGTGAAGGACGGTATGGCCAAGCGGATGTGCAACGGGCAGCTTAATTGAGTCTAGAGTGATCATTGGCATCGGCCAGTGACAATAGGCGCCACATTAGTATCCTTGGGAAATCGGCCGTGAAACGCGACTTATCAAGTAAGAAAATCCCATGAGCGAACGAACGACTTCTGCAAGCTGGGCGATGGGGATTGTCAAGGCACTGGAAATGGACGGCCTGGATTGCCGGGCCCTGTTCCAGCAGTTGGGGCTGGACTTTGCAGCGCTGGACGATCCCGATGCGCGTTTTCCACAGGACTCCATGACCCGGCTCTGGCAGCTGGCGGTCGAGCTGTCCGGCAATCCGGCGATTGGCCTGAACATGGGCAAGGTGGTGCGCCCGGCGTCCTTTCATGTCGCCGGCTATGCATTGATGTCCAGCCAGACCCTGGCCGAAGGATTTCAGCGCCTGGTGCGTTATCAGCGGATCATTGCCGAAAGTGCTGACCTGAGCTTTCGCCTGCTACCCGAAGGTTATGCACTGATCCTGACGGTGCACGGCGACCATCTGCCACCGACCCGGCAAAGCGCCGAAGCCTCGCTGGCCTGTGCCCTGGGCCTGTGCGGCTGGCTGACCGGACGTACCTTGCAACCGCGCAAGGTGCTATTCCAGGGCGCGCTGCCGCTGAATCTTGCGCCTTACAAGGAAGCCTTCCATGCCCCGCTGGAATTTGATGCGCCCTACGATGCGTTGATCTTCGAACGGGCAGACATGGAGGCACCGCTGCCTACCGCCAATGAGGCCATGGCGGTGCTGCATGACCGGTTTGCCGGTGAATACCTGGCGCGATTTTCCGAAAGCCGGGTGACCCACAAGGCCCGGCAGGTGCTCTGTCGCCTGTTGCCCCAGGGCGAGCCCAAGCGCGACACCGTGGCGCAAACCCTGCATCTGTCCCAGCGCACCTTGCAGCGGCGCCTGCAGGAAGAGGGCACGAGCTTTCAGACGCTGCTCGACGATACCCGCCGCGAACTGGCCGAGCAGTACCTGGCGCAACCGAGCATGACCCTGCTGGAAATTGCCTACCTGCTGGGGTTCGCCGATCCGAGCAACTTCTTCCGTGCTTTCCGCCGTTGGTTCGACAGCACACCCGGTGAATACCGGCTGCGCCTGGTCGACTCGCCGAAAGTCCTCAGTGACGCCAGAACGCCGGAATACACAGCACAAACACGGTGATGATCTCCAGCCGTCCGAGCAGCATGCCCACCGAGAGAATCCACTTGGCGGCATCGGGCAGGGTGGCGAAGTTGCCGGCCGGGCCAATGGTTTCGCCCAGGCCTGGGCCAACCCCGGAAACGGTGCTGGCCGCGCCGGTCAGGGCGGTCATCCAGTCCACGCCGAGCAGCGACAGCAACAGGGCGATGACGCAGATGGTGATGGCGAAAAAGAACGAGAAGGTCAGGATCGAACGCACGATCTCTTCATCGAGGCGATGGCCGTTGTACTTCTGTTTGATCACCGCACGCGGGTGAATCAATTGGTTCAGGTTGGCCTTGAGCAGGATATAGGCGACCTGGAAACGAAAGATCTTGATCCCGCCGGCGGTTGAACCCGAGCACCCGCCGACAAAACCCAGGTAGAAGAACAACATCAGCGAGAAGTTGCCCCACAGGCTGTAGTCCCCCAGCGCAAAGCCGGTGGTAGTGACCACGGACGTGACGTTCAGCGCCACGTGGCGCAAGGCGTCGAGCCAGTGCAGGTTGGTGGTCCACCAATACCAGGTCCCCAGGACCAGCCAGGTAACCAGCAGCATGCCCAGCAGCCCCTGGACCTGTTGGTCCTTGATCAGCGCCCGGCGATTGCCGCGCAAGGTCGCCACATACAGGGTGAACGGCAGGCTGCCGAGAATCATGATCACCACCGCGACCCAGTGCACCGCCGGTGCGGTCCATTTCGCCAGGGACTGGTCGGAGGTGGAGAAACCACCGGTGGAAATCGCCGACATCGCGTGGTTGATGGCATCGAACGGCGTCATCCCAGCCCACCAGAACGCCAGGCTGCCAAGAATGGTGATCCCGACATAGGCGGCAACGATCAGGCGCGCCACCATGTGCGAGCGCGGCATGACCTTTTCCGAGCGGTCCGAGGATTCGGTCTGGAACAGTCGCATGCCACCAATGCGCAGCAGCGGCAGAATCGCTACTGCCATGCCGATAAAGCCGATCCCGCCCAGCCAGTGCAACAGCGAGCGCCACATCAGGATGCCCGGAGACATGTTGTCCAGGCCACTGAGTACAGTCGCGCCGGTGGCGGTGATGCCGGACATGCTTTCGAAAAACGAGTCGGTGTAGCTGATGTGCTGGGTCAACAGGAACGGCAGCGCGGCAAAGATACACACCACCACCCAGCTGGAGACGGTCAGCAGGTACATGTCGCGCGGGCGCAGGTGCACATGCTCGGGGCGCCCGGGGATGACCAGGGCCAGGCCGGCAAGAAAGGTGATCAGGCTCGACCAGAGGAACGAGGGCAGGTCGTTGGTGCGTTCGTAGATCACCAGCGTCGCCATCGGCACAACCATGCTGATAGACAGGGTGATCAGGAAGATGCCGATGATGAAACCAATGATCCGTAAGGTCGGCAACGCCATGAAGTCCGCTCGGGCTGATGTGGGAGGGCGCCATTCTACCTGCGGGGCGGGGCATGTAAACCGGCATCCGGTGGGCACTTACCGCTAGAATAGCCAAACTTTTTTTCAGGAGGTGGCCGATGCAGGCTCTCGACGCTTTGCTCAACCGTGTTTCCGTTCCGCGTTTGCTTGATCCGGCACCGACTGCCGAACAACGCGAAGTGCTGTTTGGCGCCGCCATGCGCGCGCCGGATCACGGGCATCTGCAGCCGTGGCGTTTCTTGACGGTCGAAGGTGAGGCACGCGAGCAATTGGGCGAGATCCTGGCCCAGGCCGCGCTGTTGCAGGATGCCGAAGCCCCGCAGGCGGTGGTGGACAAGGCCCGCAACGGACCGCTTCGAGCACCATTGGTGGTCGTGGTGATCGCGCGTTTGCAGGATCATCCCAAGTATCCGAAATCCGAACAGTTGCTGGCAGCGGGCTGCGCGGCCCACGGGATTTTGTTGGCGGCCTATGCCCAGGGGATCGGCGCGGTATGGCGCACTGGCGAGCTGGCGTACTCGGCGCACGTGGCCAAGGGCCTGGGCCTGGCCGAGGGGGAGGAGGTGATTGCCTTCCTGTACCTGGGTACCCCGCAGAAAGAACCACGGGTTGCCGAGAAGGTCGACCTGTCGCAGTTTGTCAGCGCCTGGTCGGTCCAGGGCTGAAGGCTCATTTGATCTTGGCTTTTGGGGGCATATCCGTTGCTGCGGTAATGGCCTCCTATGGTTCCGCCTGACGGCGGCTCACTTTTGAACAGCGCAAAAGTAAGCAAAACGCTCTTA
>NZ_CATKPN010000051.1:0-50769 GCF_949767245.1 Pseudomonas sp. IT-P176
TTCAAAAGTGAGCCGCCGTCAGGCGGAACCATAGGTGGCCGTTACCGCAGAAATGGATATGTCCTCGGCCCAATCCAACACCCCGGTCAGCCCAGAGGCCGCCACGCAAGCAAGCTCCCTCGCCCCAGCTCACAGCCCACTCCCACAAAACCTTCGCGCTCGCGTAAACTTGCGGGCTTCTCGCAGACCGCTAGGCTGCAATCAATATTTTTCAAAGGTGCCCGCCATGCCTTGGCTGCAAGTCCGTCTCGCCATCAGCCCAGAACAAGCCGAAACCTACGAAGACGCTTTCCTTGAAGTGGGCGCCGTCTCGGTGACCTTCATGGACGCCGAAGATCAGCCGATCTTCGAGCCGGAACTGAACACCACCCCGCTGTGGTCGCACACTCACCTGCTGGCCCTGTTTGAAGGTGGCACCGAGCCTGGCCCGGTGCTGGCTCACCTTGAGCTGCTGACCGGCGGCCCGCTGCCCGAGCATCACAGCGAAGTGATCGAAGACCAGGACTGGGAACGCAGCTGGATGGATGGCTTCCAGCCGATGCAGTTCGGCCAGCGCCTGTGGATCGTGCCAAGCTGGCACGCCGCCCCTGAGCCCGACGCGGTAAACCTGCTGCTGGATCCGGGCCTGGCGTTTGGCACCGGTACTCACCCGACCACCGCGCTGTGCCTGGAGTGGCTCGACGGCCAGGACCTGCAAGATTGCAACGTGCTGGACTTCGGCTGCGGCTCGGGGATCCTGGCCATTGCCGCCCTGCTGCTCGGCGCGAAACAAGCCGTCGGCACCGATATCGACGTGCAAGCGCTGGAAGCATCGCGCGACAACGCCGGGCGCAACAACATTGCCGAAGAGCTGTTCCCACTGTACCTGCCACAAGATCTGCCACCGGTGCAGGCCGATGTGCTGGTCGCCAACATTCTGGCCGGCCCCCTGGTTTCACTGGCACCGCAACTGTCCAGCCTGGTCAAGTCCGGCGGACGCCTGGCGCTGTCGGGGATCCTTGCCGAGCAAGGTGACGAGGTCGCTGGTGCTTATGCCCAGGACTTTGATCTCGACCCGATCGCCAATCGCGACGGCTGGGTGCGTATTACCGGCCGTCGGCGCTAGAATGAGCGCTTGCAGACTCCGGATGGCCGCATGACCGACAGCTTCGTCACTCAATGCCCGCACTGTCAGACCAGTTTTCGCGTCAGCCACACTCAATTGAGCGTGGCTCGCGGGGTGGTTCGTTGCGGCTCGTGCCTGCAAGTGTTCAACGCCGCCCGCCAGTTGCTCGAGCAACGCCAGGGTCAGCAAGCAGCCCCGCTTACCCCGCCGCCGGCCATACCTGCTCCCGAGCAACGAGCGATCAGCCAGAAGCAGTGGACCGCCGCCGAGCTTGACCTGGACCACCTCGACCTCGACGAGGAACTGGCCCGGCTGGAGCAGCGGGAAATCCAGCCGACCAAGGAGTTCGGCCAGGAACGCAAGCCTCGGGAAGACTCACTCAGTGCCCGGCGCGACAGCGGCGAAAGCGAAGAACCCTGGTCCGACAGCCTGTTCAGCGAGTCTGCCGCCGAACGCGCCTTGACCAACGACGACAGCCCGGCAACAGGCAACGTCTCGATCGACGATCTCGACGAACCCCACACCTCCTCGCGCACCGAGCCTTCGCTGTCGCTGGTCGATCTTGACGACGACGAACCCGAGGCTCCGCAGCTGCGCCTTGAGCCTGTGGACGAGGACGCCAGGCAGGACCTGCGCCACGAACGGCTGTCCGCCACCGATGACGACGAGCTGGAAGATCAGCCCCAGGTTATCGAACCGCCGCGCAAGAAACGCCCGCGCAACGAGTCCGCCCGCCATGATGAAGTGCTGCAGGACCTGGTCGACGACCCGTTGCAACTGGACTGGCAAAAGCGCCGCTCACCCTGGGGCCGACGCCTGTTCTGGGGCTTGATGGTGCTGCTGGCGGGCGGCGCCCTGGCCGGCCAGTACATCGCCTATCACTTCGACGAACTGGCCCGCCAGGACCAGTACCGCCCCTGGTTCCAGCAGCTGTGCCCACAGATTGGCTGCAATGTGCCGTCCAAGGTCGACATCGCCAAAATCAAGAGCAGTAACCTGGTGGTGCGCAGCCACCCGGACTTCAGCGGCGCCCTGGTGGTGGACGCCATCATCTATAACCGTGCGCCGTTCTCCCAGCCGTTCCCGCTGCTGGAGTTACGGTTTGCCGACCTCAACGGCCACCTGATCGCCAGTCGGCGATTCAAGCCGGGGGAATACCTCAATGGCGACCTTGCCGGCCTGGCGGAGATGCCGCCACAAACGCCGATCCACATCGCCCTGGACATCCTCGACCCCGGCTCCAAGGCCGTGAATTACAGCCTCAGCTTTCACTCGCCCGAGTGAATCGGTTCAGTGTCCTGCCTTTGACGGTGGCTTTCTGACGGCTGGCGAGGCGCACCAAACTACTGGCAATAACAAAGTAACTGTTCAGATTTTATCCAATTCAGCCTTTAACCAGTCATCGAGAGCGGGTATCATGCCAACCCTTTTTCGAACTCTCATGATCCGACCCCACAACAGGGAAGTCCTATGTCGGCGGTACGCATCGGCCCATATACATTGCACAACGGCTTGATTCTCGCCCCGATGGCGGGCGTCACCGACCAGCCCTTTCGTCAGCTGTGCAAGCGATTGGGCGCAGGGTTAGTAGTCTCGGAAATGGTAACCAGCGACATGAGCTTGTGGAACACCCGCAAGTCGCGCCTGCGCATGGTCCACGAAGGTGATCCCGAGCCTCGCTCGGTACAGATCGCCGGTGGTGATGCACAGATGCTGGCGGACGCGGCCCGGGCCAACGTCGAGCTGGGCGCACAGATTATTGATATCAACATGGGCTGTCCGGCAAAGAAGGTCTGCAACAAGGCCGCCGGGTCCGCCCTGTTGAAAGATGAAGCACTGGTGACCGAGATCCTGCAGGCCGTGGTGGCTGCGGTTGATGTGCCGGTCACCTTGAAGATCCGCACCGGCTGGGACCGGGCAAACAAGAACGGCCTGACCGTGGCGAAGATCGCCGAGCAGGCCGGGATCACGGCGCTGGCGGTGCACGGGCGCACCCGTGCCGACCTGTACACCGGGGACGCCGAGTACGACACCATTGCCGCGATCAAGCAGGCGGTGTCGATTCCGGTGTTCGCCAATGGCGACATCGACTCGCCCGAGAAGGCCCGGCACGTGCTTGACGCGACCGGTGCCGATGGCCTGCTGATAGGCCGGGCTGCCCAGGGGCGGCCATGGATTTTTCGTGAGATCGAGCATTTCCTGCGTACCGGCGAAAAACTGCCGGCTCCGCAGCTGAGCGAAGTGGAACGTATTCTGCTTGAGCATCTGGCCGCACTCCATGCTTTTTATGGAGACGTCATGGGCGTACGCATTGCGCGCAAGCATGTCGGCTGGTATCTCGCAACCTTGCCGGGCGCCAGGGAATTTCGCGCCCACTTCAATCGTTTGGATGGAACGGAAACACAATGCGCCAACGTCCGGGAGTTTTTTGCCGAGCGTTATAAGAGCCTGACAGGGGACGGAGAAGGGGTGGCCGCATGACGATGATGACCGAGACTTTAGTGAGTGGAACAACACCCGTGAGCGACAACGTGAATTTGAAACAGCACCTCAATACGCCGAGCGAAGAAGGCCAGACCCTTCGCGGGAGTGTCGAGAAGGCGCTGCACAATTATTTCGCCCACCTTGAGGGCGCTGCCGTCACGGATGTGTACAACCTGGTGCTCTCCGAAGTCGAGGCTCCCCTGCTCGAAAGCGTGATGAACTACGTCAAGGGTAACCAGACCAAGGCCAGTGAGCTGCTGGGACTGAACCGCGGCACCCTGCGCAAGAAACTCAAGCAGTACGATTTGCTGTAAGCATTTAATCAAACCAGAAAGGCGCCCGCGTAAAACCGGTCGCCTTTTTTGCTGACTTCCTTTGCTTTTGATGGAAATTGAGATGACCGACCAGACTACCCGCCTGCCGATCCGCCGCGCCTTGATCAGCGTTTCCGACAAGACCGGGATCCTCGAATTCGCCAAGGAGCTTGAAGCCCTTGGGGTTGAGATCCTCTCCACCGGTGGGACGTTCAAGCTGCTGCAGGACAATGGCGTAGCCGCTGTGGAAGTCGCGGATTACACCGGTTTTGCCGAAATGATGGACGGTCGGGTGAAGACCCTGCACCCGAAAATCCACGGCGGGATCCTCGGCCGTCGCGGTATCGACGACGCGATCATGAACGAGCACGGCATCAAGCCGATCGATCTGGTGGCGGTCAACCTGTACCCGTTCCAAGCCACCATCAACAAGCCGGGCTGCGACCTGCCGACCGCGATCGAGAACATCGACATCGGCGGCCCGACCATGGTCCGTTCGGCAGCCAAAAACCACAAAGACGTAGCGATCGTGGTGAATGCCAGCGATTACGCCAGCGTCCTGGAAAACCTCAAGGCCGGCGGCCTGACCTACGCCCAGCGTTTCGACCTGATGCTCAAGGCGTTTGAACACACCGCCGCCTACGACGGCATGATCGCCAACTACATGGGCACCGTGAACCAGGCGGCTGACACCCTCAGCACCGAAGGTCGCAGCGAATTCCCGCGCACCTTCAACAGCCAGTTCGTCAAGGCCCAGGAAATGCGTTACGGCGAGAACCCGCACCAGAGCGCGGCATTCTACGTAGAAGCGACGCCTGCCGAAGTCGGGATCGCCACTGCGACCCAACTGCAGGGCAAGGAACTGTCGTACAACAACGTGGCCGATACCGACGCCGCGCTGGAGTGCGTGAAGAGCTTCGTCAAGCCAGCCTGCGTGATCGTCAAGCACGCCAACCCGTGCGGCGTAGCCGTCAGCCCAGACGCCGAAGGCGGTATTCGCCAGGCCTACGAGCTGGCCTACGCCACCGACACCGAATCGGCCTTCGGCGGCATCATCGCGTTCAACCGCGAACTGGATGCTGAAACCGCCAAAGCCATCGTCGAGCGTCAGTTCGTCGAAGTGATCATCGCCCCGAGCGTCAGCGCCGAGGCCCGCGCCATCGTTGCGGCCAAGGCCAATGTGCGCCTGCTGGCCTGCGGCGAGTGGTCGGCTGAGCGTGCCGCTGCCTGGGACTACAAGCGCGTCAACGGCGGCCTGCTGGTACAGAGCCGCGACATCGGCATGATCGGCGCCGACGACTTGAAAGTCGTGACCCAGCGCGCACCGACCGAACACGAGATCAACGACCTGATCTTCGCCTGGAAAGTGGCCAAGTACGTCAAGTCCAACGCCATCGTCTACGCCAAGAACCGCCAGACCATCGGGGTCGGCGCTGGCCAGATGAGCCGTGTGAACTCGGCCCGTATCGCTGCGATCAAGGCTGAACACGCCGGCTTGCAGGTAGTCGGTTCGGTGATGGCTTCCGACGCGTTCTTCCCGTTCCGCGACGGCCTGGACAACGCAGCCAAGGCCGGCGTGACGGCGGTGATCCAGCCAGGTGGCTCGATGCGTGATGCAGAAGTGATCGCAGCGGCCGATGAAGCCGGCATCGCGATGGTCTTCACCGGCATGCGCCACTTCCGTCACTGATTAACCGATTCCCTGTGGGAGCGGGCTTGCCCGCGATGCAGACACCTCGGTTTTTCAGATGGACCGCAGTGATGCTATCGCTGGCAAGCCAGCTCCCACAGAAAAGCGCCCCTGCGGTGCTCCACAGAATTAGCGTCATCCGAGGTTTTTGAAATGAATGTTTTGATCATTGGCAGCGGTGGCCGTGAACACGCCCTGGCCTGGAAAGTGGCTCAGGATCCGCGTGTGCAGAAGGTTTTCGTGGCACCCGGCAACGCCGGTACCGCCATTGAAGCCAAGTGCGAAAACGTCGCGATCGACGTCCTGGCCCTGGAACAACTGGCAGACTTTGCCGAGCAGAACGTCGCCCTGACCATCGTCGGCCCGGAAGTCCCGCTGGTGGCTGGCGTGGTTGACCTGTTCCGCTCCCGTGGCCTGGATTGCTTCGGCCCAACCGCCGGCGCGGCCCAGCTGGAAGGCTCCAAGGCCTTCACCAAGGACTTCCTGGCGCGCCACAAGATCCCGACTGCCGACTACCAGAACTTCACCGAGATCGAGCCAGCCCTGGCTTACTTGCGTGAAAAAGGTGCGCCGATCGTGATCAAGGCCGACGGCCTGGCTGCCGGTAAAGGCGTGATCGTCGCCATGACCCTGCAGGAAGCCGAAGACGCGGTGCGCGACATGCTCGCCGGCAATGCCTTCGGTGACGCCGGTTCGCGCGTGGTGATCGAAGAGTTCCTCGACGGCGAAGAAGCCAGCTTCATCGTCATGGTCGACGGCAAGAACGTCCTGCCGATGGCCACCAGCCAGGACCACAAGCGTGTGGGCGATGGCGACACCGGTCCGAACACCGGCGGCATGGGGGCCTACTCCCCGGCGCCAGTGGTCACCAGCGAAGTGCATCAGCGGGTCATGGACCTGGTGATCTGGCCAACCGTGAAGGGCATGGCGGCCGAAGGCAACGTCTACACCGGCTTCCTGTATGCAGGCCTGATGATCGACAAGGCCGGCAATCCGAAGGTCATCGAATTCAACTGCCGTTTCGGCGACCCTGAGACCCAACCAGTGATGCTGCGCCTGCAGTCGAGCCTGGTGCTGCTGGTCGAAGCGGCACTGGCCCAAGCGCTGGACAAGGTCGAAGCCCAGTGGGATCCACGCCCAAGCGTCGGCATCGTCCTGGCTGCGGGTGGCTATCCGGCTGACTACGCCAAGGGTGATGTGATCCAGGGCCTGGATGCAGCCGCCGCACTGGAAGGCAAAGTCTTCCACGCCGGCACTGCGCTCAAGGACGGTAACGTCGTGACTGCCGGTGGCCGGGTGCTCTGCGCCACGGCGATGGGCGCCAGCGTCGATGCCGCCCAGCAGCAAGCCTACCAACTGGCCGCCAAGATCAATTGGACCGGCTGCTTCTATCGCAAGGACATTGGCTACCGCGCCATTGCCCGCGAGCGTGGCGAAAACCAGTAATAAGCCAGCCGTTCGGCCAGGCAAGGGCCGCTGGTCCTTGCCGCCCTGTTCCAGGCCCGCGCATAGTTGTAATCTGGCATCAACCTAAGAAGGGATTCCGCCGTGCGCTGGCTCAGGATTGCCATTGGCTTGACCGTCACCCTACTGACCCTGCTCTGCATGCTCCCGGCCCAGGCCACGCAAGGCAGTGGCTGGGCGGTATTGCTCGACGAACAGGGCAGCCTGCAACTGACCGACATCCGCTCGGCCCGCTACACCAATCAATTCAGCCCGATTGAACTGGACCAGATCACCGCCGCCGACCCTGATGGCGCGCTGTGGCTGCGCTTTCGGCTCAATCCTGGCAAACACGAACAACTGCTGCGCATCTTCGCCCCCGACCTGGTGCACCTGGACCTCTATGTGCTGGACGGCGACACGCTGATCGAGCAGACCCACAGTGGCAACGACCAGGCACTGAGTACCCGCCCGCTGCCCAGCACCGACTTCATGGTGCCGCTGCCGCAGGTCCAGCAGCCACTCGACGTATATCTACGCTTGGTGTCCGAACACCAGTTGCGGCCCTACATCACCCTGCAATCAGCGGTCATGTCCGCCGCCAACCAGACCCAGACGCTGATCTACGGCCTGTTGTTCGGTTGCATCGCCATGCTGATCCTGCACAACCTCACGCGCTATGCCTTCACCCGCTCGCAAACCTGCCTGTGGCTCGCGGCGTGTGAAGGCCTGCTGATGCTGGGCATGCTGCTGCTGTTGAACCTGGCCGGCCCATGGCTACCCGACTGGCATGCCCTGCAAACCCCCGACGCCTACCTGGCCCTGCTACTGACGGCGCCGTGCGGGCTGATGTTCACCTATCGGTTCTTTACCCCGCTGGGCCCGCACCCGCTGAACAAGCTGCTGATGGGCGATATCCTGTTCATTGTCCTGTGCAGCCTGTTGTTGCTGTTCGTCGAGACCTTGCCGCTGAACCTGATGACCTATGCACTGGTCGCGCTGGCCGGCCTGAGCATGCTCCTGGTCAGCGCCTACCACTGGCAGCAGGGCTACCGACCGGCCCGCTTCTTCGTCATGGCGATGGTGGTGTTCAACCTCGGCACGCTGATCATCTTGCCGGCGCTGCTGGGCCTGACAGTGGTCGCCCCGCAAAGCCTGATCACCGCCTTGTTGGCCTTTATCGGACTGAGCGGCCTGCTGATGGGGATTTCGCTGACCGAGCGCCAGCGCAGCATCATCGAGAACCGCTTCAGCATCAGCCGCGACCTGGCCGCCAGCAATGCCGAAATCAACGCCAAGGCCGAGTTCCTGGCGAAGATCAGCCATGAAATTCGCACCCCGATGAATGGCGTACTGGGCATGACCGAACTACTGCTGGGCACGCCACTGTCAGTCAAG
This sequence comes from Pseudomonas sp. IT-P176, assembly GCF_949767245.1. NCBI lineage: Bacteria > Pseudomonadati > Pseudomonadota > Gammaproteobacteria > Pseudomonadales > Pseudomonadaceae > Pseudomonas > Pseudomonas sp. IT-P176. The sequence continues at coordinate 8,435 of NZ_CATKPN010000051.1, forward strand.
CAGCGCGACTACGTGCAGACCATCCACAGCGCCGGCAACGAACTGCTGACGCTGATCAACGAGATCCTCGACATCTCCAAGCTGGAGTCCGGGCAAATCGAACTGGATGACGTGCAGTTCGACCTCAATGCCCTGGTCGACGACTGCCTGAGCATCTTCCGCGCCAAGGCCGAACAGCAGAACGTCGAGCTCATCAGCTTCATCCAGCCCCAGGTGCCACGCGTGATCAGCGGCGACCCGACACGCCTGCGCCAGACCCTGCTGAGCCTGCTGGAAAACGCGCTGAAAAAAACCGAGGAAGGCGAGATCCTGATCGTTGTCGCCCTCGATGAACGCAGCAGCAAACCGCGCCTGCGCATCGCCGTGCAGGACAGCGGGCTGCCCATGGAGGCGCAAGAACGTGAAGCCTTGATGCACGCAGAACTGCACAGCAAGAACTTCCTCTCCGCGACACCCCTGGGCGGCAACCTGGGCCTGGTGATTGCCCGCCAGTTGATCCTGTTGATGCACGGCGAGTTCGGCATCAAGTGCGGCAGCAATCAGGGCAATACACTGTGGCTGACCTTGCCCCTGGACCCGGACCGTCTCGAACACCCGACATCCGACCTCGACAGCCCGCTGCAAGGCGCACGGGTGCTGGTGGTGGACGACAACGACACCTGCCGCAAGGTCCTGGTGCAGCAATGCACGGCCTGGGGCCTGAATGTCAGTGCCGTGCCTTCCGGCAAGGAAGCCCTGGCCTTGCTGCGTACCAAGGCGCACCTGCGCGATTATTTCGACGTGGTCTTGCTGGACCAGAACATGCCCGGCATGACCGGCATGCAACTGGCCGCCAAGATCAAGGAAGACCCGAGCCTGAATCACGACATCCTGCTGATCATGCTCACCGGTATCAGCAACGCCCCGAGCAAGATCATCGCGCGCAACGCCGGGATCAAGCGCATCCTGGCCAAGCCCGTGGCCGGTTATACGCTCAAGACCACCCTGGCCGACGAGTTGACCCAACGCAACAAAGGCCAGGCCGTCTCCCCGTCCCTGCCCGGTAACCCGCCCCTGGAGGTCAGTGTGCCCAGCGACTTCCGCATCCTGGTCGCCGAAGACAACAGCATCTCGACCAAAGTGATTCGCGGCATGCTGGGCAAACTCAACCTGCAACCGGACACCGCCAGCAACGGCGAAGAAGCCTTGAAGGCGATGAAGGCCCAGCGTTATGACCTGGTGTTGATGGATTGCGAAATGCCGATCCTCGACGGGTTTTCCGCCACCCAGCAATTACGCGCCTGGGAAGTCGGCAACCAGCGCACTCGTACCCCGGTGGTAGCACTGACCGCGCACATCCTCGCCGAACACAAGGACCGCGCACGCCAGGCCGGCATGGACGGGCACATGGCCAAGCCGGTGGAGCTGTCGCAACTGCGTGAGCTGGTCGAGTACTGGGTGGTCCAGCGCGATCAGCACAATCGCAACACATCGCCCGTCTGATCAATCCCCTCGCTGCGTCCCAGTCAAATCGACAGCCCGCGGATGGACGTGAGTGATTGCTCCAGGACCGCTTTTTTAACTTTCTCGCGAAACTGCGCGTAGTAAAGCGTATTGAAGGTCAGCAACGCCATCTGCTCCCTGCTCTCTCGCACCTGTTCTTGCGCGAATAGAAACTGCGGAGCGCTTCGATACAGCCTGAACTGTCGGTGGTAGAGACCCAGGTCGATCTTGTTCGGGCCGTTGGCGATGCAGGGAATCATCTGAAAGACCCCGGCCTGCTGTGTCAGGCTGCTGGACTCGAACAAATCGAGCGCCGCCTGGTTCTGCTCCAGGGCTGCCATTGCACGACTGATAGGACTGGAAAAAACCTCACCCAGGCGCCTGGAAATCTGCTGAATGACCTGACGGCCCATCGAGTCGGTGGACGTGAGCGGCAGCCCCTCCGGCCGTGGCACATCCCAGCCGATGAACTTGAGCGTGTTGCGGTAATACTCAAACCAGTCGCCTTCCAGGCCATCGGCAACTGCCGCGCGGGTCGCCCTTTGCGCGTACAGGGTACTGAGGTAAATGTCTTCCCGATGGGACTCCGGTAGATCACCGGCAAAGGCGATCAGGCTGCCACCCACCACGGCGGCCTGTGCAGTGGTATCGATCATGAGCGGCCCTCCACCGTGAAAGGTTTACAGGTGACATCGGTGATTTCACCCAGCTTCGCAAGGTTGTCGCTCAGTTTATCCCTGAGTTTCAGGTCAACCGCCTCACGAGCCCGTGCATAAAGGAGTTCGGAAAGATTCGCCCGCGCCTGGCGAATGCATACAGGGCCCACCACCTCCTCAACGCAAAATGCCTGCGACCAGGGGTTTGCGCTCAGCACCTGGCGAGTCTGGAAGACGATATACAGGCTGATGATCGAGGTTGGCGTCAGCGCCAGGATCGCCAACAGACGCACGTCCTGAAGGGCTGGACTGGCGTTTCCAGGCAGCTCGCCAATGGCTGCAACGGAGCTGTTCAAGTGCGCTATATGGGGCAGGAAAGCGGCAAAAACCTGCCCCGAACGATCTTTGCAATTGGTCATCATCCCGGCTGCCCATTCCAAGGGGGAACTGCCACTCTGAGGTCCCAGGGAAAAATGCTGCTGCGCCTTGAGCGAGCGTATCCAAAAATCATCGACCACCTGCAGATAGGCGTCGTACCAATCGACAGCCGCCTTCATCTGCATTTTTTTATTAGCCACCAGTTGGGCCAACAGGCACGATTTGACGACATCAGAACACGTGGCCAGGCCATTGACTCCGGGCAATGCAACAACCGCATCCCTTACTGCATACACCATGTAATGCTGTTCCATAGCAAACCCCCAAAACTAAAAGAGCAGCCACTGCATGGCTCCCCTTTTATTTTTATTCCGTTAAATTGGGTAGTTGGAGATCTTGGTTTTTGCATTGATACCTAACTTCTCTAGAATGACCTCGCGAGTCTGCTCGACAATAGCCGGTACTTTTCTGAATACCGACTCACCGCGATACAGCTTCACATCGCGAGAATCCCAGTCGGAAAACAGAACCTGGGTCGAAGTATTCTTGCGAATAAACCGCACGGTCCCCAAGGCCAGTGTCACTTCACCATTGATTTCCGTGCAGGTTCCGGCCGCGGTACCGCCTACGCCATTTTCGAGCATGTTGCGCTCATACAGGGTCAGCGCGGTTTCGCGCTTTTTCAGTGCGTTGATGGCGGAACTTGCCACTTTCAGCATCAGTGCGGAGGTAGAACCCGGCAAGGCAATCCCGGCCACGACAGCCCCAAGGATCTCCAGGACCAATTCATCCATGCGCACCGAGTTACCCCCGATATTGATGTCGTTATAAAACTTCTGGGTGGGCAGCCAACCGGCATCGGTCATGACCTGGACAAAATGGTAGTACCACTCCTTACCCTGCTCCTCGCGCGGAAATGCTTTGTTCGACGCCAGCGTTGCAAAAAGAAACGCGTGCAAGACATCGTCGATATTTTGCCCAGCGAGATTACCGGTAAAAGACAAAACACCTTCCCCGACAATAGCAGCTTTTTCCGGCGCCTCAACTTCCGGCAAAGCAAAACTGCGGGAGCGTAGAGTCGAGGAGTCCGCTATCTCATAATTCCTGATACGTTCAACACATCCGACGGCAGTCATTCCATACACACCATCAACAACATTCATGACCAGCTCCTTGATTATAATTCCAGCCTCTTCATGCGACTGCAGAGCGACCATAAACAGGAACAAGGAAAATCACAAACAGCAACCTGTAACTTTCCAATAATAACTGCCACCCAAGTATTGAACTACCTAAACAAAACAACTAACTACGTACCGACAAAATAATCATTGATCTCCCAGCCATCTCCCACAACCCATAGACCGACTGATAGACTCCCCCAACACTCTCCCGCCGCGAGCCAAAACCATGCTCCACGTGCTATTCAGCGTTTACCTGAAAATGTTGGTGCTCTATAGCCCGTTCTTCGTGCTGTCGTGCTTCATCAGCCTGACCCGCGGCTATTCCAACAAGGAGCGTCGGCGCCTGGCGTGGAAGGTCGCCCTCGCGACCCTGATTTCCAGCATTTTGCTGTACCTGTTCGGCCGGGTGATTTTCAACGTGTTCGGCATCACCGTAGACGCCTTTCGCATCGGCGCCGGCAGCGTACTGTTCATCTCGGCATTGGGCATGGCCCAAGGCAAATCCGCGGTGCAGACCGACAACGTGCAGCAGGATGTGACCATCGTCCCGCTGACCATCCCGCTGACCGTCGGTCCCGGCACCATCGGTGCCTTGCTGGTGATGGGCGTCGGCCAACCGCACTGGGACGATAAACTCACCGCGATCATGAGTATTGCCCTGGCCAGTCTCACGGTGGGCGTGGTGCTGTACCTTTCCAATCGCATCGAGCGGATTCTCGGTGACCAGGGTTTGCAGATCGTCAGCCGCCTGATGGGGCTGTTTGTCTGTGCACTGGCGGCGCAAATCATCTTTACCGGGGTCAAGGGCTACCTGGTGCCCTGAGGCCCGGCTCAAGCCCCGCCATCAGCTCTGCCGGTGACAGCGAGACACGCTCGCCAGAAAACTCCATGGCCAGTTCCAGTCCATGCCTTGACGCCGCATCGAGCGCTTCGGCACCGCGAAACAGCAGGCAACGCCCGTCACTGGAGTCGATCAGCAGCAGATGCCCAGCCACCAGGGTGATCAACCAATGTCCGTGCGTGTGCTGTGGTCAACTCGCCCACTCAACAGCAGACCGAGAGAATGACTTCAAGCTGTGATTTATTCAGCGTTATACGGCCACGGTTATCTGCCCCCAATACAAACTTCACAAATCCGTTAACAGGGGTAAAACAATAACGCCCCTAAGAAGGGGCGTTATTATTCAAGTGCCAGGCTTTTCACCATACCAACGTGGCGTATAGACCCACTCACCGCCGTCGCTACGTGGAAAAGTGCAGGTCATGGACGAACCGACCAGCACCATAGTGCGCATGTCGACTTGATCAGGGGTCAGCGCACCGAGGGTGGTGATGCGCAGGGTCTGGCCGGGACGGCCGATATCCCGGCCCAGGACTACCGGCGTTGCAGGTGCGCGATGCTGGGCGACAATCTCCAGCGCGCGCCCCAACTGCCAGGGGCGCGAGCGGGAAATCGGGTTGTAGAACGCCAGCGCCAGATCGGCCTCCGCTGCCAGGTCCAGGCGCTTCTCGATGATCGACCAGGGCTTCAGGTTGTCGGACAGCGACATCACGCAGAAGTCATGCCCCAGCGGTGCTCCGGCCTGGGCGGCGGTGGCCAGCGAAGCAGAGACCCCGGGCAGGATCTGCAGTTCGACGTTATGCCACGCTGGGTCATCCGACTCGTGCAACGCCTCAAGCACCGCCGCCGCCATGGCGAACACTCCCGGATCACCGGACGACACCACGATCACCGAACGCCCCTGGGCGGCCAGTTCAAAGGCGTGCCGGGCCCGTTGCATCTCTTCGCGGTTGTCGGTGCAGTGCTGCACCTGGTCCTCACGAAACGGTCCGGCCATGCGTACGTAGGTTTCATAACCGAGCACATCGGTGGCTCGCGCCAGTTCGGCTTTCACCGCTGGCACCATCAGTTCGGCGGCGCCCGGGCCGAGGCCAATCACCGCCAGACGCCCACGGGGACGGCCGATAAGATTCACCTGCAGCGGCTGTTCGGCCACGGCAATCATCAGCTCCTGGGTGCAGGCGATCAGACGCCCCTCTGGCACGGCGCTGCGCGCCAGGGTTTCAAGGTCGATCGCCGAGGCGACAAAACGCAGCGGTACGGCCAACGCCAGCGCGGCTTCACGCAACACCGGGCAGGCCATCTGTGCCTGCGGCGCCACTAGGCAGGCCAGGGCCGGCAGCGCGAGTTGCGCCTCCTGCAAGGCCGCGCGAATCCGCTCTGGCAGATCCTCTGCGGCGCTCGCCACGATCACCGCGACGCTGCGCGGATAGATCAACAACTCGTTGACCGTCGCCACACGCTCGGCACTGCCGATGTGGATCGAGTGTCGAGCCTGCGGATCCTCCGGCAGTTGGGCTTGCGCCAGCCAGGGCGCGGCACCTTCGACGCGCACGGAGTGACCGGCCAGCAGATCGGAGACAAAACGTTTACCCGCCTCCAGATCACCCAACGCATATCCGCTGGGTGGATTGAGCAAGCAAGTGCCGAAGCGCAGCTCACCGCTGGTGGTGATCGCTGGCGCCACCTCGAATGCCGCGGCAATCTCCCGAGCCATGCCATTCACCCCGCCGAGACCACCCAGCAGCGGCACTACTGCGCTGCCGTCTTCAGCTACCGCCAGCACCGGCGGCTCGGCACCTTTCTCCAGCAGCAACGGTGCCAGGGTGCGGATCACGATACCGGCCGCACACAGGGCAATGATCGGCGTGCCCTGTTGATAGAGTTCGCGCAGGGTCGCGCCGAACTCCTGATACACCCGGTCTGCGCCTTCTACCCGCCCACCGAGACCGTGGATCAAGGCGGTGGGATACACCTGCTGCAGGCGACGCGCAGTGGCCAGGCTACCCTGGCCGAGAATGACAATGGCTGGCGTGGAATGGGTCATCAGCCTTGCCACCTTTCGCCAGGAACGATAATCAGCGAGAAGTACGGCGAGGACATCGGCTCGACCTGATCCAGCGGCACAATCTTCTGATTGGCCATGGTCGCCCGCTCGACATACAGCGCTCGCTCGGCCAGTCCCAGCTCCTCGAGCACTTGGCGCACTTTCGGGAAGTTACGGCCAAGCTTCATGATCACCGCCGCGTCCGCATCGGCCAGGCGGCGCTTGAGGTCTTCGTGGGGCAGCACGCCGGACAGCACCGACAGGCTCTGGTTGCGATACACCAACGGCGCGCCAAGCACCGAAGCGCCACCGAGCATCGAGCACACACCTGGCACCACTTCGGCTTCATAGCGCGTGGCCAGACGGTCGTGCAGGTACATGTAAGAGCCGTAGAAGAACGGATCGCCTTCGCAGATCACCGCCACGTCGCGGCCGGCGTCCAGGTGCGCGGCCACCGCTTGGGCAGCGCCGTCGTAGAAATCGCTGATGATTTCTTCGTAGGACAGCGGCGCTGGCAACGCTTCGGTGGTCACCGGGTACACCAGCGGCAACAGGTTCTGCGCCTCTTGCAGGTGGGCTTCGATGATGCCGAAGGCATTGCCTTTCTTGCCCTTGGCCACGAAGTACGCCACCACGGGCGACTCGCGCAGCAGGCGCAGGGCCTTGACGGTAATCAGTTCCGGGTCACCGGGGCCCACGCCCAGGCCGATCAAGCGTCCAGGTTGCTGCATCATTCAATCTCCGTGGCGAGGGCATTGACCGCAGCGGCGGCCATGGCGCTACCGCCCAGCCGGCCTTGCATGATCACGAAGGGCACGCCACGACTGTCCGCCGCGAGCATGGCCTTGGATTCGGCGGCGCCGACAAACCCCACCGGGAAGCCGAGAATCAGCGCCGGCTTGGGTGCGCCGGCGTCGAGCATTTCCAGCAGGTAGAACAACGCGGTCGGGGCGTTGCCGATCACCACCACGCTGCCTTCCAGGTGCGGACGCCACAACTCCAGCGCCGCAGCGGAACGGGTGTTGCCCAGTTCGCGCGCCAACTCGGCCACGCTGTCGTCGCGCAGGGTACAGATCACTGGGTTGTTGGCTGGCAAGCGGGCCCGGGTCACGCCCTCGGAGACCATCCGCGCGTCACACAGAATCGGTGCACCGGCCGCCAGCGCATCACGCCCGGCCTTGCCCGCCCCGGCGGAAAACTGCAGGCCATCGATGGCCTCGACCATGCCGCAGGCGTGGATCACCCGCACCGCGAGTTTTTCCAGATCGGCCGGAATACGGTCCAGGTTCGCCTCGGCGCGAATGATCGCGAAGGAGTTGCGATAGATCTCCTGACCGTCGCGGATGTAATCAAGCATCAAGGGGGCTCCGTGGGCGGGCATCAAGCAGTGCACCCGCCGCTTCAATAGTGAGGTTACGTGCTTGCAGGGCGCCGAAACCGGCCTGCCCCGCATCGCGAAAATAGAGGTCGTAGTGACCGGGGCTGACCGCCAGCAAGGTCACGGGCGCCGTATGGGCGGCGGCGCAGGAACGCGGGCAACCGGATAAGTGCACCTGCAGTGGCGCGTCGGCTGATTGGCGCAGCGCGGCCAGGCGCTGGCCGTCGCGCTTGGTGTCGGCCAGGCCCTTGGCACAACCGGTGGAACCGGTGCAGGCCAGCACGTGGGCCAGGGCCTGATCGGCGCTCAACAGGAACCCCAGCGCTTGCAACTGTTGGCTGAGGGCGGGCGCGTCCTGCTCGCAGATGTTGGGCAGCAACAGACTCTGCCAGGGTGTCAGGCGCAGACTGGCATCACCGTATTGCTCACACAGTAGCGCCGCGCCTTGGAGCATTTCCGAGGTCAGCCGTCCCAACGGCGGCACGGCCCCTACATGGACCAGGCCCGGCTGACGCTGTGGATAAGTACCCAGGTGCCGCCCCGACGGTGCCGGCGTGCGCTGCCAGGTATCGAGTCGCTGCAGCGGCAGCCGTTCACCGAGCAGCACCAGCAGCGAGTCCAAGGAACGCTCGGCCAGCAAGTGGCGCATGCGAGTCTGCTCCGGCCGCGCCAGTGCGAGAAACAGCTCCAGCACCGCCACCACCAGGCAGTGACCGTCGTCGAGCCGCACGGCACCCGCGCCCGTGTCCGTCGGGCATCCGGCCAGGCCAAAGGCCAACCAGGTCTCACCCTTGCGCTCGAACGCACTCAACCACAGGTCATGGGGGTGCTCGAGCATGGCCAGCGACTCGCCGCCATCCAGTTGCACGGCGAACTTGGCGGACAGGTCATGCAGGCCCGGATTGCTCTCCAGGGTCGCGAGGATCTGCGCCGCCAGCGCCCGGGTATCCAGCACCATGGCGCGGTCGATGCCGGCGGCCGGACTAAGCATCAGGTTGCGTACATCGTCACCCGCCGCCGAGCGCGGACCGAGTCCGGCCGCCAGCAGGCGCTCGATCAGCCGCGAGTGCTCGCCGGTAATGCCGCGAATCTGCAAATTGGCGCGGTTGGTCGCCTCGATCACCCCGCCGGCAAATTCCTCGGCAGCCGTGGCTACCGCGAGGGCCTGGGCGGCACTGATCGAGCCGCCGCTCAACTTGATCCGGCAGATCCCGCCATCCAGCGCCTGGACGATACGCAGCAACCCCGGACAGGCCGAGGGGCGTAAGGCAGGATGCAACGGACGTTCGTTCAAGGGGGCGACCGACTCAAGAGGTAGAAGCACTTCGCGGGCGAAGGCGCGGTATTATGCCTGCTTTGTCCGACGGCATGAAAAGCCTGCCCGTCGGAACCTTCATGTTTGAGGAATATAGATGGCCCCCTGGCTGACAGTCGTAGGCATCGGAGAAGACGGCTTCAAGGGACTGGGCAAGCAGGCCCGGCGTGCATTGCTGGGGGCCGCACGGATTATCGGCGGCCAGCGCCAACTCGATCTGCTGCCGGTGTGCATCCGTGGCGAGCGCCAACTGTGGCCAAGCCCATTCTCCCTCGAGCCGCTCCTGGCGCAACGCGGCGCACCGGTCTGTGTGCTGGCCAGTGGTGACCCGATGTTTTTCGGCGTCGGCGCCAGCCTGGCGCGTCAGGTACCCAGCGAAGAGATGCTGATCCTGCCCGCGCCGTCGTCCTGCTCCCTGGCAGCCGCCCGTCTCGGCTGGCCACTGCAAGAGGCGGTCTGCCTGTCGCTGGTGGCCCGGCCACTGGCCGCGCTCAACGGCCAATTGTTCAGTGGGGTACGCCTGTTGGTGCTGAGCAACGACCGGCACAGCCCGGCTGCGCTGGCCGCGCTGTTGCGTGAACGGGGCTTCGGCCCGAGCCGGATCAGCGTGCTGGAACACCTGGGCGGCGAGCAGGAGCGGCGGATCGACGGCCTTGCCAGCGAATGGGACGATCCCACGGTCGCCGACCTCAATGTGCTGGCCATCGAGTGCATCGCCGAACCGACTGCGGCGCGCCTGTCGCGTCTGGCCGGCCTGCCGGACTCGGCCTTCGCCCACGACGGCCAATTGACCAAGCGCGACGTGCGGGCCGTGACCCTGGCCCACCTGGCGCCGATACCCGGCGAATTGTTGTGGGATGTCGGCGCAGGCTCAGGCTCGATCGGTATCGAATGGATGCGCGCCCACCCCAGTTGCCGCGCCTTGGCCATCGAGGCGGACCCAGGTCGCCAGCTACTGATCGAGCGCAACCGCGACACCCTCGGCGTCCCCGGCCTGCAGCTGATTCGCGGCAGCGCACCACAAGCGCTGGCCGGACTCGAACGCCCGGACGCGATATTCATTGGCGGCGGCGTGACTCGTGCCGGCGTGCTCGAAACGTGCTGGGCGCAACTCAAACCCGGCGGCCGACTGATTGCCAACGCCGTCACCCTGCAAAGCGAAATGACCTTGCTGGCCTGGCGTGAGCGGCACGGCGGCGAACTGACCCGGCTGCACATCGCCCAGGCCCAGCCATTGGGCGAGTTCGACACCTGGCGCCAGGCGCTGCCGATTACCTTGCTGGATCTGGTCAAACCCCTCGATGCGTGACGAAACCGGCGAACAACCCGCCCCCCTGCGCAGCGGCCTGACCACCGGCAGTTGCGCCACCGCCACCAGCCTCGCGGCGGCGCGCTTGCTGCTGGGCGGCGGCAGCAGTGATGCGGTGCAGATCGTCCTGCCCAAGGGCAAGCAGGTGCAGATGCGCCTGGAGTTCTGCCGGCTCCTGGCTGACGGCGCCGAGGCTGGCACGATCAAGGATGCCGGCGACGACCCGGACGTGACCCACGGTGCCTTGCTCTACAGCCAGGTGCGCCTGACCGCCGAGCCCGGCATTCGCTTCAGTGCCGGGCTTGGCGTCGGCACCGTGACACGCCCAGGCCTGGTGCTGGGCGTCGGCGAGCCGGCGATCAATCCGGTGCCGCGCAAGATGATCAGCGACCACCTCGGCGCCCTGGCCCTGGAGCTCGGTTATACCGGCGGTTTTGCGGTGACGGTCAACGTCCAGGACGGTGAAGCCCTGGCGCTGAAGACCATGAACCCGCGCCTGGGCATTCTCGGTGGCCTGTCGATTCTCGGCACCAGCGGCATCGTCCGGCCGTTTTCCTGCGCGGCGTACATCGCCTCGATCCACCAGGGCATCGACGTCGCCAAGACCAACGGCTACCTGCACATCGCCGCCTGCACCGGCAACGCCAGCGAAGACACCATGCGCCGGGTCTATAACCTGCCGGAAATCGCCCTGATCGAAATGGGCGATTTTGTCGGTGCGGTGCTCAAGCACCTGCGCAAAGTGCCTGTGGATAAACTCAGCCTGTGTGGTGGCTTCGGCAAGATCAGCAAGCTCGCCGCCGGCCACATGGACCTGCACAGTCGACATTCGAGCATCGACCTTGTGCAACTGGCCGAATGGGCCGCTGCGGTGGGCGCCGACGCCGCACTGCAGCAGCAGATTCGCCAAGCCAACACCAGTCAGCAGGCCCTGGCGATGGCCAGCGCCGCCGGCATCGCCCTGGGTGACGCGGTGTGCCAGCACGCCCTGGCGTTCGCCCGCAGCGTGGTGCCGGCCCAGGTCCAGGTCGAAGTATTTGCCATCGACCGCCAGGGCGGCATTGTCGGTCAAGCGGGAGTCTTGCCATGAAACGGCTGTTGTTGCTCGGCGGTATCACCGAAGCCCTGGCGATCGCTCGCACGCTTGGCGCGCAGCACATCTACAGCCTGGCCGGTGTCGGCCGGGTACCCAGCGACCTGACGTGCCAGGTGCGCGTCGGCGGTTATGGCGGCGCCGAAGGCCTGGCCGGTTTCATCCAGGAACAAGGCATCGACCTGCTGCTCGACGCCACCCACCCCTACGCCGCACAGATCAGCCAGAACGCCGTCACTGCCGCGCGACTCAGCGCTATCCCATGCTGGGCGCTGCGCCGGCCAGCGTGGCAGGCGCAAGCCGGCGATGACTGGCGCGAAGTCAGCGACTGGGCCGAGCTGAGCGCAGCCCTCAAGCCGTTCCAGCGCCCGCTGTTCACCTTGGGCCGCGAGCCGCTACAACACCTGGACGAAATCCCTGCCGGGCAGTTCTGGACCTTGCGCGCGCTCGAGGTTTACCCCGGCAACCCGCGCTGCGAAGTGCTCGGAGCCCGCGGCCCATTCCACCTCGAAGACGAACGCGCGCTGTTCCAGCGTCGGCAGATCGACGTCCTGATCAGCAAGAACAGCGGCAGCAGCGCCACCGAACCGAAACTCGAAGTAGCCCGCGAGCGTGGGGTGCCGGTGCTGATTCTCAAGCGTCCAGTGTTGCCAGCGGCGGATCGGGAATTTGTCACTGTGGAGCAGGTATTGAAGGCACTGTCGTTGTCAGACGGTTCCTGACTACAACCGGCAAGAAAGAAAAAACAGGCAAGACAACCAGAAAGCGCTGTCTGGTGTAACCCGACACGCCTGCTCTACATTGCGTCAACTCTTCGTAAACACCTCAATACTTCGAGCACACGACCCAAGATTACTCGGCACCCGCCGTTCGCCCTGGAGAAAGTGCTGCTTGCCAACCTGTATCCTAAGGAATACGATCAGCCATGATCGACTTCGAACAGTCAGACCTATTTTCCGACTGGCTTGGCTCAATCAAGGACACCATCGGCAAGGCTCGCCTGTTGGCGAGGCTTCGAGCTGCGGAACATGGCAACTTCGGTGATTGTGAACCTGTGGGTGAGGCTGTTTATGAAATGCGTGTTCATTACGGGCCTGGCTATCGAATGTACTTCACCCGCAAACATCGAGTGGTTTATCTGTTGTTGGCGGGAGGGGACAAGTCGACGCAAAAACGCGACATCAAGCGCGCGCAGTCGATGGCGCGAAACATCGGTAGCGAGGAGTAAGCCATGGCTGAACAATTTAGCCGTTTCGACGTCGCCCAATACCTCAAGACACCTGAGGAAATGGCGGCTTACCTGGACGCCTGCTTTGAAGAGGATGCAGGCGACGGTGTATTGATCCGTTGCGCGCTCAATGACATTGCGCGCGCCAAAGGCATGACGCAGATCGCCCGCGACACCGGGTTGGGCCGTGAAAGCCTGTACAAGGCACTCGGTAGCACTGGCAATCCGGAATTCGCGACTATCATGAAGGTGATGAAGGCCCTGGGCCTCAAGCTTCACGCAACACTCGCCTGAGGATGCTGCGACACCACACCGCACGACAGCTTTTTACTTATCCACCCCGATCAGGCTAAATACGCCGCCTGATCTCCCACTTCACCGGATCTGACCATGTCCCGACAACGGCTAGCAATTGCCTGGATCGCCTGCTTCGCAGTGCTGTTCAACATGCTCGCCATGCCGATGTCCAGCGCCATGGCCAAAGCGTCCGGCCAGTCGCCGACCGAGCAGTTGATGTGGGGCAGTTTCTGCTCGTCCAGTGGCACCCGCATGGTCGCCATCTCCCTGGGTAGCCTTGAACAGAAAACCCCGCCCGGCGAGCAACACTCCAACATGCAGCACTGCTGGTGCTGCTCGGGTTCAGCGCCCCTGGTGGCATTGCCCGGGCATACGCCGCAGCTGTACTTCGCCCGGTTCGAAGCCAATCGCAGCCTGCCGGCGCCGACCCTCGACTCGCCGACACCGCGCCAGCAATGGCCCAGTCTCAACCCCCGGGCCTCTCCCCTGGTCTGATTCGATTCGCAACTACCCTGCGTTTTAATCGTTTCGGAGAACTGCCATGTCAAAACCATCCCTGGTGAAGCACACGTTGCTGCTCGCCGCATTGCTGTTGCCTGCCTGCTTTGCCAATGCCCATGAATACAAGGCCGGTGAGCTGGACATCGCCCACCCCTGGTCACAAGAGCTGCCGCCCAATGCCCCAACCGTGGCGGCCTACTTTGTCATTCACAACAATGGCAAAACCGCTGACCGACTGCTCAGTGTGGATTCGCCCATCTCGGGCAAAGCCGAGTTGCACGAACACCTGATGCAAAAAGACCTGATGAAAATGCAGCAGGTGCCCAGCGTCGAGATTCCCGCCGGTGGCACCATCACGTTCGCGCCAATGGCCTACCACGTGATGCTCATGGAGCTTAAGGACCGCAGCCTGCTGAGCGACGGCAAGCGCTTCCCGTTGACCCTGCATTTCGAGAAGGCCGGCAACCTCACCGTGGACGTCGCGGTGCAGAAACAACCGCCCGCTGGCACCGACACGCACCAGCACGCCCAGTAACCGGCAGCACCACCGCCCGTGAACGCGCAGCGCTCACCCGGCCGCAGGCGCACAGCTCCACGCAAGACCAGCTTGACGGTCGCGCGTGGCAGCTGGGTCAGTCTGTTTGCCATGCTGTTGATCTTTATCGGCCCACTGATTTCTCAGTCGATGCCGATGGATCAACGCGCCCCAATGTCCATGAGCATGTCGATGGACATGAGCATGGACATGGCGCCCGGAGCCCATGCCGAGCATGAGGCCCAAGCGCCTGCCGAACACTGCGCGCCCCAGGCCGATCACCATGCAATCTGGGAAAAGTGCGGCTACTGCAACCTGCTCTTCAATTGCCCGGCACTGCCAGGCAGCCTGGCCCTGGCGACTTTCGACCCGCCTCTGGCGCAAGGTTTCATCAGCTCATCACCTCGCCTGGGTCATGCCCGGCTGACCGTCTTCCCCGGCGCCCGCACCCGCGCCCCACCCATCAACGCGTAAACACCCACATCCCCACTGACACGGCCAACTGTTGAACTCGACAGCCACTGGCTGCTGGCCGTGTGTTTACGACTGATTGATGGAACTGTTATGTCCAGGTTTTCTGCTGCCCCACGCCTGAGCGCTGCCCAGGCAACTTTCGCCCCTAATACCTTGCGCGTTCGCCTCAAACAGGCCACCGCGCTGCTGTGCGGCGCCCTGCTCACGCCATTGGCCGGCGCCGCCGAGACGGCCGTTGATCACAGCCAGCACGCCGAAGAGCTGAGCCCCACCGTGATTACGGGCATTGCCCCCAGCTCGCCCCTGACCATCGTCACCAACCCCAAGGACCCGCGCCAACCGGTGCCGGCCAGCGACGGTGGCGATTACTTGAAGACCATTCCCGGCTTCGCCCTGGTGCGCAACGGAGGCACCAATGGCGACCCGGTGCTGCGCGGCATGTTCGGCTCGCGGCTGAACATCCTCACCAACGGCAGCATGCTGCTGGGCGCCTGCCCTGGCCGCATGGACGCACCCACCTCGTACATATCCCCGGAAACCTACGACACGCTCACGGTGATCAAGGGCCCACAAACCGTGCTCTGGGGCCCCGGCGCCTCGGCTGGCACGATCCTCTTCGATCGCGAACCGGAAAGTTTCGGCGAACTCGGCAGCCGGGTGAATGCCAGCGTGCTGGGCGGCTCCAACGGGCGCTTCGACAAAGTGCTGGATGCCGCTGCGGGTGGCCCACAGGGCTACGTGCGGGTGATCGGCAACACTGCCCACTCCGATGACTATAAGGACGGCAACAACGACAGCGTGCCGTCGCGCTATGACAAGTGGAACGGCGACGTCGCCGTCGGCTGGACCCCGAACACCGACACCTTGCTGGAGTTGACCGCTGGCAAGGGCGACGGTGAAGCGCGTTATGCCGGACGCGGCATGGACGGCTCGCAGTTCAAGCGCGAAAGCCTGGGCCTGCGTTTCGTGCAGTCGGACCTCAGCGAAGTGCTGGAAAAACTCGAGGCCCAGGTCTACTACAACTACGCCGACCACGTGATGGACAACTACACCCTGCGCACGCCCTCCGGCACCGGGATGATGGCCGGCCCCATGGCCTCCAACGTCGACCGCCGGACCCTCGGTGCGCGGGTCAAGGCCACCTGGCGCTGGGCCGACCTGCAACTGGTCAGCGGTGTCGACGCACAGACCAACGAGCACCGCCAGCGCAGCGCCATGGGCATCGACACCTACAAGGACGTGCCACGCAACAAGGATGCGGACTTCCACAATTACGGCCTGTTCGGTGAACTGACCTGGTACGCCGCCGACCGCAACCGCCTGATCACTGGCGCACGCCTGGACCGTGCCTCGGCCAAGGATTTTCGCCAGAGCATCGGCTCCGGAATGATGAGCAAGCCCAACCCGACGGCCGACGACACCCGCGCCGATACCTTGCCCAGCGGCTTCGTGCGCTACGAACACGACCTGGCGAACAGCCCGACCACCCTGTACGCAGGCCTGGGCCACGCTGAGCGTTTTCCGGATTACTGGGAGCTGTTTTCGCCCAAGTCCGGTCCCGTGGGGTCGCTCAACGCCTTCGACTCGATCCAGCCGGAGAAAACCACCCAGCTCGACGTCGGCCTGCAATACAAGACCCAGGACCTCGAAGCCTGGGCCTCGGCCTACATCGGCGAAGTGCACGACTACATCCTGTTCGACTACACCCCCACGCCCATGGGCACCAGCTCGCGGGCCGAGAACATCAACGCCCGCATCATGGGCGGTGAACTGGGTGCAGCCTACAACCTGACCTCCCACTGGAAAGCCGACGCCACCCTGGCCTACGCCTGGGGCAAAGACACCACCCACGACACCGCCCTGCCGCAAATGCCGCCGCTGGACGCGCGTTTCGGCCTGACCTACAGCGAAGACAACTGGAGCGCCGGTGCCTTGTGGCGGGTAGTCGCCGCGCAAAACCGCATCGACCAGAACAAGGGCAACGTGGTGGGCAAGGACTACGACAAGAGCCCCGGCTTCGCGGTGTTCTCCCTCAATGGCGCCTACCGCATCGACCAGCACTGGAAGGTCAGCAGCGGCATCGACAACCTGTTCGGCAAGGACTACGCCGAGCATTTGAACCTGGCCGGCAACGCCGGGTTCGGCTACCCGGCCAGTGATCCACAAGCGATCAATGAACCGGGGCGCACGTTCTGGACCAAAGTGGACATGAGTTTCTAAAACGCTTCGCAAGGACGCCATGCCTGTAGCAACTGGCGCTGCCCGCGCCAGTTGCTGCAGAACCAGCAGCCACACAACACCTATAAAAGATTCATAGCCGAGCGGAGTGCTATTGATGAGCCAACCCAAAGTGTCCTTCTACAACCTGGCCTGGCGCTGGCATTTTTATGCCGGGCTGTTCGTCGCCCCTTTCATGGTGATGCTGGCGCTGACCGGCACCATCTACCTGTTCAAGCCACAACTCGATCCCCTGATGTACGGCAACCTGCTGAATGTCCCGGCCGGCCATCACACCCTCAGTGCCGATGATCTGCTGCGCAGGGTACAAACGGCGTATCCACAGGGCCAGGTCACCCAGTACCTGCCGGCGATCAATGCCGAGCGCAGCGCGCAATTTGTGCTGCACAACCAGGGCAACGAACTCAACGTATTCGTCGACCCCTACCACGGCGACATCCTCGGCGAGCAGGATGCCAAGTACAACCTGCAAGCCATCGCCCGCGCGATTCACGGCGAACTGATGATCCGCACCCTCGGCGATCGCCTGATCGAGATGGCGGCCGGCTGGGGCATCGTGCTGGTGGTGTCCGGGGTCTACCTCTGGTGGCCTCGTGGCAAGGGCGGCGCCGGCATTCTCTGGCCTCGCCTGAACAGTCGTGGTCGGGTGCTGTGGCGTGACCTGCACGCCGTCACCGGCTTCTGGGGGGCGGCATTGCTGCTGGTCATGCTGCTCAGCGGTATGACCTGGACCGGTTTCTGGGGCAAATCCTACGCCGAACTCTGGAACCAGTTCCCGGCCGCCATGTGGGACAACGTCCCCAAGTCCGACGAGCAAGCGCGCAGCCTCAACACCGCGGCCCGCCAGACCGTGCCCTGGGCCATGGAAAATACGCCGATGCCGATGTCCGGCGACCACGCCGAACACATGGCCCACAACGGCGCCAGCAGCGCGCCGGCAGCTCCGGGCATCAGCCTGCAGGCGGTGCAGGACATCGCCGAGCAAGGCCGGGTCGAGCCGGGCTACAGCATCACCTTGCCGACCAGCGCCAGCGGTGTGTTCACCATCGCCGTGTTCGCCGACGACCCGCGCAACGACGCCACTCTGCACGTCGACCAGTACAGCGGCAAGGTCCTGGCCGATGTGCGCTGGGAACACTATGGCAATGTCGCCCGCGCCACGGAAATGGGGGTAATGCTGCACGAAGGCAAGATGTTCGGCGTGCTCAACCAGCTCATCGTGCTGCTGATCTGCCTGATGATCCTGCTCAGCGCCGTCAGTGGCGTGGTGATCTGGTGGAAGCGCCGGCCCCAGGGCAAAGTCGGGGTACCACCGTTGCGCCATGGCCTGCCGACCTGGAAAACCGGGGTGCTGATCATGCTGGTGCTGGCCGTGCTGTTCCCGCTAGTGGGCGCTTCGCTGGTGGTGATGTGGGTGCTGGACCGTTTCCTGCTGGCGCGCGTGAGCCGGCAGACTGCAGCGGCCTCCTCTTCTTCCTGAACATCGCCAGGGACGGAGCAACGGTATTTCAAGGGCGCTTGAAATACCGTTGAACAACTTGAAAAGTCTTGTCTTGGGTTGGTTTTGAGCCGCCGCCTAATCCTCGGCATACTCCCGCTCCCGCAACTTAAGCACCCACTAACCAGACAACATTAGTTGCGGGAAACTTCCTACTTTTCAATCCGTACAATTCCTACAAAGAATTGAAAGAGGTCAACTTGATAAAGAAGATCCTAGCCTCCCTCGCCTTCATTTCACTGCCGTCAATGGCAGCCCAGCCACCATTTACCGGCACTAACTATTCAGGGCATTACCAATGTACTGGCATGGACAGTCATATCGGAGAGTACAAAGGCACCGTCGACATGCAGCTCAACCCCGAGCAAAGTACCGGTCCGTATGGCGCCTACAGTTTCACCCTGACCCTGGCCGACAACTCCCTCTATAACGGCTTCGCCGCCGCGCACAAAAAGTCGCTGGCGATCTACTTTGCCCACACCGACCCGGCCCTGAAAGATTACGGCGTGGGAATCGCGCAGGTTAAAACGGCCGCCGATGGCCGTGTATCTTTCAGTAAATATTATTACGGTCCCGAGTATGAAGGCGGTGGCCACGGCATGGAAACCTGCACGCGCCAATAGCTCTCGCCGGTTTACCGCACGATCAAAGGCGTTCCAAAAAACGCCTTTGATCGTACACAGGTGCCCAGACGCTACAGTTCATCACGGTGAAAACTGACTGGCGCCAGCGGCGCCTGTAGCCGATCAGTCTTCCAGTTACTGCCCAGACGCCCAGACTGATTCCAGTAGTGCGCGGCTGTAAGTACCCGCAATTCACCGATGTCGGCCAATTGCGAAATGAAGTCTGCCGTCGACAATCGAGTGACCCACTGGTCGCCAACCCGCTCGGCTTGTTTGGTCCGCAGCAAGGCCGTTTCTGCCTGGGTGTACTGCGGCACATACTTCAGCAACGCGCCATGGGGTGTTGAGTAGTAATACGAAATGATCTTGAATCCTTTGTCCTTCAGGGCATGGGTGTGCAGATACACCAACCAGGGCGAGGCAAAGTTTGCATAGACCTGTTCAGCATCGGTTGCCAGCGTGCTGGTACCTGATAGATAAAGTTGGTGGCTGGCAAACACTTCATAGCCCGCAGGAAAAATCGGCGGTTGATTCCTCTGGGTCGTAGTGGGGTCACTCGGCGTCCGGAAAATGCGATCAAGCAGATGGTTGGAGTCGTCACTGCGCGCCAGGGGCTCCAGTGCACAAAAGCAATGCTTGTCCTTTTGACGCAATATTGCGCTTTCGTAAGAAGTTGCCTGCTCATAAGCACTTCCCGCCTGGTGCTGGATGTAGCGGGCCGCATCGTCGGGATGCTGGAAAATCGGTCCCATTGCCAATTTCGGCATCCACGACCAGAGATCCTGCTCACTCATGCCCGCTTTGCGCGGCTGCCAATCCCGTGCCAGGAATCCGATCCCCCAGACAGCACTTGGCACCATGACTTGCAAACGCCCAGCCTTTCTCATGTTTCGTATGTAGGTCGGCAGACTGAAAGTGCCGTCGAGTACATCGCGCCAGTCTGCACTCGCCTGCACAAGGCTCGCGAACGGATTGCGCTTAAGCGCTAACTGAGCGGCTTCGTCCGGTGGATCGAACGGATCATAGTAATCCCTCTCAAATCGCAACAACGCCCCGTCACTGCACGATAAGTAGAGGGGTAAGTTGCCCCGCTCCGTTTGAACATGCGCAAGTGCCAGGTGCATGTCCATCGGTGAAAAAAAATGCCGGTAGTCGTTATCCGACAGCTTATCGGGTGCTTGGGCGGCGCACAGGTACAGACTGTCGACGACGTAGCCCTGGGGCAGGAGCCCGTCGGGGAATACCTGGTCATAGGCCAGAGTCGAGCCAGGTACCTGGATCGCAAGAGTGGCAATGAACCTGTCATGCCAACGATCCCGCAGAATGTAACCGAAACTCAGCGCCCCACGCTCTGCGGTGTGTTCATGAACATGACGTGCCACCGCAACGCCGTCAGCAAATACGGGACTGTAGTGCGGCTCACTGCGTGGCAGTTTGGGCACAGTGTCGCCGCTCGCCTGGCGCACCAGGCTGAAATCGGTGACTAAACGCGGCGCCCCCCAAACAGAGCTGCCTGCCACCACGTACAGATAACCGTTCTTCGCCAGCGAATCGACCCACGCCGACGGTTTCAAATCCCCCTCATGGATACGCTTTTTTACCCAGGCTGCATCCAGGTCATGGGGCAGACTGCCGAAATCGGTCAAGGCATGGGCAAGGTTGGCTCGAACCTTATTCCATGCACCACTGCGATAGCGAATCACCGAGCCGTCAGGCCCGAACAGGTACTCCTCCATCGTTCGCGTCCCGCGCTCGAACGCGGTATGGACTGCCTTCACGGACAACATGTTGAGGTACAGTTGTTTTTCCGACGCAGACAAGAGCACCGGAACCTCCCGGGCATGGCGCGCGCGATAGCGAGCCACAATTGTGCATCCGGCAGGGAAGAGTCCGGCACTGACACTTTCATCCGGGAAGATCCATTTCACATCGAAGTCTTCCTCAGGCGTGATCACCGGCAAGGTGCCAACAAACAAGCCATCGGCACGCTTCAGGATCAGGCCTCCATAGACCCTATCGGTCGTCACGGGGACCTGCGCGCGAGCATGCAGCGCCGCATCATCCAGGGTCGGGAAAACAGGCCCCAAAAGACGCCGTTCGAGGTTCTGCGCCGGCGTCCATTGCGCATTGACCAGCCCTTCCCTGTCCCAGCACATATTGGTGTGCAGGACTCGCAACTCGCCACTGTTGGCCACTAACCTGACAAAACCGGTCTGGGTCAGAGTGCCTTTGACCAGGCTGCTCTGGACATCATCCAACCCCATGTTCGGGGTGTTGTTATCAAACAACTTGGTGCTCTTGCGCGCGACATACCTCAACAGTGCGCCATCCTGTGTCGCGATATAGGTGGGAATCGACTCAGGCCCTTCGAGGATCGACGGCCTCTTGGAGTCGTCCACTACGACATACAGGTCCCTGGGCACAATGAAGTGCTGGGCCAACCAGAGTCGGCTGGGACGCGGAGTCTGCGTAACCCGCTGGCGCGAATAAAAATACGAATGGCGCTGGAAGGATTCCGGGTACACAAAATCAATGCCGGCTCCCGGACGGGAGCGGCGGAACAGGCTAGCGCGTGAAAACAGTTTGTCTCGAACACCATCGACCGCAACCAACTCCGTGGCGATGTACTCCTCCCTGCCCTGTCGCTTGAGGATAAAGCCGAACCAGGTCTGCTCCTTGTCGTCGGCCCCTGCCCCGCGGGAGAAACGATCCTGCGCCGCTTCGTCTGCGGACGAAAAAACCGCGCCATAGGCGACCTGCTTCGGTACCGGTCGCGGAGTCTGTGGCGGGTAGGCCGTCCAGTCCTGGGCCACTTGCCCCCGATAGCCCCAGAGCAGACTGTCGACAACGACCCGCAACGTTCCTGCGCCCGCCACCGCTTTTACAAACTCCACAGGAACAACGCTGCCATCCTCTAGCCCCCGCGCCAGTGGCCCCGGGTTGCTCACGGTGCCCAAGCGCACCAGCAACTGCTGCCAGCCGCTGGTATCGGGCTCGAACCACAACAGACTGTCGTCGGCACCTGACAGATAGGCCGGAACACCTTGCGTGACCACATGGAACAACTCGTGAACCTTGAACATCTGCAAGCTCACGCTGGCGTCTGCGCGCGACCATTGCAAACCCTGCACCTGATCGGCATCCAGCGTCGAGAGCGCCCGGTGCGAATAAAACACGCTGTGTAGCAGGTGGTTCGCCGGATAGATTGGCCGGCCTTGGGCGTCCACCGGGAACAGCGGGGGCGCTTCGAGCGCATCGGTTCCGGCGTCGACCGGTTCAGTCACGACGAACCGCTGGTTGCTGCACTCGAAGATCATTGCAACAAACTCGTGGTCACGTCGCTTACCGACCTGTTCATGAGCATGCCGCGCTGCGTCATCCGCCGAGAGAAACTCTCGGCTCATGCGCACAATTGCAGCGCTGGAATGCCGGGATGCATTACTCGGGCCTTCTCTCTCGTCCATGAAATAGCTCCAATCTGTGTACGACCTTAGTGAGCCATCAGGTTATCCAGCGACAGCGTGACTGTGCGGTACATATGTAGGGACCACAGGCACCACTTCAGCGCACCGCCATGCCCCACATAGCGTTGCACGCCCGTCCCTGGTGCGCTCGCGCATCAGTCCTCCTCGGCGGCGGCACCAAACCGCAGGCCTACGCGCTTAGGCACAGCCCTTGCTAAAGACTCTTCAGCCTTCCACCAATGCCAACCAGAAACCCCAACACGTTCATGGAGATCGCACAATGAAGCGTCGCAGCTTGATCAAGGCTTTCACACTTTCGGCAAGCATTGCCGCGATGGGCATGACCTGGACAGTCCAGGCCGCCGAGACCATCAAGGTTGGCATCCTGCATTCCCTGTCCGGGACCATGGCGATCTCTGAAACCTCGCTCAAAGACATGGCGTTGATGACCATCGACGAAATCAACGCCAAGGGCGGCGTCAATGGCAAGCTGCTGGAGCCGGTGGTCGTCGACCCAGCGTCGAACTGGCCACTATTCGCCGAAAAGGGCCGGCAACTGCTGACCCAGGACAAGGTGGCCGTGGTATTCGGTTGCTGGACCTCGGTGTCGCGTAAGTCGGTATTGCCAGTGTTCGAAGAGCTCAATGGCCTGCTGTTCTATCCGGTGCAATACGAAGGCGAGGAGATGTCGCCGAACGTGTTCTACACCGGTGCCGCGCCGAACCAACAGGCGATCCCCGCCGTGGAATACCTGATGAGCGAAGAAGGCGGCAGCGCCAAGCGCTACTTCCTGCTGGGCACCGACTATGTCTACCCGCGCACCACCAACAAAATCCTGCGCTCGTTCCTGCACGCCAAAGGCGTGGCCGACAAGGACATCGAAGAGGTCTACACGCCGTTCGGCCACAGCGATTACCAGACCATCGTCGCCAACATCAAGAAGTTCTCGGCCGGCGGCAAGACCGCCGTCATCTCCACGGTCAACGGCGACTCCAACGTGCCGTTCTACAAGGAGCTCGCCAACCAGGGCTTGAAGGCCACCGACGTGCCCGTCGTCGCATTCTCGGTAGGCGAGGAAGAACTGCGCGGCATCGACACCAAGCCATTGGTGGGCAACCTCGCAGCGTGGAACTACTTCGAGTCGGTGGAGAACCCGGTCAACCAGAAGTTCGTCGCAGACTGGAAGGCCTACGCCAAGAAACACAACCTGCCGGGCGCCGACAAGGCCGTCACCAACGACCCGATGGAAGCCACGTACGTCGGCATCCACATGTGGGCGCAAGCCGCCGAGAAAGCCAAGTCCACCGATGTCGACAAGGTCCGTGAAGCCCTGGCCGGCCAGACCTTCGCCGCACCGTCGGGCTACACCCTGACCATGGACAAGACCAACCACCACCTGCACAAGCCGGTGATGATCGGCGAGATCCAGGCCGACGGTCAGTTCAACGTGGTATGGCAGACCGAAGGACCGATCCGCGCCGAGCCCTGGAGCCCGTTCATTGCCGGCAACGACAAGAAGCCGGATTACGCGGTCAAGAGCAACTGAGCGGACCAATAGAATCCTGTGGGAGCGGGTGCCCGCTTGCGGCTTGCTCACGATGGCAGTGTGTCTGATGCACCGCTATCGCGAGCAAGCTCGGCTCCTACAGGGGTAGTCGCTGCTATTCAGGACATCACCATGTCGCTTTTTCGCCTGCTCCTTACACTCGCAGCGCTACTGCTGCCTCTGGCCAGCCACGCCGGCGATGCCGAAGACTTCGTCACCGCCAATCCGGCGCAGCAAGCCCGGCTGCTCGAAGCCTGGGCCGCGCAGCCCGATCCGGCGCGCGTCGAATTGATCAATGCCTTGCAGCAAGGCGTAGTGACCGTCGACGGCCAAGCCAAGACCCTGCGCCTGAACAATCGCCTGCGGGGTCTGATCGACACCGCCGTGGCCAGCCAGCAACTGCTTGCCGTCGATCCCCGGGTGCGACTCGGTGCGGCGCAACAACTGCAGAAAAGCGCCAAGCCGGCGCAATTGAAATTCCTCGGCCAGCAACTGGCTGGCGAAGCGGATGAACCGGTGCACGCGGCCCTGAGCCTGGCCCTGGCCAACCTGCAACTGGTCGACAGTGACCCGGCCGTGCGCCTGGCCGCAGTGCGCCTGCTCGGTGAAACCGGCGACCCACTGGCCCGCACCCGCCTGGAAAGCCTGCTCCAACCTGGAGTCGAGGCCGATGCCGCGGTCCTCACCGCAGCGCAAACCAGCCTCGGTCAGGTCAAGCGCAAACTGCTGGTGGGCGAGTTGCTCGGCCAGGCATTCAGCGGCATGTCGCTGGGCTCGATCCTGCTGCTGGCGGCCTTGGGACTGGCGATCACCTTCGGCCTGCTGGGGGTGATCAACATGGCCCACGGCGAAATGCTGATGCTCGGCGCCTACTCCACCTACATGGTGCAAATGCTGCTCCAGCGCTTCGCCCCCAACGCCATCGAGTTCTATCCGCTACTGGCCTTGCCGGTGGCGTTTTTTGTCACCGCTGGCATCGGCATGGCACTCGAGCGTACGGTGATCCGCCACCTTTACGGCCGTCCGCTGGAGACCCTGCTCGCCACCTGGGGCATCAGCCTGATGCTGATTCAACTGGTCCGCCTGCTGTTCGGCGCGCAGAACGTCGAGGTCGCCAACCCGGCCTGGCTTTCGGGCGGGATCCAAGTCCTGCCCAACCTGGTGCTGCCGTACAACCGTATCGTGATCATCGCCTTTGCGCTGTTTGTGGTGGTGCTCACCTGGCTGCTGCTGAACAAGACCCGCCTGGGTTTGAACGTGCGCGCCGTCACCCAGAATCGCAACATGGCCGCCTGCTGCGGCGTGCCCACCGGGCGCGTGGACATGCTCGCCTTTGGCCTCGGCTCCGGGATCGCCGGGCTCGGCGGCGTCGCGCTGAGCCAGATCGGCAACGTCGGCCCGGACCTCGGCCAGAGCTACATCATCGACTCCTTCTTGGTAGTAGTGCTCGGTGGCGTCGGCCAACTGGCCGGTAGCGTCTTCGCCGCCTTTGGCCTGGGGATCGCCAACAAGATCCTCGAGCCGCAGATCGGTGCGGTGCTGGGCAAGATCCTGATCCTCGCGCTGATCATCCTGTTCATCCAGAAACGCCCGCAAGGCCTCTTCGCACTCAAAGGACGGGTAATCGACTGATGAACCAGCCCCTGCTCATTACCGCCACCCGCAAGGCCGGGCCCAAGGTGACGATTGCCGTCGGTACGCTACTGGTGTTGTTGCTGCTGGCGCTACCGCTGCTGTCGCTGCTACCCGCCGACAACGCCCTGCATGTCACGGCCTATACCCTGACCCTGGTCGGCAAGATCCTCTGCTACGCCATCGTCGCCCTCGCCCTGGACCTGGTCTGGGGTTACGCCGGCCTGCTGTCCCTGGGCCACGGCCTGTTCTTCGCCCTCGGTGGCTACGCCATGGGCATGTACCTGATGCGCCAGGCCTCGGGGGACGGCTTGCCGGCGTTCATGACCTTCCTCTCCTGGACTGAGCTGCCGTGGTTCTGGACCGGCACCAGCAGCTTTCTCTGGACCCTGTGCCTGGTGGTGCTGGCCCCCGGCTTGCTGGCGCTGGTGTTCGGCTTCTTCGCCTTTCGCTCGCGGATCAAGGGCGTGTATTTCTCGATCATGACCCAGGCCCTGACCTTCGCCGGCATGCTCCTGTTTTTCCGCAACGAGACCGGATTTGGCGGCAACAACGGCTTCACCAACTTTCGCACCATCCTCGGCTTCGGCATCACCGAACCCGGCACCCGCGCGGTGCTGTTCAGTGCCACCGTACTGCTGCTGGTGGCCAGCCTGTTCATCGGCTGGCGCCTGGCGCAAAGCAAGTTCGGCCGGGTGCTGACCGCCCTGCGCGACGCGGAAAACCGGCTGATGTTCTGCGGCTACGACCCACGCGGGTTCAAGCTGTTTGTCTGGGTCTTGAGCGCGGTGCTCTGCGGCCTGGCCGGTGCGCTCTACGTGCCCCAGGTAGGCATTATCAACCCCAGCGAAATGTCCCCGACCAACTCCATCGAAGCCGCCGTCTGGGTCGCCCTGGGCGGACGCGGCACGCTAATCGGCCCGCTGCTGGGCGCCGGCGTGGTCAACGGCATGAAGAGCTGGTTCACCGTGGCCTTTCCCGAATACTGGCTGTTCTTCCTCGGTGCGCTGTTCATCATCGTCACCCTGTACCTGCCCAAGGGCGTGATCGGCCTGCTGAGAAAAAGAGGTGAACAATGAGAGTCACTGCGACCGCCGAATTCATGCTCGAACCGATCCTGGAACCGAACAAGGATGCCGGCAGCAGCCGCGATGCCATCGGCCTCGGGCAGCGCGCCGAAAAAGGCCTGAACACCCGCCACGGCACCCTCCTCACCCTGGAGGACATCAGTGTCAGCTTCGATGGTTTCAAGGCGTTGAACAGTCTCAACCTGTACATCGGCGTTGGTGAGCTGCGCTGCATCATCGGCCCCAACGGAGCCGGCAAGACCACCCTGATGGATGTGATCACCGGCAAGACCCGCCCCACTCACGGCAAGGCCTGGTTCGGCGAGACCCTGGACCTGACCCGCATGAGCGAAGTGCAGATCGCCCAGGCCGGGATCGGCCGCAAGTTCCAGAAACCCACGGTGTTCGAAGCCCTGAGCGTGTTCGAGAACCTGGAGCTGGCGCAAAAGACCGACAAGTCGGTATGGGCCAGTTTGCGCGCCCGACTCAATGGCGAGCAGCGCGACCGGATCAGTGAGGTGCTGGATACCATTCGCCTGACCGCCTCGGTCAATCGCCCCGCCGGCCTGTTGTCCCACGGGCAAAAACAATTCCTGGAAATCGGCATGCTGCTGATGCAAGACCCGCAATTGCTGCTGCTCGATGAACCGGTGGCGGGCATGACCGACGCCGAGACCGAGTTCACCGCCGAGCTGTTCAAGCGCCTGGCCGGTAAACATTCATTGATGGTGGTGGAGCACGACATGGGCTTCGTCGGTTCGATCGCCGACCACGTCACCGTATTGCACCAGGGCAGCGTGCTGGCCGAGGGGTCACTGGCGCAGGTGCAGGACAACGAGCGGGTGATCGAGGTTTATCTCGGGCGCTGAACGCAGGTGTGGATTGCTCTCTGTAGGAGCGAGCGCCCGCTCCACAGGGAATTGAGGAGAATTTGAACATGCTGCAAGTCGATAAATTGCACCAGTACTACGGCGGTAGCCACATCCTGCGCGGCCTCAGCTTCGAGGTGAAGGTTGGCGAAGTCACCTGCCTGCTCGGGCGCAACGGCGTGGGCAAGACCACCCTGCTCAAATGCCTGATGGGCCTGCTGCCGGCCAAAGAGGGCGCGGTGAACTGGGAGGGCAAGACCATCAGTGGGCTCAAGCCGCACCAGCGGGTTCATGCTGGTATCGCCTATGTTCCCCAGGGCCGGGAAATCTTCCCCCGGCTGAGCGTCGAAGAAAACCTGTTGATGGGGCTGTCGCGTTTCCCCGGCGCCGAAGCCCGGGAAGTGCCGGCCTTCATCTACGAGCTGTTCCCGGTGCTGCTGCAAATGAAGCTACGCCGTGGCGGTGACCTCTCCGGTGGCCAGCAGCAACAGTTGGCCATCGGCCGTGCGCTGGCCAGCCGGCCACGCCTGCTGATCCTCGATGAACCCACCGAAGGCATCCAGCCCTCGGTGATCAAGGAGATCGGCGCGGTGATCAAGCAGCTTGCGGCACGCGGTGACATGGCGATCCTGCTGGTGGAACAGTTCTACGACTTCGCTGCCGAGCTGGCCGATCAGTACCTGGTGATGTCGCGAGGCGAGATCGTCCAGCAAGGTCGCGGCGAAAACATGGAAGCCGAGGGTGTACGCGGCCTGGTAACGATCTAGTCTTTAGCGTCCTGACGATAATCAGAAAATATGACTGCCACTGCCCAACACAACGCATTCACACCCAGCTGGCATGCCGAGCTTGAGCTCGGCTACGCCCGTTTCGGCGCCAGCACGCGGCCGACCCTGCGCCGCCATCAGGGTCCGCTGCGGGTGCAAAAACACCTGTACGCCGAAGGCCCCGAAGTGTGCCAGCACATCATCGTCCACCCACCCGGAGGGATTGCCGGTGGCGATCGCCTGGAGGTCCGCGCGAGCGTCGGACCCAACGCCTGGGCGCAGTTGACCAGCCCCGGCGCCGCCAAGTGGTATCGCGCCGCCAGCCCCGCCTATCAGCAGCTCGACTTGCAGGTTGCCACCGGTGCCACACTGGAATGGCTGCCCCAGGAAACCATCGTCTTCAGCGCCGCCCAGGCCGAGCTCAAGACCTCGATCGAACTGCAGGGCGATGCGCGATTGTTCTATTGGGACGTGGTGGCACTGGGTCGCCCGGCCAGCGGCGAACGCTTCGAGCATGGGCACTTTCAAGCGCAACTGGAGATCCGCCGCGACGGCCAGTTGCTCTGGCACGAACGCCAGCGCATTGTCGGCGCTGACGGTTTGCTCGACTCGCCGATTGGCCTGGACGGCCAGCCGGTATTTGCCACCTTGCTGGTGACCGGCGAAATCGACAGCGAACTGCTGCAGGCCTGTCGCTCATTGCCCAACCCGGTACGCGGGGATTTGACCCAACTTCCCGGGCTGCTGGTTGCCCGCTGCCTGGCCAGTGAAACCTTGCTGGCGCGGGGTTGGTTGATTGATTTATGGACACTGCTGCGCCCGGCCCTGCTCGGCCGCGAGGCTCTGGCGCCGCGAATATGGAATACCTGAACACCGACAACGGGTTCGGGTCGACCTTACGAATGCTCTTTTTTTCTGCCCAGATGGATTTCCACGATGGACCTGACCCCACGCGAAAAAGACAAGCTGTTGATCTTCACTGCCGGCCTGGTGGCCGAGCGGCGGTTGGCCCGCGGCGTCAAACTCAATTACCCGGAGGCCATGGCGTATATCAGCGCAGCGCTGCTCGAAGGCGCGAGGGACGGCCAGAGCGTCGCCGAGCTGATGCACTTGGGCACCACCCTGCTGCAGCGCGAACAGGTGATGCCCGGCATCCCGGAAATGATCCCGCAGATCCAGGTCGAAGCCACCTTTCCCGACGGCACCAAACTGGTCACCGTCCATCAACCTATCGCCTGAGGTCGCGCCATGCCGTATCACATCCGCGATGCCGTGCCCGCCGACCTGCCGGCGATTCGCGACATCTACAACGACGCTGTGCTCAACACCACCGCGATCTGGAACGAACAGGCGGTCGACCTGGCCAATCGCCAAGCCTGGTTCAGTGCTCGCCACGCCCAGGGCTACCCGATCCTGGTGATCGCCGCTGCCGACGAGCAGGTGCTCGGCTACGCCTCTTTCGGTGACTGGCGGCCCTTCGATGGGTTTCGCCACACCGTGGAACACTCGGTGTACGTGCGCAACGACCAACGCGGCAACGGCCTCGGTCCGCGCCTGATGGAAGCGCTGGTGGTGCGCGCCAGGGACACTGGCAAACACGTGATGGTGGCGGCCATCGAGAGCGGCAACGTGGCATCGATCCGCCTGCATGAGCGGGCCGGCTTCATCACCACCGGACAGATGCCGCAGGTGGGCACCAAGTTCGGTCGCTGGCTCGACCTGACGTTCATGCAATTGACCCTCAACCCAGGCTCGAAGCCACCCCAGGCCCACAAGGAGTAAGCCACGATGAACGCCGCCCAACTACGCCGAGTCAATCCGGAAAGTTTTGCCCACTACCGCCAGGGCTTGCACGACTTGCTGTTCGACGCCGTGCAGCACGGGGCCTCGATCGGCTTTCTGGCCGACATCGATGACGCCCAGGCCCGCGCCTACCTCAACGCCGTCCAGGCCGACCTGGAGAACGGCAGCCTGCTCTTGTGGGTGGTGGTCCAGGAAGAAAGGGTCCTGGCCAGTGTGCAACTTGGCTTGTGCCAGAAAGCCAACGGGCGCAATCGCGCCGAAGTGCAAAAACTCCAGGTCCTGCACCAGGCCCGTCGACGCGGCCTCGGCCAGCAGTTGATGAATGCCCTGGAACTTGCCGCGCGCCAGCACCAGCGCGGCCTGTTGTACCTGGATACCGAAGCCGGCTCGGCCGCGGAAACCTTCTACCAGTCACTGGGTTATACCCGCGTCGGCGAACTGCCCAACTACTGCCAAAGCCCGGACGGCCACTACGCGCCGACCGCCATCTACTTCAAGACCCTGGGACAACCTGCATGATTCCTGGCGAATACCGGATCCAGCCCGGCGAGATCGAGCTCAACGTCGACCGGCGCACCCTGAGCCTGACCGTGGCCAACAGTGGCGACCGGCCGATCCAGGTCGGTTCGCACTATCACTTTTTCGAAACCAATGACGCCCTGGCTTTCGACCGCGCCGCCACCCGCGGCATGCGCCTGAATATCCCGGCCGGTACCGCGGTGCGCTTCGAACCGGGGCAGAGCCGCGACGTGGAACTGGTGGACCTGGCCGGGCATCGCCGGGTGTTCGGCTTTGCCGGACGGATCATGGGTGACCTTTAAATTTTACGGCGTCTGCCCTGGCCTCTTCGCGGGCAAGCCCGCTCCCACAAGTGATCGCATTCCCCTGTGGGAGCGGGCTTGCCCGCGATAGTGAGCGCAGCGAACGACTTCAAATTTTCCTGAATCTCAAGGCGAACGAATGAAAATCTCCCGTCAGGCCTACGCCGACATGTTCGGCCCCACTGTCGGTGACAAGGTCCGCCTGGCCGACACCGAGTTGTGGATCGAGGTCGAGAAGGACTTCACCACCTATGGCGAAGAAGTGAAGTTCGGTGGCGGCAAGGTGATCCGCGACGGCCAGGGGCAGAGCCAGTTGCTGGCGGCCGACGTCGTCGACACGGTGATCACCAACGCGCTGATCCTCGACCACTGGGGCATCGTCAAAGCCGATGTCGGCCTCAAGGACGGGCGCATCGCCGCCATTGGCAAGGCCGGCAACCCGGATATCCAGCCCGACGTGAGCATGGCCATCGGCGCCGGGACCGAAGTGATTGCCGGCGAAGGCATGATCCTCACCGCTGGCGGCATCGACACGCATATCCACTTCATTTGCCCGCAGCAGATCGAAGAAGCCTTGATGAGCGGCGTTACCACCATGATCGGTGGCGGCACCGGTCCTGCCACCGGCACCAACGCCACCACCTGCACCTCCGGGCCCTGGCACCTGGCTCGCATGCTCCAGGCCGCGGACGCCTTTCCCATGAACATCGGCCTCACCGGCAAGGGCAACGCCAGCCTGCCGGGACCGTTGATCGAGCAGGTCAAGGCCGGCGCCATTGGCCTCAAGCTGCACGAAGACTGGGGCACCACCCCGGCCAGCATCGACAACTGCCTGACGGTGGCCGACCAGTACGACGTGCAGGTGGCGATCCACACCGACACCCTCAATGAATCGGGTTTTGTCGAAACCACCCTCGCCGCCTTCAAGGGCCGCACCATCCACACCTATCACACCGAAGGCGCGGGTGGCGGTCACGCCCCGGACATCATCAAGGCCTGCGGTTTTGCCAACGTGCTGCCGAGTTCGACCAACCCGACCCGGCCATTCACCCGCAACACCATCGACGAACACCTGGACATGCTGATGGTCTGCCATCACCTGGACCCAAGCATTGCCGAGGACGTGGCCTTCGCCGAAAGCCGTATCCGTCGTGAAACCATCGCCGCCGAGGACATCCTGCACGACCTCGGGGCATTCTCGATGATCAGTTCCGACAGCCAGGCCATGGGCCGGGTCGGCGAAGTCATCATCCGTACCTGGCAGACCGCCGACAAGATGAAGCTGCAGCGCGGCCCACTGCCGGGGGATGGCGAGGGCAACGACAACTTCCGCGCCAAGCGCTACCTCGCCAAATATACGATCAACCCGGCGATCACCCACGGCATCAGCCACGAAGTGGGTTCGATCGAAGTGGGTAAATGGGCCGACCTGGTGCTGTGGCGCCCGGCGTTTTTCGGGGTCAAGCCCAGCCTGATTCTCAAGGGCGGGGCGATTGCCGCCAGCCTCATGGGCGACGCCAACGCCTCGATTCCGACGCCGCAACCGGTGCACTACCGCCCGATGTTCGCAAGCTACGGTGGCTCGTTGCACGCCACCAGCCTGACCTTCATCAGCCAGGCCGCAGAGGAAGCAGGACTGGCGCAGGCATTGGGCTTGAAGAAGACCATCGCCGTGGTCAAGGGTTGCCGCAGCGTGCGCAAGACCGACCTGATCCATAACGACTACCTGCCCAGCATCGACGTCGATCCGCAGACCTATCAGGTCAAGGCCGATGGCGAACTGTTGTGGTGTGAGCCGGCGGATGTGTTGCCGATGGCGCAGCGGTATTTCCTGTTCTGACTACGCAAAACCCCGAAGGCTGCCGCAGGCAACATTCGGGGTTGGAGCTATCCGCTAAGCAGCATTACCGCCATTTTCCAGGCTGAGTATTTCCTCGGGTGTCAGCAGGTCGATGAGCCGTTGCTCGACAACCCTGGCCTCGACGGCCAGTGCCTTGGACTGAGTGTTGTAGGCATCACTGGTCATCGAAGTGCGGGCGATGTCCAACTGCTCCAGGCGTTCAAGGGTTGGCTCATAGGCCAGATCGAACCTGGAGCGATATTTTTCTTTCAAATACTGCGCCCAGAAATCACGCTGCGCGATCGATTCAATCTCGGCCTTCGAGTCCTTGAGGCTGTGCACATACTGTTCTGCTTCCTGCAGCTTGGCGCGAGGCACGTATTGCGAACCCGCGTATTCTGCCTTCGTAGGCTGCCCCGGCAAGTCCAGCCTGTCCCTAAGGTTGACCCGATAAGAAAGCCGCACTTCGATTTGATCCATCAACAGCAGTTGGAGGCCCTTGTCGCGCGTCGAAGTATCGGAACGGACTATGGTTTTGATGCGCTCGTTAATGTCCTTGAGCGCAAACGCTTCCACCTCATCCAGACGAAACAGACCTTTGGCCAGATTGAGCAATTGAAGACCTGCGTCGCTATCGCCGACGCGCGCCAGGGCCTTGTGAGTCAGGACCTTGATTTCCAGCTGGCTGAACATCAGCGCAGCACGATCGCTGCAGGTTTCTGGCTCCCCTGCCAACTGGAACAGTTCACGACGCAGCACTGCGTTTTCTTCAGCCGCATCCAGCACCGCCCAAACCCTTGCCTTGAGGTCTGGATAGGCTTTTTTGTACTCGGCCGTCTGATGTAGTTTTTCCAGTAGCCGGAAAAACTCCTCGCTTTCACTGACCGCCCTTCCAGCCTCTCCTGCGGCGGCTTCCCTAGCGAGGGCTTCACTGTCGAGGAGTGCCCATTGCGTCCTTCTGACATTCTGCTCCGGCGCTGGCGTATCGCGCATCCAGCGCTCTAGACGCTGCGCCGAGGGCGCCAGGGTGCCGCCGGCAGCACCACGATCAGCCGGCGAATCAGGGGGGACGGGCGCCAATCCGGCCTCATCGTTGTCCAGGTAGATACGTGTCAGAATCTCCCCATATTGCGCGATGCCTTGATCGGAAAGAGGATTGCCGTTCAGTTCAGTGAACCTTAATACCCGATTGATTGCCGCCGACTGCTGCGCAGGTGGATTCACCGCCCATTCGGGAAACGAGGTGAGCTGGTTATCACGCAAATCGACCATTTCCAGGCGGGGTGGATCGGCCAGCCCGACTGGCCATTGACTGATTCCGGTGCCCTGCAAGCGAACCACGCCCAGTTCCTTCATCTGGCTTAGATCAGGCACTCGCTCCAACGGGTTGTGGTTTAGATTCAACTCTCTGAGCCCCCTCATCCGAGCCAGTGAATCCGCTTCGCCGGTGGTTAACCTGATGCGGTTACCGGACAGGTCCAAATAGGCAAGACTGGGCATTTCATCCAGTTGCGTGGGTATGTCTACAAGACGGTTGGCCTGCAGTTCCAAGCGTTGAACAAAGGGAAACGATTCGAGAAACTCATTGGGAGCCGCCATGAGGTCCATGCCACTGAGGTCCAGAAAATTCACATGACCAAAGTCCACTTCCAGAGCAGGCAGCGCCCCAACCGCTCGACCTCGCAGCCTCAGTTCATACCCCCGACGAACACCATAGCGCGAGTATCTGAGTGACTGTCTTTGCCAGCTACGCTTGAGCAACTCAGCGACCACTTGTTTTTCATACTGCTCGACGGCGACAACACTGCCATCTGGCAAGACACGCGTCGACGGAGTCGCCAGCCATTGCTCAGACCAGCTCAGCAACCGTTGATGCTCCGCCTCAAAATTGACCAGATACACTTCCCGCTCGGCTCCCAACATCTCCAGGAAACCCTCAACCTGACCATCAGTGAAGCTGGGAAACAGCTTGAGCACTCTTGCCTCGTCCGATACCGGTACGGAATTCAAACCCGTCCCGCGCCCCGACAGTGGATAACCCAGGCGACCATCGATCAAGCGCTGGGGCGCCCTGAATCCGGGATTGATCGGCTGCATCCCCAATAACGAGCGCAACTCACCGCGCGTCAATAGGTGCTGCCTGATCAACGCCTTCAACTCTGGCCCCTGCCCCACATCAGGCAAGCCTAGCGCTTTGCGCTGGGTATCCGGCAAGGCATGCTGAAGAGCAGCATAAAGATCATCGGCCCCGTGCAAATGCTCATTATTCTGATCTCGGGCCTCGTACCGCCCTTGGTCATTACGCACCAGCACCTTTCGGCTATCAGCACTCTCGGGGCCGACACTGGACCGCAGCGCACCGCTGAACGAGCCGTCTCGAACCTCAATGCGCAAATCATCCGACCAGCCTGGCAGCTTTTTCAGTGAGTTGAGTACCAGCCTCTCTGCGTCCTGCCCCATCAAATCGTCCAGGTAAAGCCCCTCATAGGCTCGTGACAGGCGTACCTCGCGCTGGATCCAGCGCAGTTCTTCCGCCAGGTGCAGGGGTATGGGCTTGGTTTGCAGCTTGTCGGCAAAGTCCCATTTGGCCATTTGCTGACGCTCACCAGGGCTAGCGTCGGCCAGCAACTGTTCAACCAAGCTCGTGGGCACATTGGAAAATCGCGACTTGATCAGATTGAGCCGTGGATCGCTACTGTCGGTCCTCGCGTTGTAGATATCATTGAAGAACTCGACCTTATGGCTTTCGGCAACACGAGCAATGCGCGCGCGCAGTCCCTCGATGCGTTTTTCCAGAACTTCCCGCGGGGCCCCAGGCGCTTGGCCAAGCACAACATCGGTTTCACTTTCAGTGAGACTTTCCAGGAGCGTTTTCAGTAGTCGCCCCCCTCGAACCTGTGCGTCATGGATCTGCACGATCCGCACCTTGCCCTGTACACCCTGGGGATTGACGTATTCCCAGAGCGTCTTCGCCTGCGCATCGATGATCCGTACCGATACCGTGTCCGGCCACGTGCCATACCGCGTCAGGACATGCAACTGGTTGATCGAATGATCGGTTGCAGAAGCGCTGGATGAGGCGCTCTTCATATCAGCGATAAATTCCTCGACCTGCCTGTACGCCTCAAATCGACTGATCGTATCGGCCAGCATCGGTGCAGGTGGCTCGCTCTCGACGTGCATTCGACGCAAGACGCCCTCATCGGTGTCGCTGACATGGCGAATCTGTTCAAGCTCAGCATCGCTGAACTCGCCGACACCAGGCCCGACCCGTCGCATCAGTTCGCGGCCCTCCCAAGTCCGAGGCTGCTCCACTTCATGGCTCCAGGCACCGAAACCGTTGTGGCTGAGTTCAGGCCCATAGGCCTCTGCCCTGGCAGGATGGACGACCCGGTACTTGCCGCTGGCAGGGTCCATTTTCACCCTGTAGCGCTTATCCCCCAGGACCAGGAACGCCTGGCCATCGTGATGCAGCAATCCCAGGTCATCGGGCTTCAGACCTGCCGGCAATGCTCCAGTGTGCTCGTAGGGTTCTAGATCGGGTTTCCATAACCGAGTCTCGCCATCCGGCAAGGTGACCTGTTTCAAACTATCGATAAACGGCGAGCGCTTGAGGGGGGTAACTGGTTCTGCGCCCTCAACACCAAAAGCTGCCTGCAGCGCTAGCTGAGCGAGGTTTTGTGCAACATCCATCAGATAGACAAAACCCTCATCCGTATCGCCCTGCGCCAATGCCTCGACGCCTTCTACCACCTCATAGGTCAGTTGCGTCGCCATCACAGCCATCATCGCCACACCCAGGGGCGGGACAAACAACGCAACGACATTGAGCACTGCCAGCGCCGTACCCAGATAGCCGAGCAGTTTGTCATTACGCGCCTGCGCATCGACATCTGCCGTGGACACTGCAACAAACGTTGCATCGTTGAGGAGCTTGTTCAGTTGCTGGTCGAAGAGAAATACCCAAAGCGCCCCTAAAACCGGCGTTTCCTCCATATGGATCCTGGCCTCAGGATCTGGAGTTCTTACATAAACACGGCCGTTGGGCTGCGATTTAAGCGGCGTCAGCCGATCATTCAACCGCCTGAAAAAACGCGCCTTGTCTTCCTGCCTGACAAACCGACTGAAAAATTCCTGATAGGCAGGATCACGCAATCGCTCACGCAGCTCGCTGTGGAAATGCTGCACCGATGGGTACTCCTTGATCGGGCTGATCGGGTCATGCGGAATGTACACAACCAGGCGCTGCACCGATTCACTGCTGATGCGGTCCGGCCCAATCAGTACCACGCCGATCAACTCGGTTTCCCCGAGCAGTTTCAGCCCGTTGAATTGCACAGGCTTGTCATCCAGAGTCAGGTCATTGAGGTTGTCCCGGACCTGGATAAGCAGGTTATAAATAGTTGAATCGGGTGTGACCCTGTCGATATCACCCTGCATTCGCGCAAGATCGATGGCCGCACTGAACGCATGCTGTTGACTCAGTATGACCCTGGCCTTCAAGACACCTTCAGCCACGACCTCGGCGATACCCAGTGCGCTCTTGATATGCGCCTGATACTTGGCACCCAGGTCCAACTGTCGAGACAACGCTGCAAACTGTTCAACGGTAAACGGCAACCTTCCTTGCGGTGAAACAAGCAACACACTACTGCTACTGCGCGTCTCACCATAAGTGTCAGCTTCGTCAGCTTCGGTGAAGTTATGCAAGGCTGCATCCAGCAAGCTGCTGGTTAATCGAATATCGTTGCCAAAGGGTTCGGGGTTCGCGACCGCGTACACCAACTGCGTAGTATCAACATCCACCGCAACGTTGAACTTCTGCATAATTGCAGCCGTCAGGAGTGGGCGGGAAAAGGCCTTGACGTCCTGCAGGTTAACCAGCATCTGATCGAGCGTATTTTGCGTAGCGTAACTCTGCCGACTGCTACGCTTGAAAGCAGCCTGGTGATCCTGGGTTGCAGCTTCGTGCCGGCTGGGCCTAGCCAACCCGGCATCGCGCAGTTCCCTGCGTCTTTGTGGTGTTGCCTGCAAAAGCCAGGCAGGCAGTTTATTCTTTACATAATCATAGTGAGGCCCTTTATCCTCAGCGAGCGCAGTTTCAGCACTACTTGCAAACGGTTTATTTAACTCAGCCATCGTCTGGTCCACTCACGTTATTTTCAAGAGCACCAAACTTACTAAAAAGCCGAGCCGATAAATAAACCAAATAGCTGCAAGGAAACCTGCCAAATAACGAGCTAATCTTCGACTATCCGAATACCGAAAGTACTTATATACCACCCGCCCGGATGCACCGCGCAATAAGCCGACAGATACCATTATCAATGGCGCAGCATTACTTCCTGTTCTGAGGTGGTGCCCTGGTAGTATTTGCATGTCGAGCACCTTCGACGAACGGTCCGATTTGATATGACGGGTGCATTTCGGTGGCAAGGGTGACGCTTTACTAGCAGTTCTGCTAGTTACCCGCGTTATGCGTTATCGGTAAAATTGATTCGCGTCGCACCTCTTCACAAGGAAGACCGGTCATGACCCACTCTCGATCTGACAGTAACGACGGCTCGCGCCAGGCACGAACCCTGCTGCTGGCCACCGATAACAAACGCTCGATCATCGCTGAGATTACGGCGGATCGGACCAACCCTATCGCTTACCCTCCTTACGGCCAGCAATCCGGACAACAGGTAGTTACGACGGGGCTGGGTTTTAACGGTGAACTGCGCGAAGCGCGACTGGGCTGGTACTTGCTAGGCAATGGCTACCGCGCTTACAACCCGATATTGATGCGTTTTCATAGCCCAGACAGTTGGAGCCCGTTTGGACGAGGTGGGTTGAATGCGTATACGTATTGCGAGGGGGATCCGGTGAACTTTTCGGATCCGACGGGGCATATTAAGTGGATGGATTTTCTCTCCAGCCGCCGTACCTCACTGGCTAGGACCTCCAGCACCTCTAGCGTAACCCCTTTACTAACTTCTACGGATACTCCCCTCGTCTCGCCTGCCAACCAAATGCAAACGGGCATTAGCAATCCAAACTTCCCTGGCGGGGCTGCGCCCCAAACTACGCCGCCATTGGTCAGGAAGCACTCGGGTGAAACCACTCGCAACTTTCCTGATCACGCAATTCGGAGTGAAGCTCCTCCGCCGATTCCACCAAAGAGACAGTTACCCCGCTTTAATGATACCGGTGGGCAAGTAGGTATTCTTAGTCCCGACCAGCAACCTGGAGAACCTAGTAGTTCCCGTCAGATCTGGGACAGCCCCCCCTATGAGCCTCTACTCGCACCCGTTCCGCCGCCGAGAACACTACCAAGTGGCGCCACCCGCGAATATTCCGTAACTTACGACCGCAGCGGAAACCCCAGGCAGCGCAGTGTGCAAAAAGTCAGTTTGTCGATGATTCAAGGCAGTATCAGAACGCGAAGGGAATAGAACACTTACTCCACCACCAACCGCGCCAGGCGTTGCTTGAGCATCTGGTTTTCGGCGCGCAGTTGCTGCACTTCTTCGAGCAGGTCGAGCGCCAGGGCGACGCCTTCCCACTCCAGTTCCAGGTCGTGGCGCAACTTGGCGGCGCGCTTGGCGACCGCCAGTTCGTAGTCGTTGAAACGCCAGTCCTTGGGCTGGGCGCCCTGAGGTTCGAGGATGCCGTGCTCGACGATTTCGATCACGTAGACGTCCGGTAAATCGGTCGCCTCACAGAATTGCGCCATGTCCAGTTGAACGATCAGGGGACTGCTCATTGTCAGTTACTCCAGGTTCTGGAACGCGAATGTGCTCGATCAGAAGTACTCACGCGGGTTGAACGCGGCTTTGCTCGCCAGTTCCTGCCACAGCGCCTTGACCTCCTCGTCGCAGGTCTTGGGCATCACGGCCTTGAGCTGCACGAACAGGTACCCGCGCTCGCCCGCCTTGTTCAGCAGGCCATGGCCTTTGGCGCGCATGCGCTGGCCGTTCTGGCTGCCGGCCGGGACCTTGAGGTTGATCTTGCCGGTCAGGGTCGGCACCGCCACTTCGGCTCCCAAGGCCAGTTCCCACGGCGCCAGCGGCAAGGTGATGATCAGGTTTTCGCCTTCGACGTCGAATTTTGGGTGCGGCGCAAAACGAATCGTCAGGTACAGGTCGCCATTGGCGCCGCCACCGATCCCCGGTGCGCCCTGGCCCTTGAGGCGGATGCGCTCGCCGTCGGTCACGCCGGCGGGGATCTTCACGTTGAGGCTCTTGGCCGTGTTGCTGACGTGCTGGCCAGCCGCGTTGTATTGCGGCACCTGGAAGCTGATCTTCTTCGACTCGTTCGACAGGGTCTCTTCGAGAAAGACCGCCAGTTCCATTTCCACGTCTTGCCCTCGCCGACCGGCGCTGCGGCCAGACTGTGCACCACCGAAGCCTGGGCCACGGTTACCGAAGATCGAACTGAAGAAGTCCGAGAAGTCGCCGCTGTCCTGCGCGCCGCCAAAACCACCACGGCTCTGCCAGCCAGGCGGGCCCTGGAACGGCTGCCCATGCTGGCCATAACGGCGCAGGTCGTCGTACTCGGCGCGCTTGTCGGCACTTTTCAGCGCCTCATAGGCTTCCGAGGCGTCCTTGAATTTGGCTTCGGCGTCTTTTTCCTTGCTGACGTCAGGGTGATATTTACGCGCCAGCTTGCGATAGGCGGCCTTGATCGTCTTGTCGTCAGCGGTCGGTTCGACACCGAGAATCTTGTAATAGTCTTTGAAGTCCATCGCGGGAATCACCATCCGTTATCGATATCGCGCCGTCTGCCAGCATGCACCAGCGGGGCGCAGCGGGCTTGACCGATCTCAAGGTTGTGACCGGACAGCGCAGCAGAAGTTTATCGGCAGCCGGGCGAATCCGTTGATCGCGCAGTGGCTGCCAAGCCATGCCTGTAAGTTTGGGGAGCAAGGATAGTCTTTCAAGGCACTTAAAGCTGAGATTTAGCGGATAGTCGGCCTTCGATTCTGCGTCGCACTGACATACACTGCGCGGCCGTTTTTTAACCGGAACCAGAAAGACATGAAAAACGCATCTCCAGCTCGTGCCTGCGGTATCGACTTCGGCACGTCCAACTCCACTGTCGGCTGGCTGCGCCCTGGCATGGAAACGCTCATCGCGCTGGAGGACGACAAGATCACCCTGCCTTCGGTGGTGTTCTTCAACATCGAGGAACGCCGCCCGGTGTACGGCCGTCTGGCGCTGCACGAGTACCTGGAAGGCTACGAAGGGCGCCTGATGCGTTCCCTCAAGAGCCTCCTGGGTTCCAAGCTGATCAAGCACGACACCAGCGTCCTGGGCACGGCGATGCCGTTCAAGGACCTGCTGGGCCTGTTCATCGGCCAGTTGAAGCTGCGCGCCGAGACCGCCGCCGGTCGGGAATTCGAAGAAGTGGTGCTGGGCCGGCCGGTGTTCTTCGTCGATGACGACCCGATGGCCGACAAGGAAGCCGAAGACACCCTGGTGGATGTGGCACGCGCCATTGGCTTCAAGGAAGTGTCGTTCCAGTACGAGCCGATCGCGGCTGCCTTCGACTATGAGTCGACCATCGAGCGTGAAGAGCTGGTGCTGATTGTCGACATCGGCGGCGGTACCTCCGACTTCTCGCTGGTGCGCCTGTCACCCGAGCGCCGCGGCCTGGACCAGCGCCAGGACGACATCCTCGCCACCGGCGGCGTGCACGTCGGCGGGACCGACTTCGACAAGCAACTGAGCCTGCAAGGCGTGATGCCGCTGTTCGGCTACGGCAGCCGGATGAAAAGCGGCGCCTATATGCCCACCAGCCAGCACATGAACCTGGCAACCTGGCACACCATCAACTCGGTGTACTCGCAAAAATCCCAGCTGGCGTTGGGCAGCATGCGCTATGACATCGAGGACACCGGTGGCATCGACCGCCTGTTCAAACTGATCGAGCAGCGCGCCGGGCACTGGCTGGCGATGGAAGTGGAAGAAACCAAGATCCAGCTGACCCATGCCGACAGCCGCCACGTGCCGCTGGACCGCATCGAGCCGGGGTTGAGCGTGGAGCTGAGCCGGGCGTTGTTCGAGTCAGCCATCGATGGGCTGCTGGAGCGCGTGCGCAACAGTGTCAGCCAACTGTTGCTGGACGCCAACGTCAGTGTCGACCAGGTAGACACGGTATTCTTCACTGGCGGTTCGAGCGGGATTCCGGCCCTGCGCAACAGCGTCTCGGCCATGCTGCCGAACGCCCGCCATGTCGAAGGCAACATCTTTGGCAGCATCGGCAGCGGCCTGGCGATTGAAGCGGCGAAGCGTTACGGCTCGATGGATTGATCCGATACTGCGGCGTGCCCATCGCGGCATAGGTATCTACACAACTTTGTAGCGGCCTGTGGGCTGGCCGGGGTGTTGGATTAGGTCGAGTACATATCCATTTCTTCGGTAACGGCCTCCTATGGTTCCGCCTGACGGCGGCTCACTTTTGAA
>NZ_CATKPN010000052.1:0-49543 GCF_949767245.1 Pseudomonas sp. IT-P176
GCTGGGTGTCAGACTGTACGCGTCATCGTTGACGACCATCGCGGGCAAGCCCGCTCCCACCGTTATTTGCGGTGCTTGCAAATCCTGCATGCACCCACTGAACCTGTGGGAGCGGGCTTGCCCGCGAAAAGCCCGAGGGCGCTGCTGGGTGTCAGACTGTACGCGTCATCGTTGACGACCATCGCGGGCAGGCCGGCTCCCACAGTAATTTGCAGTGCTTGCAGATCCCGCATACACCCACAGAACCTGTAGGAGCGGGTGCCCGCTTGCGGCCCTGCTCGCGAAAAGCCTGAGGGCGCCGCTGGGTGTCAGACTGCACGCGTCATCGTTGACGACCATCGCGGGCAAGCCCGCTCCCACAGTACTTTGCAGTGCTTGCAGATCCCGCATACACCCACAGAACTTGTGGGAGCGGGCTTGCCCGCGAAAAGCCTGAGGGCGCTGCGGGGTGTCAGACTTTACGCGTCATCGTTGACGACCATCGCGGGCAAGCCCGCTCCCACCGTTATTTGCGGTGCTTGCAAATCCTGCATGCACCCACAGTAATTTGCGGTGCTTGCAAATCCTGCATGCACCCACTGAACCTGTGGGAGCGGGCTTGCCCGCGAAAAGCCTGAGGGCGCTGCTGGGTGTCAGCCTGTACGCGTCATCGTTGACGACCATCGCGGGCAGACGGAGCGCCGCCCGACTCTCTCCCACCAAAAAGAGCGGGTAGTCAGTTCAGCTGGATTTTTTTAGTTTCTTCAAACGCAGCGTGGCCCGTTGCACCGCCGCCATCTTTTCCGGGCGCTTCATGCGTTTCCATTGG
Organism: Pseudomonas sp. IT-P176; assembly: GCF_949767245.1. Classification (NCBI taxonomy): domain Bacteria; kingdom Pseudomonadati; phylum Pseudomonadota; class Gammaproteobacteria; order Pseudomonadales; family Pseudomonadaceae; genus Pseudomonas; species Pseudomonas sp. IT-P176. The sequence goes on from NZ_CATKPN010000052.1 coordinate 809, forward strand.
CGGATGTCGTCCTTGGTCCGGCCGCAGCTGACACACAACTCGCCGCTCAACTGGCAGACGGCAATGCACGGGTTCTCGATGTCCTTGGCCATGGTTCAACCACGCAGCGCTTCGCAGGCGAACTGCACGTGAGCTGCAACCTGCTGGATTGGCACCTCGGCCTCGCGCAATGCGACTGCCGTCAGCTCGAGCATGCGCTCACCCTCACCGCGGGCCAGTGCCCGATCCAGCTGGGCCTGCGTCTCGAACACCCAGGTCACCCGCAGGCTGGCGGGAAACCGTTGATAGTCGACCTCGTGGGTCAACCAACAGAAGCCGACAATCTCGGCCTTGGCCGTTTCGCAAGCCTCGGTCAGGGTAGCGATCAGGCGCCGCTCGATGTGCGCCTGTTCGCGTTTACTCAGTGCCATGGGGGTTCCTTGAATGACGGGCGGCTAAAGCGGCCATCATACGTGACCGGCGCCCACTCAGCGGGCGCTGGTGAGCGTGGACCGGTTTTTCTGCGAGCCTTGTGCAGGCCAAACGCAAAAAAGCCCAGCACTAAGCTGGGCTTTTTCACATCGATTGAAAACCTGCGCGCCCCTCAAACGGGCTGAAGGGCGCCCAAGGTCTTACAGCGCCATGTCGGCCGCTGGGTTGCTCGGCACAGGCTTGGCCGGGGCTGCCGGGGTTGCAGCCGGCGCCAGGGACGGGTTGATCGCCGGCGGCGGATCCAGTTGCAGGACCTCGCTGGTGTAAGCCCATTCCTGGGCTACACGGGCTGGATCATCGTTGAGCTTGGTACCGTAGCTCGGCACGATCTGGTGCAGTTTTTCCTGCCAGGCCGGGGTCGCCACCTTGTCCTTGAAGACCTTCTCCAGCACGCTGAGCATGATCGGTGCTGCGGTCGAAGCGCCTGGCGATGCGCCCAGCAAACCGGCGATGCTGCCGTCTTGCGAAGCCACGATCTCGGTGCCCAACTTCAGCACGCCGCCCTTCTCTTCGTCACGCTTGATGATCTGCACGCGCTGACCGGCCTGCCACAGACGCCAGTCTTCAGCCTTGGCGTTCGGGAAGTATTCCTTCAGGGCGTTCATGCGGTCGGCGTCCGACAGCATCAACTGACCGGCCAGGTATTCAACCAGTGGGTACTGCTCGATGCCCACCTTGGTCATTGGCCAGAAGTTGTGGGTGGTGGTGCTGGTCAGCAGGTCGAAGTACGAGCCTTCCTTGAGGAATTTGGTGGAGAAGGTCGCGAATGGGCCAAACAGGATCACGCGCTTGCCATCCAGCACGCGGGTATCCAGGTGCGGAACCGACATCGGCGGTGCGCCAACCGACGCCTTGCCGTAGGCCTTGGCCAGGTGTTGCTGGGCAATGGTCGGGTTCTCGGTGACCAGGAACGAACCACCCACCGGGAAACCGGCATATTCCTTGGCTTCCGGGATACCGGACTTCTGCAGCAGGTGCAGGGCACCGCCACCAGCGCCGATGAACACGAACTTGGCGTCGGTCTGGGTTTCGCTACCGTCTTTCAGGTTCTTGTAGGACACACGCCAGGTGCCGTCCTCGTTGCGCGCGATGTCTTCGACTTCGCTCGACACTTTCAGCGAGAAGTTCGGCTTGGTCTGCAGGTAACCGGCGAACTGGCGGGTGATCTCGCCGAAGTTGACGTCGGTGCCCAGGGGCGACCAGGTGGCGGCGATCTTCTGGTTCGGATCACGGCCTTCCATCATCAGCGGGACCCATTGCTTGATCTGGGCCGGGTCTTCGGAGTACTGCATGCCAGCGAACAGCGGGCTGGCCTGCAGGGCTTCGTAGCGCTTCTTGAGGAACTTGATGTTGTCGTCGCCCCACACAAAGCTCATGTGTGGCGTGGAGTTGATGAACGAACGAGGATCTTTCAGGACGCCGTTCTTGACCTGCCAGGCCCAGAACTGACGGGAAATCTGGAAGGCTTCATTGATTTCAATGGCCTTGGGGATTTCGACCTTGCCGTTCTTGTCTTCCGGCGTGTAGTTCAGCTCAGCCAGGGCGGAGTGGCCGGTACCGGCGTTGTTCCAGCCGTTGGAGCTTTCCAGGGCGACGCCGTCGAGACGCTCGACCATCTCCATCGACAGGCCAGGCTCAAGTTCGTTGAGCCAGACACCCAGGGTGGAACTCATGATGCCGCCACCGATCAGCAGCACATCGACTTTTTTGGTTTCAGCTGCATGCACAGGCATCAGGGCCATCGACATGGCCAGGCCAAGTAGCCCCTTGTTCATTTTTTTTAACATTCGGTAATACCTAGGATAGAACGCCATTCACCCCGTTCACGATCATGAGGCGCCCTGGCTGGCAACATGCACTGGCGCATGCCGACGAACCCCGCACTCAGGAAGATCGGTGGGTGAACATATAAGGCCGACAAACACTGTCGACTTCACGTTTAGGCCCCTCCCGTGCTGACTTTCTTGTAAGTCATTGGCTTCAGCTACATGGGTGACACTAATTTCGGATACAACTTCAAGCGCAGTGATTAAACAGAGTAGACCCGCTTGCTCAAATACGCCCGTCAACCGCTTCGCGGCACTCACACCCAACGCCTGAAGACGCCGGATGCCCATGATCCCCGAGGCCGCGAGCCTCCGTGCCGCGGCATTCTACCTCAGGTGCGGCGCTCAACGAACCCGCAAAACCGCTTGATTAGCGCCTGCAGCGGCCATTGGCAAAAACCGTTTAAATTGGCCCCTTACTGCGCCGTGCCATTACGCGGCTTGTAGAACAGAAACTTACCGGTCTCGGCGGTCTTGATGTACGTGCGCGACCAGTCGGGTTTCACATTGCGATCATGGAAATACAAGGCGCCCAGGGTGCGGTCCTTGAGTTGCTGGTTGAGGGCCTTGCGCGCGATCTCCTTGGCCTCGGTGTACTCGCCCTCCTCCCGGACCTGATCCGAGCGACCGTCGCACCACCAGGAAAACTGGCAGGCGCGGGTCTCGACGCCCTGCTTGACCACGCCACACACGGTGTCGGGAAAACCTTCATGGCCCAGGCGGTTCATCACCACGCTGGCCACCGCTTCCATGTCGGCCGTGGAGATACCCTTAGCCTCCCAGTAGATCGTCCGCGACAGGCAGGTGATGGCATCATCCAGCGGCGCCTTGCCTACCGGATCGACCACCTGCACCTCGCTGGGGGTGATGGCCTGGGTCTTGGGCACCGGAGCCGTCCCGGCCTTGTCGACGACTTTCTGCTCGAGGACCTCGGCCTTGTCCTCGACCACCGCGGCCGGTTTTTGCGCCGTTTGTGCCGCGACTGCCTGACTACCCAGGAGCGCGAATAGCAAACCACTGACCATCCAGATGCAACGCATGAGCGCACCCTGCTGATAGATTGGCGACGGGCCCAAACAGTCGACACTGCGGCCGATTGACAGGCTTAAGCGTAGCTGCGAAGTAAAAACCCATTGCGCGACCCGGGGCAAGATCGCGCATCATGTGCCCAGTCAGTTCAAGGGAGACTTCCATGCGCGTCCTGTCATCCATTTTGCGTCTTGCCACGTTGTCGCTGGCAATCGGCTTTGCCAACAGCGCGGCGGCCACCGAGGAAAGCCAACTGGTGGAGTCGATCAACACCTATCGCAGCCAGATCCAGCGCTGCGCGGGCCAGGCCGCCGGCGAACTGCCTGCGCTGGCGGCCGACCCGCGACTGGTACTGTCCCCCGACAGCAATCTCGGCGACCTGCAACAGGCCATGGCCCGCGCGGCGTACCCGATGGTCAACGTGCAGGCGATCACCCTCAAGGGCCCACTCAATGCCCAGGCGGCGATGAAAGCGGTGCAGGAAAGTTTTTGCCAGGTGGTGCTCGACCCGCAGTTCGTCGATATCGGGGTCAGCCGCGCTGGCCCGACATGGCGCATCGTCCTGGCGCGGCCGCTATTGAGTGGACGCCTGGGGGATTGGCAAACCGAAGGCCAGAAGCTCCTGGAGTTGATCAACAGCGCCCGCGCCCAACCGCGCCAGTGCGGCACCCAGGCATTCAGCGCCACCACGCCCCTGGCCTGGAACGCCACGCTCGCCACTGCCGCCCAGGATCACAGCCGGTCGATGGCCAACAACAATTTCTTCGATCACAAGGACCGCGACGGCCGCACTCCCGGCGACCGCGCGGAACTGGCCGGCTACAGCGGCCAACTGGTGGGCGAGAACATCGCCGCCGGCCAGGACACCCCGCGCAAAGTGCTCGACGGCTGGCTGTCCAGCCCCGGGCACTGCGCCAACCTGATGAACCCGCAATTCAGCGAGCTGGGCGCGGCCTATGCGGTGGACCCGAAAAGTGACGCCGGCATCTACTGGACCAGCCTGTTCGGCACGCCATAAACCACGCGCCTTAACGCCGGTCATCCGACAACGGCGTCGGCTCGTCAGGCGATGGTACCTGGGGGTTGGCGCCGGGCGCATCCGGGTCCATCGGACGCTCGACATCAGTGCCCTGGTCCTGGCGATCGGGATCGCCATTGACGTTGGGGTCAGTCACCGGATCGTGTTGCCGGGCCGGATCCGGTGGGTCACTGGGGCTGGGTTCATTCGGGGTAAACATGGACATCATCGTGCACCTCATTCAAGACGCCTGAGGGGCACCAGGCCCCGCCAGGCGTGTGGCTCAAGGAGTGATCAGTCATTGGGCAGCGGCATATCCTTGTCGCTGGGAATGCCATCGCCCTCGCTGGGTTCGTTCCAGTCCTCAGGCCGTTTGCGAGGTACCACATCCGGACGCGCCAGCGGATCGGACAACCGAGGATCGTCCTCCGGTGCCGGATCGGCAGTGGATGGATCATCGTCCAGGGGTTCGTCCTGGAAACTCGAGTCAGTAGACATAGTCACCTCACCGATTGAGGTCCAGAAAGCCTGGGCCGTACTCGTTGGAAGGCGGCCATGCGCCGGGGTGCGGGCGAGATGACGAACGGTTTGCGGCTGCCGGGCCAGGCGGCAAATCCCGACTAGGCTGAGTCAGGCCTGTACCTCATCCCACGACTCAAGGAGACTCCCATGGCATTGCGCATCAACGACCTCGTCCCCGACTTCAGCGCCGACACGGACCAGGGCCCGATCCAGTTCCATGACTGGATCGGCTCGGGCTGGGCGATCCTGTTTTCTCATCCCAAGGATTTCACCCCGGTATGCACCACCGAATTCGGCGCGGTGGCGCAACTGGCCGCCGAATGGGCCAAGCGTGGTACCCAGGTGATCGGCGTGTCCGTGGACAGTGCCGACTCGCACACCCAGTGGAAGACCGACATCGAAGGCTTCTGCCGCGCCAGGGCCGACTTCCCGATCATTGCCGACGAGGGCCTGGCTGTCTCCAAGGCGTTCGACATGCTGCCCGCCGAAGCCTACCTGCCCGATGGCCGGACGGCCGCCGACACCGCCACGGTGCGTTCGGTATTCATCATCGGCCCGGACAAGAAACTCAAGTTGTCGATGACCTACCCGATGTCCGTCGGGCGTAACTTTGCCGAGGTGCTGCGCGCCCTGGATGCCTTGCAGTTGACCTACAACGTACCGCTGGCGACTCCGGCCAATTGGCAGGCGGGACAGGATGTAATCGTCGCCCTGGCGCTCAACGATGAGCAGGCCCGGGACAAGTACGGCAGCCTGGACATCCACCTGCCGTATCTGCGCACCACCGCGGCGCCGAAGTAAACGCAAACGACAGCCGCCCGGCCGTAACGACGGCACGGGCGCTTGCCTTACACCAGGCGTTCGATCTTCTGATGGCGCCACACCAGCCGGTAGTAGGCAGTCTGCAGTGCCAGCATGCTCAGGTAGGCCACTGGAAAGGCCATCCACACCCCAGGCAGACCGAAACGTGCATTGAGCAGGTAGGCCACCGGCAACTCGACACCGAGGATGCAAAACAGCGAGATCGCCACCGGCACCAGCACCGTACCGCTGGCCCGCATTATCCCACCGATCACCGACTGGAAGCCGAACACCAGCATGCTCCAGAGCATGATGTGCAGCAGATGCTGGGCCTGCGCCTGGGTCGCCGGTTCCGTGATGAACAACCCCAGCAGCCAGTGCGACAACAGGTAGCCCAGCAGCACCAGGCCGCCAGTCAACCAGACGTTGATCAACAGGCCCGTGCGCAGGATCGGGCCAATGCGCTCGACGCGTCCGGCACCAATGGCCTGGGCCCCGAGGATCGAGGCGGTGATGGCGATCGACAGCGCGGGAAACTGCACGTAGTTGACGATCTGCGTGACCGCGCCGTACGCCGCCGTGGCCTGGGAGCCGTGCTGGTTGACCAGCGCCAGGATCACCAGTTCGGACAGCGAAATCACCACCATCTGCAGCCCCGTGGGCAAGCCAATCCGCAGCACTTTGGCCAGGATCACCCGGTCCAGGCGCATCGCGGCCAGCAACGCACGATCCGGGGCCAGCACATGAGCCTTGCGGTTCAAGTGCCAGACCAACCACAGCATCGCCGCCAGGTTACCCGCCAGCCCGGCCCACGCCGCACTCTGAATCCCCATCTCGGGCAAGCCGAACCAGCCGCGAATCAACGCCGGCGTCAGCAACAGGCCAATGCAGGTCGAGACCACCAGCGCCAACAGCGGCGACAGCGTATCGCTGACCCCGCGCAACAACTGGGTGAACAGCACAAACACCAACAGCAGCGGCATGGTCCACATCATCACGCGGGCGTAGGCGACCGCATCCTCCAGCACGTCCGCCGGGGTGCCCAAGCCCTGCAATGCCTGCCGGGCGAACACACTGCCGAGCAGCGCCGCGACCAGGCCGATCAGCGCCCCCAGCAGCAGCGTGGTGCCGGCGATGGCCTTGACCATCGCCGGCTCACGCGCGCCCCAGGCCTGCCCAATCAACACCCCGGCTCCAGCGCCCAGGCCGATCACCAGGGCAATGAAGAAAAACACGATGGGGAACATCCCGGACACCGCCGCCAGCGCCTGGGTACCAAGCATCTGACCGATGTAAATACTGTTGACCGTGCCCGACATCGACTGCAGGAAATTCGACAGCACCATCGGGGCGAGGAACAGCAGGTAGGTTTTCCAGAGGGGGCGCGGCGAAACCGGGTTGTGCATGGAGGATCCATCTCGGACAGGCAAGAGAATGTGCTCGCCGCAGTCTACGCCAAATCGCTTCTACCGGGCCTGGTGGAGGGAAGTGAGGTGACAAGGGAATGGGTATAGCGGTGCCATAATCCTGGTCCAAGCGTTCTGAGGCTAAGGCAGCACGCATTTTTTGGTCACTTCGTTCATCCAGGCAGTGCGCGGCATCGTTGACGACCATCGCGAGCAAGCCGCAAGCGGGCACCCGCTCCCACAGGATTTACGGCGTGCCCATAGATTGCAGCAATCCGGGATGGCCCCATCGCGAGCAGGCCGCAAGCGGGCGCCCGCTCCACAGTGTCCGGTATATGCAGGGACCTGTGGGAGCTGGCTTGCCAGCGATAATCGCAAGGACGGCGCGGTGCATCAGGCAGTGCGCGGCATCGTTGACGACCATCGCGAGCAAGCTCGCTCCCACAGGATTTACGGCGTGCCCATAGATTGCGGTAATCCGGGATGGCCCCATCGCGAGCAAGCCGCAAGCGGGCACCCGCTCCACAGTGTCCGGTATATGCAGGGACCTGTGGGAGCTGGCTTGCCAGCGATAATCGCAAGGACGGCGCGGTGCATCAGGCAGTGCGCGTCAACGTTGACGACCATCGCGAGCAAGCTCGCTCCCACAGGATTTACGGCGTGCCCATAGATTGCGGTAATCCGGGATGGCCCCATCGCGGGCAAGCCCGCTCCCACAGGGGAGATTCATACACCAGGGAAAAGCAGGCCGGTAGGCCGCCTCGCCCGCCCTTGCCACTCAACAGGCCGAGCGTTAGCTCGCCTGCAGCTCTTGATCCACCTGCCCCATCGGCAGGCTGAGCGAAGGTATGCATCCGGATTTTGGTAACCACCATGGAGGCCTTGAGCGAGTAGCACAGTGCCGGATGGGCCCGGTGCCGGGTTATTTCAGGTCCAGGCAATAGGTGTAGTAGCCCGGGTCGCGGACGTAGCCCAGCGATTCGTAGAGGCGCTGCGCAGTGTGGTTGTCCGTGGCAGTTTCCAGGACCAAACCCTTGGCCCCGGTGGCCACGGCGAACTCCCGGGCGGCGTTCATCAACAAGCTCCCTACTCCGCGCCCGCGGGCCTGGGAGGCGGTGAACAGGTCGCTGAGCAGCCAGGTGCGATGGGCATCGATCGAGGAGAAACTGGGGTACAGCTGCACGAAACCCAGCGCCTGGCCGGACGCATCCTGCACATAGAAGATCACCGACTCGTCGCGGGCCAGGCGCTCGGCGAGGAACTGCCGCGATTGAGGCAGGTTCGCTGGCTGGCCGTAGAAACCTCGGTAGGCATCGAACAGGCCGGCAACTTGATCCACACGGGAAGCATCGGCGCGCAGCAGTTCAAGGGTCATGGGCAACTCGGATCAGGTCAGGGCTCGATCCTGAAGTCTAGCCAAGCCCGCCAGCCACCCACGGGCTTTTCTGAGCGCCAGGCCCCGCGATCAAACAATCGGGGCAAACCCGGCCGGGGTGTCCGGCCAGGGGCTCAGCACCTCGAAGCCATCGGCGGTCACCGCCACCATGTGCTCCCACTGTGCCGAAAGTGAGTGATCCTTGGTCACCACCGTCCAGCGATCGCCCAGGGTGCGGGTGTGGGGTTTGCCGGCGTTGAGCATCGGCTCAATGGTGAAGATCATCCCCGGCTTGAGGATCAGGCCCTGGCCGGGATGGCCGTAGTGCAGCACCTGCGGCTCGTCGTGATAGACCTTGCCGATACCGTGACCGCAGTACTCGCGCACCACGCTGTAGCCCTCGCGGTGGGCCACGGTCTGGATCGCATGACCGATGTCACCCAGGGTCGAGCCCGGGCGCACGGTGCGGATCCCCGCACACATGGCTTCATAGGTGGTCTCGACCAGGCGCCGGGCGTCCGCGCTGGGTTCGCCGACGAAGTACATGCGGCTGGTGTCGCCGTACCAGCCGTCCTTGACCACCGCGATGTCGATGTTGAGGATGTCGCCGTCCTGCAGGGCCTTGCCCGAGGGAATGCCATGGCAGACCACCTGGTTGACCGAGGTGCATACGGTTTTCGGGAAACCGTGATAACCGACGTTGCCGGGAATGGCTTGCTGCACGTTGACGATGTAGTCGTGGCAGATTTTATCCAGTTGATCGGTGGTGACCCCCGCCTTGACGTGCGGGGTGATCATCGCCAGCACTTCGGCGGCGAGCATCCCGGCCGTACGCGACTGGGCGATCTGTGCCGGGGTATTGAGCGGGACTTTCGCACTCATCGCGAGGTCCCCCCGACCGCCCGCACTGCCGGGCTCAAGGCCTGGTCCGCCGGTGCGCACAGTTGGTTCAAGTCGAGGCCACCGGCCTGTTCGGCACGAATCAGCAAACGGCAGATATCGCTGTGGTCGAGGTTGGGATGCAACTCACTCAACATGCCGATACGCATCCAGTGCTCGGCCTGGGCGTTGATCGAGCGACTGAGCGCATCACTGGCGACACGCAGGTTCTCATGCATGCCTTCGGAAATTTTTACGATACCCATGGCGTAACTCAATATGAAATGTATACGTTTCGTATATTAAGCCAATCCAGGGCGCGATCGCAATTGGCGGATTGCACAGGTGGGCGAAGGCGGCCTTCCCTTGGCGTGACACGCCGCGAAAAAACCTTGGCCTGCTTCTTTTAGCCGCGCCTTGGTGTTAAATAGCCCGCTCAGGGCGCAAGCCCGGACCCTGGCGGGTAATACAGTGCAACGAGAGCCGATATGAAACAGCAGTTTGAGGTCACCGAGGTATCCATTGCGCAGCTGCGGGCTGCGCTCGAATCCGGCCGGACAACTTCGGTTGAGCTGGTCCAGGCCTATCTTGCGCGAATCGCCGCCTACGATGGCGCCGACACCCCCACCGCGCTGAATGCCGTGGTGGTGGCCAACCCGGACGCGCTGCAGGAAGCCCGGGCCAGCGATGAGCGGCGCGCCAAGGGCCAGACACTCGGACCGCTGGATGGCATCCCCTACACCGCCAAGGACAGCTACCTGGTCAAGGGCCTCACCGCCGCCTCCGGCAGCCCGGCCTTCGCCAATTTGATCGCCTACCGCGATGCGTTCACCATCGAACGGCTGCGCGGCGCCGGCGCAATCTGCCTGGGCAAGACCAACATGCCGCCCATGGCCAATGGCGGCATGCAGCGTGGGGTCTACGGCCGCGCCGAAAGCCCGTACAACGCCGCCTACCTCACCGCGCCCTTCGCCTCCGGCTCCTCCAACGGTGCCGGCACTGCGACCGCCGCCAGTTTTGCCGCCTTCGGCCTGGCCGAGGAAACCTGGTCGAGCGGTCGTGGGCCGGCGTCGAACAATGGCTTGTGTGCCTACACGCCATCGCGCGGGGTGATCTCGGTGCGCGGCAACTGGCCGCTGACCCCGACCATGGACGTGGTGGTGCCCTTTGCCCGCACCATGGCCGACCTGCTGGAAGTCCTCGACATCGTGGTCGCCGAGGACCCCGATACCCGTGGCGACCTGTGGCGCCTGCAACCCTGGGTGCCGATCCCCAGCGTGGCCTCGGTGCGTCCGGCGTCCTACCCGGCACTGGCCGCCAACGCCGCAGCCCTCGCCGGCAAACGCTTCGGCGTGCCCCGTATGTTCATCAATGCCGACCCGGAGGCCGGGACCAGCGCCGCGCCGGGAATCGGTGGCCCGACCGGGCAGCGCATCCACACCCGCGAGTCGGTGATCGGTCTCTGGCAAGAGGCACGCCAGGCCCTGGAAGCGGCTGGTGCAGAAGTCCTCGAGGTGGACTTCCCGCTGGTCTCCAACTGCGAAGGCGATCGCCCCGGCGCGCCGACCGTGTTTACCCGCGGCCTGGTGTCCAAGGAGTTCCTCCATCACGAACTGTGGGACCTGACAGCCTGGGCCTTCGACGATTTCCTGCAGGCCAACGGCGATCCGCAGTTGCAGCGCCTGGTGGACGTCGACGGTGCGCTGATTTTCCCCCACGACCCCGGCACCCTGCCCAACCGCGAAGGTGACCTGGTCGCCGGCATGGACGAATACGTGCGCATGGCCGAACGCGGCATCACCCCCTGGGACCAGATCAGCACGGTGCCTGACGGCCTGCGCGGCCTGGAACAGACCCGGCGCATCGACCTCGAGGAGTGGATGGACCGCCTGGGGCTCGACGCCGTGCTGTTCCCCACCGTCGCCGACGTGGCGCCGGCCAATGCCGATGTCGATCCGGCGGCCGCGGATATCGCCTGGAGCAACGGCGTGTGGGTGGCCAACGGCAACCTCGCGATCCGCCACCTGGGCGTGCCGACCGTCACCGTGCCCATGGGCGTCATGCCGGACATCGGCATGCCCGTCGGGCTGACCTTTGCCGGTCGGGCCTATGACGACTCGGCGCTGCTGCGGTTTGCCTCGGCGTTCGAGTCCACAGGTTCCAAGCGCCAGGTCCCGCCGCGCACCCCGCCACTGTGACCTGCGCGGGACTGGCGCCGCCCTGGCGCCAGTCCCCTGCCCCGCGTCTCACTTGATCCGGTAATGAAAGGTATTGCGCACCGCTGGTACAGCCACCGCGCGACCGTCCACCATGCGTGGCTGATAGCGAAAGGTGTTGGCCGCCGCCAGTGACGGACGCATGAACAACGGATGGCAGCCGTCGAGCACCCGCGGGTTTTCCACTTTGCCCTGGGGGTTGACGGTGTATTCCACCGAGCAGTCGCCCTCGATGTTCTTGTCCAGGGCTCGCTGCGGATAATCCGGCGCCTCCTTGCTCAACGGCAGGTACTGACGACTGTCGGCCGCCGCCTGCTGGCGCGTGCGTTCGGCTGCCTGGCGCGCCTGGTCTGCCTGCTGCTGGGCCAGGCGTTGCTGCTCGGCTTCGCGGCTGCGCTGCTCCTGGGCCACGCGCTGGCGGTGTTGCTCGGCCTCGCGAGTGCGCTGCTCTTCGACCCGCTTGCGAGCGAGGCTCGCCTGTTCCAATTTGCGGGCCTGGATCTGCGGGTCGACTGCCGGTTTGACCGCTGCCGGAGCCGCTGGTACCGGCGCGGCCACTACCGGCGCAGGCGGTGCAGGCTCGACCACCGCCGGCAGCGGTTCAGCGGCGGGGACCGGGGCTGGCGGCGCCGGGGGCAACATCACCAATTGGGTCCGCAGCACCGCAGCCGGCGCTGGCGCTGGTGGCGCCACCGACCAAGTGTGCACCAGCAACGCCAGGACCAGCACATGCAGCGCCACTGCCAGGCCCGCCGCCAGGCTATTGCGCCAGAACCCCGACTGATCGGCGCGTGGCAACACCAGGGCTGGGTGGGCCATGCTCATGCTGGTCATTGCGGCGCCTCGGTAACCAGTCCGAGGTTGCTCACCCCGCCCTGCTGCAACGCCGCCATGGCCGCCACCACCGTGCCGTAGCCAGCGTCCTTGTCGGCGCGGATATAGACCTGGGTCTGGCTGTTGGCCGCAACGATGTCCGTGACCTTGGCCCGCATCTCGTCCAGGGTCAGCGCGCTGTCGGTCTGCTGCTGGGTGTCGAGTTCCCCTCCCAGGTTCCAGGAGTAACCGCCCCCAGCCTGCACCGACAGCGTGAGGATCTGTTGGCGGCTGTCAGTGGCCAGGGCTTCGCTGGCGACCTTGGGCAGCTCGATCTTCACGCCCTGGGTGAGCATCGGCGCGGTGACCATGAAGATCACCAACAGCACCAGCATCACGTCGATATAGGGCACGACGTTCATTTCGGCCTTGGGCCCGTGTTTGCGTTGCGGCCTGACTAACATTGGCTCTCTCCTGCTCAGGCGGCTACGGCCAGGTTGATGGAGCCGCCGTGCAACGTGCGATGCAGGCGTACTTGCAGCTCATTGCCGAAGGCGTAGTAACGGGTCAGCAGGGTCTGGCTGCGTGCAGAAAAACGGTTGTAGGCGATCACCGCGGGAATCGCCGCAAACAGGCCGATAGCGGTGGCAATCAGCGCTTCGGCGATGCCCGGCGCCACCGTGGACAAGGTTGCCTGCTGCACCTGGGACAGGCCGAGGAAGGAGTTCATGATCCCCCACACGGTGCCGAACAGGCCGATGTAAGGGCTGACCGAACCGACCGTGGCGAGAAACTGCAGGCCCTTTTCCAGCTTGATCTCCTGCTCGCTGAGGGCCACGAACATGGCTCGCTCCACGCCCTCGAGCACCACCTCGGGATTGTTGCCGGGGTGCTGGCGCAGTTGGCTGAAGGCCTGTAGGCCGCTATGGAACACCGGCTCGATGCCGGCCTCAGGATCGCTGCTCTGCGCGGTCTCGCGGTACAACGGCTGCAAGTCCGGGGCACTGCGAAAGCGCTGGATAAACGCATTGGCCTGGCGCTCGCGCTGGCGCAGCACACGGCTGCGGGCAATGATCAGGTACCAGCTAAGTACGGACGCCAGCAACAACGTGAGCATGACGGCTTTGACCAACAGACTGGCGTCGCTGATCAGCCCCCAGACGGTCATGTGTTCCAGTGTGGCCTGCATGGTGAAGCTCCTTGGTGGGTGCCCGGTGGCGGTTGCCGTGCAACGGCCGCCAGGCTATTCGATGAAAAACCGATGACAGGTTGATGACAGCCGAGGTCAGGGCAATTGCAGCGCCTGGGTGACCTCGGCCCAAGGCACGAACTTGAAGTTCTGGGTCTGTTCGGGCATCCGCTTGCGCCCGTCCTGCACCACCAGCATGCCCTTGCTCCAGGCCCCGCCGAGGTTGACCGCGGTGACCTCCAGGCCGTCGGTTTCTGCGGCACCGTCGATGCCGGCCGGCGCATTCAGGCCGACCCGAAAGGCCCCGCGGGAGGCGAAGGGCGGCTCGGCGTCCAGCACCAGGTAGCTGTCGTTGCCTTGGCTGGAGATCACCAGATAGTCATGGCCCGGGCTTTGATACAGCGCCAGGCCCTCTACATCGGCGTGCAGTTGCGGGCCGACCTTGATCACGCTGGTCAACTGCGCCGGCTGATCGGCACGAGCATCCACCGCCCAGACCCCAACGTCCTCTTCGCCGAGGAACAGGCGCTGGCGTTGATCGTCGGCCACACAGCCTTCGGGCTGGCTGTCGACCTTGAACTGGCGCACCAACTCACCCTGCACCACACCACTGGGTGCACTCAGGCGGTATTGCAGGAAGGTGCCATCCTTGCCGTTGGCAATTGCATACAGCTCGCCACTGGCGGGCTGGAACAGGCAGATGCCATAGATGTCCTTGAGCGGCGTGGCGATCTCGCCGGCCTCGCGCAACTCACCGCTGCTGCGGTCGATGCTGAACAGGCTGAGGCTGTTGTGATCGCGATTACTCGCCACCGCGAGGTCGACCGTCTGCTGGCCGAGCTTGAAGTTGGGCCGCACGTCGACATTGTTCAGGCGCCCCACCGACAACTCCTGAAGCAGCTTGCCTTGCAGGTCATAGGCCAACAGTCCCTGCTTTTTGTTGGTGCCCAGGACCCGGCTCAAGGCCGGTTGTTGCGGGTGAATCCAGATCGCCGGATCGTCCGCCGCATCGCCCTGGCGCCCGACCGGGTCACTCTGGGCCAGCGCGCCGACGCTCGGCAGCACCGGTGCCAAGGGCACAGGCTTGGCCTGCCAGTCCAGTTCGCCCTGGTACAGACGCCCGTCGTCGTCATCACGCAGCAACAGCTGCAGGCCATTGGCGGTGGCCCGCAGGGCGAGGTTCTGCGGTTCTTTCAACTCACTCACCGGCAGTTTTGCCACGGTGCTCCAGGCAGCGTCCTGCTGCTGATACAGGTGCAGCTGGGCCGCCTTGGGGTCGAGCCCGACCACGCCGCCCGGCACCAGCGCCATGGCCCCGGCCTCCTGGCTGATATCGCCAAAGGGCTTGCGCAGGGCCACCGGCACCCGCAACACCTCGGCCTCAGAGTGGGCCGGATAGGCCCACCAGCCGACGTTTTCCTCGTTGACCAGTAACTGGTTGGCGCCATCGTCGACCTGGCAGAACTGCGCCGAAGGCGGCAGCGGCAAACCTCGAACCCGCTGCGGTTGCGGGTTCAACTGTGCACCGTGGCCCACCAGCCACTGCTCACCCTTGCCCTCCTCGCCCACCAGGAACAGGAACAGGTTGCTGGCGTCGTCGCGGTACAGGCACAGGCCATTGACCGCAAAGTCCCGCGTTGGCAGATACACCGGCTGGCCAAAACGCCGCTGGCGCGGATCAAGGCTGACCAGCAGTGCCTGCTGCCGACTGTTGTCGAGACTGGCCAACAGCACCTGCTGGCCGGCAGCCCGGCGGTCCAGGCCACTGAAAGTGCCAGCCAGGTTGGCCAGCGGCGCACCTTGTTCGTCTAGCAACAGCAAGCCATCGCGCTCACTGGCCGCCAGGCGCTGCGGGCCGAGGTCGGCCGGCAAGAACGCCAGTGCATCCACAGTGAGACCGGGGGCCCAGGGGCTGAGAGTCAACTTCGGCCCGGCGGCCAACGCCTGGCCCGTGCCCAGGCAGATCAAGGCGGCCAACAGGCAGCGCTTGGGGGAAAACGAAATAGTCATGGAAGTCCTTGGTGATGTATTGCCCGAATCTGTGGTCCGCAGGGAATCAAAAATGGGTAAAGGTCAGGCCGAGCTTGAAGGTCGGGCCGTACTCTTCGTATTGGGCGTTGTAGGCGCCGTGGCCGGTGTAGACGTAGTACGACTCGTCCGTGAGGTTCTGCGCCTCGAAGTTGACCTGCAGGTTCTTGGTCAGCGAGTAACGCGCACTGAAGTCAACGAAGGTCTGGGCATCCACGTGCAGGTCGTGGGCCTTGTCGTTGATCGCGGCCAGCTCATAGAGGTAGTCGGACTTGTAGTTGGCCGACAGGCGCAGGCTGAGCTTGTCGTCTTCCCAGCCGAGCATCAGGTTGCCGACGGTGTCCGACTGGCTCGGCAGGTCGATGCTGCGCTTGCGGTTGCTGCCGCTGGCGGCGTCGAAGCCTTCAATCTGCGCATCAGAACGGCTGAAAGTGGCGTTGGCGCCCAGCAGCAGGCCGTTCCAGGGGGCGGGCAGCCAGTCGTATTTCTGCGAGTAGGCCAGTTCCAGCCCGTAGAGCTTGGCGCTGTCACCGTTGGTGAAGGTGTGGGCCTCGGAGAAATCAACCCAGGCACCGCTGCCGGCGACGTCGGTGTTGTAGACGAAGTTCTGGATGTCCTTGTAGAACACGAACGCCGAGACCGTGCCGGCACGGCCCATGTAGTGCTCGATGCCCAGGTCCAGGTTGCTCGACTCCAGGGGCTTGAGGTTGGGGTTGCCAAAGGTCGCCTCGTCATCGTCGATGACAAACCCCGGCGCCAGTTGACCGAAGGTCGGCCGCACCACGGACTTGGTCCAGGCCGCGCGCACCTGGGTGTTCTTGTCCAGTTGGTAGCGCGCGTGCAGGCCGGGCAACCAGTGGTGATAGCTGCTCTTGCTGTCGCTGGCCTCGAACTCGCCGTCGTTGACCCCGGTGCCCTTGGCCGCAAACTCGGTGCCTTCGTAGCGCATGCCGGCAATGAAGCGCCAATCGTCGATGTCCAGGGTGTTCATCAGGTAGCCGGCGTTGATGTCCTCGCTCATCTTGAAGTCGTTGACCCGTGACTCGGTCTCGTCATAGAAGTCCGCCCGGTCGAGGCCGCCGATCAGGTCCTTGATCGCGCTGCCACTGATGCCCGGACCGAACTCGCCGAGACGGTAGTGCACCTTGCCCTTCTGGAACTGGCTGAGGTTGAGCTGTTCATCACTGAACCCCAGGTCGTCGAAGTCCTCATAGACCCAGGCGTCGAGGTCGTTGTCTTTGTTGCGCCGGCTGACCTTGCCGCCGAACTTGACCTGCGACGCATACCCGCTGAGGTCATAGTCGCGGGCCAGGTCCAGGCGCAGGTTTTTCTCGGTGTCGGTGGTTTTCTGCTGTTCCCAGTCGACCTTGTCGAGGCTGAAGTTGTCGGGGTTGTAGAAGTCCTGGCCGATGATCAGCCGCGGCTTTTCGCTGTCGTAGAAACCACTGCCGGCAAAGTCCTCGGCGCCGCTGAAGGCGGCATTGGCGATGTGCCCCGGGCTGTCTTCGCTGGAGCGGCTGTAACCGGCCTGGCCGCTGAGGGTCCACAGGCCCAGCAGGCGCTCGCCACCCAGCACGTAGGATTGGATTTCCTGGGTTTCCTCGCGCTGCTTGAGCTTGCGCTTGCCATCGGCGTCCCCCAGTTCACCGGCGGCCTGGGGCTCGGCGAACTCGATGCTGGTGGAGTTGCGCGTCTCGCTGTCCTTGTAGCGGCTGTAGAGGGTGCGCAGGTAATAGCTGCTCAGGTCGTCGGGCTTGTAATCGAAGTTCAGGCCGCCGCCGCTGCGCTCCCGACTGATGTCGTAGTCACGCTGCTCGAACTCCTCGAGCCGTGCGCCCCGCTCGAAGTCCCAGGCGCCGCCGGTCTCGACGTTGTCCGAAGCGAAGTCACGCTTCTGCCAGCTCAGCGCCGCGGCCACGCCGAAGTTGTCGATGCCATCGCCGAGGCTGAAGCGGTCGCTGATCGCCCCGGAAAATTTCGGGCTGGTCTGATGGCTGTTCTGGTCATAGCTGGCCTCGCTGCTGCCGGTATAGAACAGGCCCTGATGATCGAAGGCCGACAGACTCTGCACATCCACGGTGCCACCGAGGGAGTTGGCATCCATGTCCGGGGTCAGGGTCTTGATCACCGAAAGCGATTGCACCAGCTCCGCCGGCAATACATCGAGGGCCACGGCGCGGCGCTCGCTTTCCGGCGAGGGCACCAGGGTGCCGTTGATGGTCACGCTGTTGAGGTCCGGTCCCAGGCCCCGCACGCTGACAAACCGGCCTTCGCCCTGGTCGCGTTCGACGCTGATCCCCGGCAGGCGTTGCACCGCCTCGGCCACGTTCTCGTCCGGCAATTGCGCCACGCCGTCGGCATGCACCACGCTCTTGATGCTGTCGGAGCGGCGCTGTTCCTTGAGCGCCTGATCGATACTGGCAGCCTGGCCGACCACTTCGATGTGCTCGGTCTGGCCGGCGGTTTCGGCGGCGTGCAAGCGGTCGCTGGCTATCGCCAGGGCCAGGGCGGTCAGCGTGAAACTGACAAGCCCGGCGGTGCCGCTGCGCGGGTGGCTGCTGCGCTGGTACATGGTGGTCCCCCCCAAGAGTCCGATAACGCCAGGCAAGACGCCCGGCAACTGGGAGGGCACGCTAGGGGTGGGGAATGACGGTTCTGTGACAGCCACTGCCAGATGGCCCGGTAAACAGGGGGTTTAGCGCGGTTTTCCTGGGACAGTGAGCTGATTTGACCTCTGATACGAGGGGGCCGATCAGCATTTTGCTCTGACTTGAGAGCATCGCGAGCAAGCTCGCTCCCACAGGTTTAGTGGCCGTACGCAAGATTTGCAGGCAACCAGATTTACTGTGGGAGAGGCCGGGCGGCGCTCCGCTTGCTCGCGACGGCGATTTTCCAGGCATCACGCGCTGGGTGGCGCAAAAATCGCGTGTCCCAGGCTGAGCTGATTCGACCTCCCTGCCCTGTCACCCAACTGTCACAGACATCTGCTGTGCTGGCGCGCATTGCTCGTTCGCCAAAGGATCACGGCCATGTTCTCGGTACTCAAACCCCACCGCTGGAAACTGCTCCTGCTGCTGTTGGCCGCCAACCTGGGGCTGCTCCTGCACCTGGCCTGCGGCGAGTTGAAAAGCGTCGGCGAATGGGTCTGGCTGGATATCGTCGGTGAAGGCGGCTCGGCCCTGCTGGCCCTGGTCTGGCTGGGCCTGGTGCTGAAAAGTCGGCCCGCCGGGCGGGTCACCAATTACCTGGTGCTAGGCCTGGGCTGCATCTTTTTCTCCTGGTGGATCGACAGCCTCGACGAGTTTATCCGCCTGCCCGACAGCATCACCTGGGATCACTGGCTGGAGTCCGGGCCGATGCCGGTGGGCATGCTCCTGCTGACCCTGGGCATCTACCACTGGCACCGCGAACAACTGGCGATCAGCGCGCAGATGGAAAAACGCGAGCGGCTGTTTCGCGAACACCGGCTGTTCGACAAGCTCACGCCCTTGGGCGGTGCCGACTATCTCAAGCGCCAACTGGCCAGCAGCCTCGCGGAAAGCCTGGAGCAGCAGCAACCGCTGTCGCTGCTGGCCCTGGACCTGGACAACTTCGCCGCCATCAACCAGGCCTGTGGTCACGCTGAAGGCGACGCCGTGCTGCAGGCCGTGAGTCACTTGCTGCTGCTCAACCTGCGGCGCCAGGACCTGCTCTGCCGCCTGGCCGGCGATCGTTTTGTGGTGGTGCTGGCCAACACCGGCGAAAGCCAGGCGCGGTTACTGGCACTGGAGCTGCAACAGGCGGTGCACGGCCTGGCCCACAAAACCCGCCAGCACGGCGAACGCCTGCACCTGTCGGCAAGCACCGCGGTGGTGATGGCCATGGACGAATCCCCCGAGCAGTTGCTCAAACGCCTGAACCTGGCGCTGGCCCGGGCCAAGCAGCCGCTGGCCAAGACGGCCTGAGGCGCGCACATGACCTGCAAAACCCTGTGGTACGAAAACGACAGTCGCTTCATTCCCGGGCACTACCAGCCGGCGACCCTGATCGACCTGGCCCTCTCGCGGGATATCGACAGCCATCGCCTGTTGCGCGGCACCGGGCTGTTCCATGAGGACATCCTGGCCGGCCAGACCCGCCTCAGTCCCCAGCAGTTCTTCGCCTTGATTGGCAACAGCAAG
Organism: Pseudomonas sp. IT-P176; assembly: GCF_949767245.1. Lineage (NCBI taxonomy): Bacteria > Pseudomonadati > Pseudomonadota > Gammaproteobacteria > Pseudomonadales > Pseudomonadaceae > Pseudomonas > Pseudomonas sp. IT-P176. The sequence goes on from NZ_CATKPN010000052.1 coordinate 20,542, forward strand.
CGGCTGCTCGACGCCGACGACAGCAGCTTCCTGTTTGGCCAGCGTCTGTTGCCGGGGCATTACGGTGCCGCCAGCCATGCCCTGCGCCACGCGCAGAACCTGCACCAGGCTCTCGACACCCTGGTCCAGCAGCAGGCGCTGCTCAGTCCCTTGGTCACCCCGCAACTGGTGCTGGATGAGCAGTACGCCTACTTCTACTGGCTCGACAGCTGCGGCGCGGGCGAGCAGTGGCGCTTCCTGCTGGAAGCGAGCATGACCTCGCTGGTCGCCATGAGCCAATGGCTCAGTGGCCAGCGCCTGCCCTGGCAATGCAGTTTAAGCTCCGACGAGCCCCGTTATGTCGAACAGTACTGGGTGCACCTGGGCGAGCAAACCCAGTTCCAGCGCCCGCTGGACATGATGCGCATTCCCCGCCAGTACCTGACGCAAGCCTGGCCCGGCGCCTCCGCCACGGCCGGCCAGGTCGCACGCCAGGAAGCCCAGCAGCAGTTGGACCAGTTGGGCCATGCCAGCAGTTTTCTCGCCTGCCTGTACCGTTACCTGCAAAGCCAAGTCCGCCAGGCGCCGAGCCTGGAGCAGGCGGCTCACGCCTTCGCCATGAGCCCGGCCACCCTCAAGCGCAAGTTGCACAAGCACGACACCGGCTTTCAGCAGCAGGTCGACCTGGTGCGCAAACATGTGGCGCTCTACCTGTACCAGGTCAAGGGTATGAACAACGAGGAAGTCGCGGCCTACTTGAACTTCAACGACCCGGCGAACTTTCGGCGCTCGTTCAAGCGCTGGACCGGCAGCACCCCCAACCTGATCCGCCAGTTGTTCTGTGGAGCTTGAAACGCCGCAGGCTATCGAAAGCGCAACCGGGCATTGTTATGCTCGGCGCCTGTCCCCGTCTTTTGCGCAGAGCCCTGAATGCCCCCATCCCTGAACGCAGACCGCAGTCCCTGGCAGGTGTTCTGGGTGTTCCTGCGCCTGGGTCTGACTTCCTTCGGCGGCCCGATTGCCCATCTGGGCTACTTTCGCCAGGAGTTCGTGGTGCGTCGGCGCTGGTTGAGTGAGCGCAGCTACGCCGAGCTGGTCACGCTCTGCCAATTCCTGCCCGGCCCGGCCAGCAGCCAGGTCGGCATCGCCCTGGGCCTGTCACGGGCCGGCTACCGTGGCGCGCTTGCCGCCTGGTGCGGTTTCACCCTGCCCTCGGCCCTGGTGTTGATCCTGTTCGCCCTCGGCCTGCACGACTACGGCGACGTGTTGCCCGGCGGCATTGTGCATGGCTTGAAAGTGCTGGCGGTGGCGGTAGTCGCCCAGGCGGTCTGGGGCATGGCGCGTTTGTTGTGCCCGGACCTCCCGCGCATCCTGCTGATGGCCGCTACCACGTGCCTGGTGCTGATGCTGCCAACTGCCTGGGCCCAGGTCGGGGTGATTGCCACGGCCGGGATTGTCGGGCTGTTGCTGTTCAAGCCGGCACCCACCCTCGAGCACGAGCCGTTGCCGATCACCGTCAGCCCGCGCGCCGGGCTGTTTTGGCTGGTGCTGTTTGCGGTGCTGCTGGTGGGCCTGCCGATCCTCGCCCAACTGCTGGCGAGCCCGACCCTGAGCATGCTCGATGCCTTCTACCGCACCGGCTCGCTGGTGTTCGGCGGCGGCCACGTGATGCTGCCGTTGCTGCAGGCCGAAGTGGTGCCCAACGGCTGGGTCAGCAATCAGACCTTCCTTGCCGGCTATGGCGCGACGCAGGCGGTACCTGGGCCGCTGTTCACCTTCGCGGCCTTTCTCGGTGCGTCGATGCAGGGCCCACAGTCGGGTTGGCTCGGTGGCCTGCTGGGACTGCTGGCGATCTTCGCGCCGTCGTTCCTGCTGGTGGTCGGCGCACTGCCGTTCTGGGAGCGGCTGCGGCGCAACCTGCGCATGCAGGCGGCAATGCTCGGGATCAACGCCGCGGTGGTCGGCCTGCTGCTGGCAGCGCTGTATCAGCCAGTCTGGACCAGCGCCATCCTCACCCCGGCAGACTTTGTCCTGGCCCTGGTGGCACTGCTGGCGCTGATGTTCGCCAAGGTCGCGCCGTGGAAGGTGGTGCTGGGGTGCGGCTTGGCGGGCTGGGGCCTGGATGTCATCCTGTGAGCCATTCGACGACTATGCAGGAACCTCGGGACATGGATCAGTCACACCGCGGCAGTTGCCTGTGCGGCGCCGTCAGCTACCAGCTCAGCAGCCCACTCAAGGCCTTCACCCATTGCCATTGCCGCAAATGCCAGAAAGCCCATGGCGCGGCATTCGCCACCTATGCCAGTGCGCCCAAGTCGGCGCTGGCGATCACGGCCGAGGCGTCGCTGCTCAAGGCCTACGAATCCTCCCCCGGGGTCACCCGCCAGTTCTGCGGACACTGCGGTTCATCGCTGTTCTGGTCGAACGCCCGGGGCGCGTTCCCGGACTGGATCTCGATTGCCGTCGCGACCCTGGACACCCCGTTCCAACCCACCAAGCAAAGCCACAGTTGCCTCGAGGCGAAGGCCTGCTGGTATCAGCTCGACGACGCGCGGTTACCCAGGTAGCTGAAGGCTGATTGCAGCGCGGCCTCGGGCGTGCGCGGGGCATAACCCAGTTGCTGCCTGGCCTTGTCGATGCAGTATTGCTGGCGCACTTGATGGAACATCCGCACCTGACTTTGCAACAGCTGCGCCGGCCGCCCGGTCAGCCGCGCCCGCGCCTCCTCGATCCACGCCAGCGCCAGCAACAGCCAGCGCGGCGCCGGCGCGGGCAGCCGATAGCCCGGAGCGACCGCGTTGGCCGCGTCGATGATCTGCGCCAGGGACGAGCAATGTTCGTTGGCCAGAATATAACGCTGCCCAGGCTGGCCCTTCTGCGCGGCCAGGATCATGCCCGCGGCCACGTCCCGCACATCGACAAAATTGAAATGAAAGCCCGGGTCCAGCGGCAGTTTGCGCTGCCTGACCGACTCAATGAACCCCATGGTGTCGGTCAGGCGCGTCGCGTTCGGGCCGATCATGGCCGAAGGCAAGACCGCGACCATCCACAGGTCCAGGGCTCGCGCCGTGTCCCAGGCAACTTGCTCGGCGAGGATCTTCGAGCGGTAGTAGGCGTTGTCCGGCTCGACGTTCCACTGCTGCTCATCCAGCGCCTGCCCGTTGTGACCGATAGCCGCCACGGAGCTGACGTAGACCACCCGCTTGACCCCGGCGCGCTTCGCTGCGTGCAAGACCCGGCGAGTGCCCTCGACATTCGGCTGGACAATCTCGGCCTGGGGATCGCGGGCCCAGTGCTTGAACACCGCCGCCACCTGGAACAACACCTCGACGCCCTGTAGCGCCTGGAACAACGTCTCTTCGTCGAGCAGTTCGACGTACACCAGTTCGCAATCCAGGCCCTGGAACGCCGCGCGGTTGTCGATATCGCGAACCCCGGCCCGGACCCGATAGCCCTGCCCAAGCAAGGCCCGGACCAGGGTATTGCCCAGGTGCCCATTGGCCCCGGTGACCAGACATGACTGACTCATAGCGCCTCGTTGCTCCCTGTTGTGGCGGTCAGCATAGACTCTGCCCCGGAGGGGAGAGTCAAGGACACCGGGGACACCATCAACGCGATCGAGAACGAACGCTACGACCCGAGCCTGCCTCTCAGTCGTGAGCCACTCGGGCGCGCTTGAGCAGTTTCTTGCAGCGCTCGGACAGGTGCAGCACGCGCAGGTGCTTGCCGGCCTTGGCGTAGCGCTCGCGCAAGGTGTCCAGGGCGGCGATGGCCGAGTAGTCGACGAAGCTCAGGTGCCGGCAGTCGAGAGTCACCTGGGGTGGGTCGCCGGCACTGTCGAACTGGTTGAGAAACGGCGTGGTCGAGGCGAAGAACAGCGTGCCATGCACCCGGTAGAGTTTGCTGCCGTCGGGTTCCAGATGGCTGTCAGCATACAGCTGGCGAGCTTGCTGCCAGGCAAAGTTGAGCGCGGCAATGATAATCCCGCACAACACCGCAGTGGCCAGGTCAGTGAAAACCGTGACCAGGGTCACCGCGACAATCACCAATACATCGTTCAGCGGCACCTTGTTCAGCACCCGCAGGGAAGCCCAGGCGAAGGTCTGCTGCGAGACCACGAACATCACCCCGACCAGGGCCGCCAGGGGAATGCGCTCGATCAGCGGTGACAGGAACAGCACGAACAGCAGGATCATCACCCCGGCCACCACGCCGCTGAGCCGTCCGCGCCCACCGGAGCTGAGGTTGATCACGGTCTGGCCAATCATCGCGCAGCCGCCCATGCCCCCGAACACCCCAGACACCATATTGGCCGCGCCCAGCGCCACACACTCACGGTCCGGGTAACCACGGCTCTCGGTGATCTCATCGGTCAGGTTCAGGGTCAGCAGGGTTTCCAGCAGCCCCACCAGCGCCATCAACACCGCGTAGGGAGCAATGATGCGCAGGGTCTCGAGGGTCCAGGGCAAGTCGGGGAATGCCAACACCGGCAAGCCGCCGGCAATGTGCGCCATGTCCCCCAGGGTACGGGTCGGCAGGCCCAGCAGGTAGACCGCCGCACCGACACCGAGAATCGCCACCAGGGCCGGCGGCACCGCCCGGGTCAGGCGTGGCATCAGGTAGACAATCGCCATGGTCGCGGCCACGAGGCCAAGCATCAGGTACAGCGGCGTCCCGCTGAGCCAGGTTTCCCCGCTCTTGAAGTGCTCCAGTTGCGCCAGGGCAATGATAATCGCCAGGCCGTTGACGAACCCCAGCATCACCGAATGCGGCACCATGCGCACCAGCTTGCCCAGGCGCAACAGGCCGAACGCAAGCATGATCAGCCCGCCCAGCAGCACGGTGGCGAGCAAGTACTGCACGCCGTGCTGGACCACCAGCGCGACAATCACCACCGCCATCGAACCGGCCGCACCGGAGACCATGCCCGGGCGGCCGCCGAACAGCGCGGTCAGGGTGCAAATGATGAAGGCGCCGTAGAGCCCCATCAACGGATTGAGGTGGGCCACCAGGGCGAAGGCGATGCACTCGGGCAACAGGGCGAAAGACGTGGTGAGTCCGGCCAGGACATCGGCGCGCAGACGTTGAGGTTTCATGGCTTACCTGAAAATGGCGACCGGGTCAGCCGGCCGTGGAGGATTGCGGGAAAAGGCGCTGAATGTTACGCAATTGCCGGCGGGCGAACCAGTCGTGGCGGGGCCCAGCCGTCAATGGGGATTTTGTAACAACTGGCGACCTGTTCATTTCCAGACTGCGTGCTACACCTTGGTGAGCCTCCTTACCCTCGAGCCGACCGCCCATGACCGCCACACCCCTGTTGACCGCGTTCCTGCCCATTGCCCTGGGCATCATCATGCTGGGCCTGGGGTTGTCACTGACCCTGGCCGACTTCACCCGCGTGGTGAAATACCCCAAGCCTGTGCTGATCGGCCTGGTCTGCCAGTTGTTGGTGTTGCCGTTCCTGTGCTTCCTGATCGTCCAGGGTTTTCGCCTGGAGCCGGCACTGGCCGTCGGCCTGATGCTGCTGGCCGCCTCCCCCGGCGGCACCACCGCCAACCTCTACAGCCACCTGGCCCACGGCGACGTGGCGTTGAACGTGACGCTGACGGCGGTCAACTCGATGATCGCGATCCTCAGCATGCCGTTGCTGGTGAACCTGTCGCTGCTGTATTTCATGTCCGCCGACCAGGCCATCCCCCTGCAATTTGCCAAGGTGCTGCAGGTGTTCGCGATTGTCCTGTTGCCGGTCGGCCTGGGCATGCTGGTGCGGCGCTACTGGCCACGCTTTGCCAACCGCATGGAAAAACCGATGAAAATCGTCTCCGCCCTATTCCTCGTGGGCACGGTGACCATCGCCTTCATCAAGGACTGGCAGACCGTGGTCGACTACGCGCCGGTCGTGGGCCTGGCCGCCCTGCTGTTCAACCTGCTCAGCCTGGCCATCGGCTACGGCGTCCCCCGCCTGCTCCGCCTACCCCAGCGCCAGGCGGTGGCCATCGGCATGGAAATCGGCATCCACAACGGCACCCTGGCCATCGCCCTGGCACTCAGCCCGAGCCTGCTGAACAACTCCACCATGGCCATCCCGGCCGCCATCTACAGCTTCATCATGTTCTTCACCGCCGCAGGATTCGGCTGGTGGGTCAACCGCGTGCACGGCAAGCAGTTGGCGTTGGAGGAGCGGGAGTTGGCTGGGTGAGTCAGCGAAACGCGGCGAGACCGCCATCGCGGGCAAACGGAGCGCCGCCCGGCCCTCTCCCACAGAGATATTCCAGTGCGGGAAAGCAGGCCGGCCGGTAGGCCGCCTCGCCCGCCCGTACCACTCACCCACCATCGCACCGCTCTTGCCGTAGACATTCCCGCCCCGTTACTATTGCTAATAATTCTCACTAACAAAAAACACCAACGCGATGAGCGACTCTCCAACCGCCACTCACCAGCAGCACGTCGAAGCCCTATACGTGGGCCATCAAGGCTGGCTTTACGCCTGGCTGCAGCGAAAACTGGGAAACCGGGTAGAGGCCGCAGACCTGATGCACGACACCTTCATCCGCATCCTGGCCGCCAAGTCAGTGCCAGACCTGGTCGAACCCAGGGCCTACCTGACCTGCGTAGCCAAGGGCATCCTGATCAACTGGTACCAACGCCAGGCACTGGAACGCGCCTACCTTTCGGCACTGGCCCAACTGCCGGAGTCCCAGGCGCCCTCCCCCGAACTGCGCTACCTGATCCTGGAAACCCTGCATGAGGTCGATGCCCTGCTCAACACCTTGCCGCCGCTGGTGAAGCGCGCCTTCCTGCTCGCCCAGATCAGCGCCGTGAAGTACGAAGACATTGCCCAACAACTCGACGTGTCGCTGACCACGGTCAAGCGCTACATCAAACAGGCGTTCCTGCAATGCCTGACGTTGATGCCCGAATGAGCAGCCCGACAAGCATTAACCCGGCTGTCCTGGAACAGGCCGCCGAATGGCTGATGCGCCTGGGGGAAGGCAACCTCAGCGCCCAGGAACTCGCGCAATGGCAGCAATGGCGCACCAGCAACGTCGAGTGCGAGCGGGCGTGGCGGCGCGCCGAAGCCCTGCTCGGCACCCTCGGCGGCCTACCCGCGGACCTGGCCCTGTCGGCGCTCGACCGCCCGGCCAATCCCCAGCGCCGGACACAGCTCGCGCGCCTGGCCGCACTGTTGGCGCTGGCGCCGGCTTCCTGGCTGGGCTGGCAACTGGACCAACGCCAGGGCTGGAGCGCCGACTACCACTCGCCGATTGGCGAACGTCGGCACCTGACCCTCGCCGACGGCACCCGGGTGACCCTCAATACCGATACTTCGATCGATGTGAATTTCGACCCGCTGCAGCGCCTGATCCGGGTTCGCAAAGGTGAAATCCTGGTGCAGACCGCACCCGATCTCCAGGTGCCTGCCCGACCGTTGCGGGTCAGCACCGAGCAGGGTCGCCTGGAAGCTTTGGGCACGCTCTTCAACGTGCGCGAAGAAACCGGCATCACGCGCCTGGCCGTGCTCGACGGGCGGGTTCGAATCGAGCTGAACCAACAGCCCCAGGCAACCCCGACCATCGTGCTGGCCGGTCAACAGACCGCATTCTCGGCCTCGGCGATCGGTGCCATGCGCGCCACCGACAGCTCTCGCACCGCCTGGACCCAAGGCATGCTGGTAGCCGACCGCATGCGCCTGGGCGACTTCGCCGCCGAACTGGCGCGCTATCGCCCTGGAGTGCTGCGCTGCGATCCGGCCGTGGCCCAGGTGCGGATCTCCGGCGCGTTCCCCCTGGACGACAGCCGTCGCGCCCTGAGTATGCTGAGCCAAACCTACCCGGTGCGGGTGACCTCACGCCTGGGCGGTTACTGGGTGACGATTGCCCAGGCGTAGCCGCGGAAAATATTTTCACCCAGCCCTGGCACTTTTTTCGCGCTCGGCTGGCAAGGGAAGAATCCACCTTCTCCCTTGCCCACAGGATCACCTCTCAATGTCCGTCGTCCGCCCCCAAGGATCCACCCCGCCGTTTCGCCGCACGGCCTGCCATGCGCTGTTCAGTCTGCTGCTCAGTGGCACCTGCGCCCAGGCCTGGGCTGCCGAGCCACAGCCATTGGCCAACACCCAGGCGCGCAGCTACCAGATTCCCGCCGGCACCCTGGGGCAGACCTTGTCGCGCTTCGCCGCCGCCAGTCACATCGCCCTGTCGTTCGACCCCAGTCTCACCGATGGCCTGCAAAGCCCCGGCCTGAACGGCAACTACTCACCACTGGAAGCCCTCAGCCACCTGTTGCACGGCAGCGGCCTGGACCTGCAGCAGCGCGCCGATGCCAGCTTCACCCTGGTGCGCTCGGCGAACGGTGATGCCCTGCAACTGGCGCCGACCGCGATTACCGGCCAGGGCCTGGGCGTCACCACCGAAGACACCCACTCCTACACCACCAGTGAAGTCAGCATCGGCAAGGGCAACATCAAGCTCAAGGACATCCCGCAGTCAGTGTCGGTGGTCACGCGCCAGCGCATGGACGACCAGAACATGAACAGCCTGCAAGACGCCATGCGCCAGGTCACCGGGGCCACCATCAAGACCTACAACTCAGGTTCCAGCCTCAACGACGTGTACATGCGCGGCTTCCTCGTCGACCAGGTGCAGGTCGACGGAGTCTCCCAACCCACCGGCCAGGGCGACATGGCCACCAGCTTCGACCTGGCGATGTACGACCGAGTCGAGGTGCTGCGTGGCCCATCGGGCCTGTACCAGGGGGCCGGTGAGCCCGGCGGCACCATCAACGTGGTGCGCAAGCGCGCCCTGGGCCAGTTTGCCCTGGGTGGCGAACTGGGCGCTGGCTCCTATGATCACTACCGTTCCTCGGTGGACGTCACCGGCCCGCTGAATGAACAGGGCAGCGTGCGCGGCCGTTTCATCACTGCCTACGAGAACAACCAGTCCTTCGTCGACTATGCCCAGAACGAACGGCCGATGGTCTATGGCCGCCTGGAGTTCGACCTCGACCCGTCCACTACCCTGTCGGTTGGCGGTGCCTATCAGCAGAACCACTCCACCCCGGCATTCGGTTTGCCGGCCTACGCCGACGGGCGCTTGCTCGACGTCCCACGCTCGACCTTCGTCGACGCCAAGTGGAACGAACTGAACGAAAAAGTCTGGGAGAGCTTCGCCGAAGTCGACCACGCCCTGGACAACGGCGGCCAGTTCAAGACCACCCTGACCTACCGTGACGCCGAAACCCCCAAGCGCAACTTCACCTGGGCCGATGGCGCCGTCGACCCGGCCACCGGCGACAGCTGGGCCGTGGCCTACAACTACTACACCCACATCAAGACCATTGGCGTGGACAGCTTCGTCACCACCCCGTTCGAAGCGTTCGAGCGCAGCCATGAGTTCACCGTGGGGGGCGAGTACCAACACCTGGACAAGGACTTCACCTACGGCGGCGGCGACTACTTCCCGATCAACGTATTCGATCCGGGCAGCATCGACATCCCCAAGCAGGATTACGAGCGCAACAACGGCAACTGGTCCAAATCCGATCAGTACGGCTTTTATACCCGCGCCAAGCTCAACGTCAGCGACTGGCTCGACGTGGTCGGCGGCAGCCGCGTGAGCTGGTACGAAAGCGACGCGCAAAACGCCAACGCCTTTTTCAACAATTTCAGCAGCGCCCACACCAGCATCAACCGCAAGGTGGTGCCCTACGGTGCGCTCATCGCCAAGCTGACTCCCGAGCTGTCGGCCTACGCCAGCTACACCGGGGTGTTCAAGCCGCAAAGCGAGATCGGCAGCGACAGCTCGCCCATCGGCCCACGCAAGGGCAAGCAGTATGAAGTGGGCCTCAAGCGCGAGTTCTACGACGGGCGCCTGAATGCCAGCGTGGCAGTGTTCCGCATCTATGACGAAAACCGCGCCGAATACGACAACCTCACAGCGGCCTACGAGGCCCAGGGCAAAGCCCGCAGCCAGGGTTGGGAAACCGAGTTGAGCGGCAACCTGAGCGACAACTGGAGCCTGGTCACCGGCTACGCCTTCACCACCACCAAGACCCTGGAGGCCGATGACGGCAACGAAGGCAAGACCTTCAGCACCATCACCCCCAAGCACAACTTCAATTTGTGGACCAAGTACCAGTTCACCGACGGCCCGCTCAAGGATTTCAACGTCGGTGGTGGTGTACGAGTCGTCAGCAAGACGTACTTCCAGCGTGAAGTGCGTTTCGAACAGAGCGGCTATGGCATCACCACGGCGCAGGTCGGCTACAAGATCAACGACAACCTGTCGACGACCCTGACCGCCAACAACCTGTTCGATCGCAAGTACTACGACCGAGTGGATGCATCCTGGGGCACCAACTTCTACGGCGACCCGCGCAACCTCACGCTGACCCTGCGCGCCCAGTACTGAGCATGACGCACCACGCTTGACGGACCAGGCAGCGGTGCCGGCAACGAGCTTGCTCGCGAAGGACGCAAGAGCGCCGCGGTGAATCAGGCTTTGCGCGTCATCGTTGACGACCATCGCGAGCAGGCTCGCTCCCACAGGTTTGATGGGTATATGCAAAATCTGCGGGCACCACAAAACCACTGTGGGAGCGAGCCTGCTCGCGATGGACGCAAGAGCACCGCGGTGAATCAGGCTCGGCGCGTCATCGTTGACGACCATCGCGAGCAAGCCGCAAGCGGGCACCCGCTCCTACAGTGATATTAGGTGCCCACAGGTTCCGTATACGGCTTGCTCGCGATGGTCTGGAGAACGCCACGCATACCCGGACTCACGCTATTGGCCCATGGTTTCAAGCCCGGTCGCCGCGTTATCATGCCCTGGGACCTGGTGCTATCTCGCGCATCACCTGCAAAAGGACTTCAGCTCATGACAACGCCCCGTATCCGCGCGCTCGCGCTTTGTGTGTTCCATCACCAGGGAAAAATCCTGGTCCATCGCTTCGTCGACCCCGTCACCGGACAGAGCCTGTTCCGGCCAGTCGGCGGTGGTATCGAGTTCGGTGAAACCAGTGCCCAGGCGATCGAGCGTGAAGTCCAGGAAGAGCTCGACCTGGCGATCGACAACCTGCGCCTGGTCGGCACGCTGGAAAGCCTGTTCACGTACAACAACATCCCGGGGCATGAAATCGTCCAGGTCTACGATGGACAATTTCGCGATCAGCACCTGTACCAGATGCCCCACCTCGACGGTCACGAAAGCGACGGCATGGCCTTTCAGGTCACCTGGCAAGACAGCTCGGCTTTCACCGCCACGTCGCCCCTGGTACCCGAAGGCCTCTACCCGCTGCTGAAGAACGCCGGCCTGCTCGACTGACCTGATTGCAGCCCCCGTGCCATCTGCTACCCTGCGATTTCCCCTCCGCTGGCACTGCCAGTGGCACACGCCAAGGACAACACACCTGCCCATGTCGAACGAGATGCCTGATCCCCAAGCCGTCTGCAGCCCCATCACCCGCAGTGCGATTTTCATGGTTGCCACCCTGGCACCCGGTGCCGAGGCAGCGGCCAAGGTGCGGGCCTGGTGCGGTGACATTGCCGGCCTGACCCGTTCAGTGGGCAAGCGCGTACCTGACGGTAAGTTGTCGTGTGTCTGCGCGTTTGGCTCCACAGCCTGGGACACCCTGTTCGGCGATCCACGCCCGGCGTCCCTGCACCCGTTTCGCGAATTCGGCCCGCCGCAACGTCGCGCCCTGGCAACGCCGGGCGATATCCTGCTGCACATTCGCGCCGAACAGATGGACCTGTGCTTCGAACTGGCCACCCAGTTGCTCGCCCCGCTGACGGACGCGATCACGGTGGTGGATGAGGTCCAGGGTTTCCGCTATTTCGACATGCGCAGCATCATCGGTTTTGTCGACGGCACCGAGAACCCGGAAGGCCGCAAGGCCGTGGATTTCACCCTGGTCGGCAACGAGGACCCGGCCTTTGCCGGCGGCAGCTATGTGCTGGTGCAGAAGTACCTGCACAACATGGCGGCGTGGAACGAGCTATCCACCGAAGCCCAGGAACGCGTGATCGGCCGCACCAAGCTGGCCGATATCGAACTCGATGACGCAGTCAAGCCGACCTCCTCACACAGCGCCCTGACCACCATCACCAAGGACGGCCAGGAAGTGAAAATCCTGCGTGACAACATGCCGTTCGGCCGCCCCGGCGCAGGCGAGTTCGGCACCTACTTCATCGGCTATGCACGCTCTCCGGAACCGATCGAACTGATGCTGGAAAACATGTTCGTCGGCCGGCCAGCCGGCAATCATGACCGCTTGCTGGACTTCAGCACGGCGGTCACCGGCGGCCTGTTCTTCGTGCCCTCGGCGGACCTGCTGGAAGAACTGGCGGAGCGTTAGGCAAACAAATCCGCAGCGAGCTGCAGGCTTCAGCTCGAATGCACAATTGCCTCGTCCGGAATATCGTCCAACGATTCCGGTTGCCCCGGATCTTCGGTGATCACCGTGAAATCACTGACCTCGACCGCGCCCACCCCGTACCCCAGCAGATGGAAGGAAAAGGCCTTGCGTGACTCGGGGTTGTCGAAGCTGAAGTTCATTTCCAACGGTTGATCGCCGGTCACCAGCATTTCTTGCGGCAGGCCCAGCGGCACGTCCTGTTCCAGCTCCTTGGCCTTGAGCAGGATGTAGACCTTCTCTTGCGGGTCCACCGAGCGCACCGTCAGGCGCACGCGGGTCTGGGAGCCCTTGGGCATTTCCAGGTACTGCGCGCCGATCAGGTTATCGGCCCAGTCGTCCTTGATCTGTGCCTGCAGCGGGATGATCGCCGGGCTGCCGAACTGGTAGCGCTGGTTCAGCGGGGTGCGCAGCAGTGTGCGGTCCAGGGCCTCGGCGCGGGCGCTGATCTGACGGGCCCGCAGGCCGCCGTACTGGCCGGCGAAGGTCGCGCGGTCGGCAATGAACCCCGCGCTGTTGTAATAGCGGCAGCGCTGCTGGAAATCGCACTCGGTGAGGGTGCCCTGGCCGTCGTGATAACGCAGCTTGCCGTTGGTGTAGGACATGATTTCACGGCCGCTGGCATAGTCGCGAAACAACGAGCGGCCACTCAGGCTCGGGGGCACCGGCAAGGAGAAATAGTCGAGGATCGAGGTGCTCAGGTCGACGTGCCCATAGACCCCTTGCTTGACCCGGGGCAGTTGTTCCTGCTCGGGGGCCAGTGTCAGGTTGAAGCCCCAGGACGAGGCCAGGCGCACGCCATCGATGCCGTGGGATTCGTCGGAAGTGATCACCACCAGGGTGTCCTTAAGAATGCCCTGGCGTTCCAGGCCATCGAGGAATTGCCCAAGGGCGTCGTCCAGGTAACCGACGGCGGCCTGTTTGGCCGTGTCATAGCGTTGCAGGTACTCGTCCGGTGCCGAGTACGGCTGGTGCGTGCCCACAGTCAGCAGGGTCAGCATCCACGGCTGTTTCTGTTTTTTCAGTTGACCGACGTAATCCAGCGCGCCTTCGAAGAAGGCCTTGTCGTCCTTGCCCCAGGGGAATTCCAGGTAGTTGCTGTTGCTGAACCACTCCAGGCCATGGGTCGCATCAAAGCCGATGTGCGGCATGATCTTGTCCTTGGCCATGAAGCGCAGGCCGGCACCCTGCAGGTAATGGGTGGCGAAGCCGTGCTGGCGCAGTTGGGCCGGCAGGCAGGCCTGGTTGCGTTCGGTCTGGGTGAGCATCTCCACGCCCTTGGGCGTGCCGTTGTCGAGCTTGTCGTAGTCACCGCACAGCATCGCGTACAGGCCACGGATGGTCTGGTGACTGTGCAGCACATAGTCCGGGGTGTTCATGCCGCGCTCGGCCCAGCGGCTGAGGTTGGGCATCAGGTTTTCCTGATAGCTGCTGTGCAAGGCCTGGCGATTGACCCCGACATACGCCCCGGGTATGCCCTCAAGGGTGATGATCAGCACATTGCGCGCACGACCCGGCGCACCCAGCAGTTGCTGCCCGTCCAGGTCCAATTGAGTGAGGCCGGCCATCTGCGGCGGCACATCGACCACATCCCCTTCCAGCCATTCTTCGGCGCGCATCTGCACCTCGCCGACGCCGGCTGCCAGCAGCTGGTGCGGCAGGTTGAACAGCTGCCATTGATCGGCCTCCGTCGGGTGCAGGTACTGGGCACCCCAGTGCGCGACCAGCAGCAACGCCGGGGCGGCCCAGGCGCTGCGCGGCAGGCGCGTCGCGGGTTGGCCGCGACCTGCCCATTGGCAGAGCAGCCAAACCAACAGCCCCGACATCAGGCTGGCGGCCAGCCACGGCTGGGCAAAACTGCCGCTGGTGGATTTATCGAGAAACTGCGGATCGATCAGGTAGTTAAGGTCGGCCGCATTGGGCAAGCGGCCGACTGCGCTGACCAACTCGGCCGTCGCCACGGTAAACAGGCCCCAGACCAGCAACACCGGCAGCGCCAACCACCAGGGACGGCGATGCAACAGCAGCACCAGCAGGCTGCCGATGCCCAGGTCCGACAGATAACCCAACGGGTCCGACCAGCCCATGGCCGCTCGCAGGCACAGGGGCGCCACCAGGACCAGGCCCATCAGGGCAATCAGGCGCGCGCGCGGGTGCTGCAACCAGTGACGAATGATGTTCACAAAAATATGCTTCCAGACATTAAATCTTCATATAGATATGCCCGATGGTACCAAGGGATGCACAGGATGTGCCGTGATATTCCCCGTCGGCGCCGCGATTAAACAAACGTAGGACGGCGGCTACCGCGCCGTGGCCCCGCGATATGGGGCATAAACCCGGGGCCAGAGCGTTGCACCGCCTCGACGAAACGGCGTCCTGAAGGCCTGCAACAAGTTGTTTCAGGCTGTTTAATCAGGCGGTCATTTATTTTTTCCGGCGCCTGCATCCAAAACCCTTCCTGGCGGGTAGTACAGGTAGCAGCCCCTGCGCTGCCGAGCTGTTCAACCTGCTGGAGAGACCTCAATGAACACCAGACAATTGCTCTGCCACCTCGGTACTGCGTTATCCGCGACTTGCCTGATGAGCGCGCTGTCGCTCGCCCACGCGCAAACGAATCTGCCGGACCCGATCAAAGTGCCGTCGGGACACAAGTTGGTGCTGGAAAGCGTGGGGGTTGGCGAAATCACCTACGAGTGCCGCGACAAAGCCAACGCGCCCGGCCAGACCGAGTGGTTTTTTGTCGGCCCCAAAGCCACGCTCAATGGTCGTGATGGGCAAATGCTGGGCAGCTACTTTGGCCCGCCTGCCACCTGGCAGGCCAAGGATGGTTCGACCATCACCGGTACCCAACTGGCGGTCGCGCCCTCGTCCAGCGGCAACCTGCCCTATCAACTGGTCAAGGCCAACCCGGCACAAGGCAAAGGTGCCATGACCGGCGTCAGCTACATCCAGCGCGTGGCCACTCGCGGCGGTGTCGCGCCCAGCCTCGCCTGCACCGCCGCCAACAAGGGGCAGCGTGAGGTCGTGAGCTATCAGGCCGACTACCTGTTCTGGGCGGCCAACTAACAGCGCGGGGTAAAAACACCCGCCGCAGGGAAACTCGTCTAACCTGCTGCAATGGCACCCCAGCCTCAGGGCTGGGGCGGTTTCACCTTGTCGATGGCGGATCCATTGTCCTTGCCCGAGCCCGGTTTTGATTATGAAGCGTGCCTGACGGCGTGCGCGCAAGGCGACCACCAGGCCCTGCGCGACCTGTACACGCAGGAGAGCGCCCGCCTGTTGGGGGTGGCCCGGCGCATTGCCGGGGACACCGCCCTGGCCGAAGACATCGTGCACGACGCGTTTATCCGGATCTGGACCAAAGCCGCCAGTTTCGATCCAGCACTGGGGACAGCGCGCGGCTGGATTTTCAGTGTCACCCGGCATCTGGCCCTTAACTTCATGCGTAACAGCGCCAGGCTGGTGCCCATCGACCAAAACCACGAAGACGCCTCGCCGGGCTTCGACCTGCACGGGCATTCGGGACGGATCTATGACTGCCTTGAGCAACTGCAGCCGGCCCGCCGCGATTGCCTGTTGCATGCCTATGTCGATGGTTACTCCCATGGGCAGATTGCCGAAAAACTGGGCACGCCCCTGGGCACCGTCAAAGCCTGGATCAAACGCAGCCTGGCGGCATTACGCGAGTGCATGGGATGAACACGAGCCCCGACGACAATGACCAACTGGCAGGTGAATACGTGCTGGGCACCTTGGCGGCCGAACAACGGCGCGAGGTTGAGCAACGCCTGGCCGTGGACCCGGACCTGCGCCTGGCGGTCGCCAGTTGGGAGCGGCGCTTGCTGGAGTTGACCGACCTGGCCCCGCCCCACCCGCCTGGCACACGCCTATGGGGCCGCATCGAACGTAGCCTCGACGCTCTTGATCGACCTGAGGCAACTGCGCCTGCCCCGACAACAGCGCCGACCTGGTGGGACCGTCTGGCACTGTGGCGCGGCCTCGCCGGCGCCGGCCTTGCCGCGACCCTGGTGCTGGGTAGCGTGCTGCTGACGCGGACCACGCCCCAGCCGGTGACCTCCTACCTGGTGGTGCTGGTGGCCCCACAGAGTCAGGCCCCAGGCTGGGTCATCCAGGCAAGCGATTCCCGGGAGATGCAACTGATTCCATTGGGCGTGGCCCAGGTGCCTGCCGACAAGGCCCTGCAGTTCTGGACCAAGGCCGAGGGTTGGCAGGCGCCGGTGTCCCTGGGCCTGGTCAAGCCCGGGCAACGCCTGCAGGTGCCCTTGGACCAACTGCCTCCTCTGACGCCCAACCAGTTGTTCGAACTGACCCTGGAAAACCCCGGTGGCTCGCCGACCGGCAAACCCACCGGGCCCATCCAGTTCATCGGCCGGGCGGTCAAGGTCCTCTAATCGTGCTCGGCGGGCAACCTTTCGCAACCCGTAGCGGCGCGCGGAAAACCTTGTGCTAGGCTTTTTTTCACATGAAGAACGGCGATTTAACCCACCCATTTCTGGATGACGGAGTTGTGCAATGAAAAACACGCTTTCCTGGCTGACAATTACCCTGATCAGCCTGCTGCTCGGTGCCTGCGCCAGCATCGATGCCCAGACCACCGCCTACGTCGGCGGGCCGCATCCCGGCCCGACCCTGGCGGCCAACGTCCAGGTCCTGCGGGTTGAGCCAACGCGCCCCCATGTGCGCCTGGGTGAAATCCTGGTCGATGCCAGTGTCGACCCTGCCCCGCCTATCACCGACGTCGAGCAGAAACTCAAGGATGAAGCGGCGAAGATCGGCGGAGATGCCGTGGTGGTGGTCTACGACCATATCCAGCCCGTGGCCGCCTACGTCAGCGGACCACTGTGGAGCCGCGATATCGAGACCATCCAGGGCCGCAAACTCAAAGGCATCGTGATCCGCTACCAGTAACTGTCTCGCCCGCGCCGCCTGGCGATTGGCCTATAACCGCGGCGTGGAATACCGATGGCAGAATCCTGGCGCATTGCCACAGGAGCCCTATGCTGTAGACGATCAGAGCAAATCCCAGTCAGGCGAGCGAGTTTTGGGGCAATTCGATAACGCCTGGATACAAGCCCTGGCCGGCAACATGACGTGGCGGTTTTGAGACCCTGCAACCCGAACTTAAATACATGGAGTAACACCCTATGAGCTTGACGCGAAAAATGATCTTCGGCGCCGCATTGGCCAGCCTGTTGCTGGGTGGTTGTACCTCGAAAGTCACTGAGCGGGAGCAGTACTCCGGCTTCCTGTCCAACTACAACAACATGGAAGAAGTCACCACCACCAGCGGCGAGAAAGCCATGCGCTGGGTCAGCCCGTCCTGGAACCCCAACGCCTACGACACTTTGGCATTCAACAAGCTGGAACTGTACCCCGCACCCAAGCCTGATGAGCGGGTCAACCGCCAGACCCTGGATGAATTGCAGAACTATATGACCAATTCGGCCAAAGCCACCCTGGGCACGAAGTATCGCATCGTGCCCACCCCGCAAGCGGCGCCTGCCGGTTCCCGCGTGTTGAATCTGCGTGCGGCGATCACCGGGGTCAGCGCCGCCAACGAAGGCATGAAATGGTATGAAGTGGTGCCCATCGCCGCTGTCGTCGGCGGGGTCAGCGCGGCCACCGGCCATCGCGACCAGGACACCGAACTGTTCATCGAGGCCGAACTGGTTGACGCCCGCACCAACCAGACCGTGGTCAGGGTAGTGCGTAAACTCTTCGGCAAGACCTTGGAAAACTCCAGCCAGAAGATCACCACCAACGACTTCAAGGCAGCGATCGCCAAACTCAACAGCGACTTGCAAGCCTTCATCCGTTAATCCGCCAAGCCTGCCAGCGCCTGTCCATGGCGCTGGCAGCAGCCCATCAACGCTGCGCAGCGACCCGCGATGCAGATGACTCCAGCAGAAACGGCAACAGATGCGCGACAAACGCCTCGGGCGCCTCCTCCGTAATGAAGTGACCACAACCTGGCACAATCGCGCCTTGCAGATTCAGCGCGTTGCCTTGCATCGTCAACAGCGGCGCATCGTTGGTCGCATGTTCCGCGCCGATAGCCAACACCGGCATTTCTAGCGGCCTGGCGGCTCGCCGCTGGTTCTGCGCGATGGTCTCAGGGATCGCCCGGTAATAGCCGAACCCACCCCGTAGCCCACCCGGCGTCGCATAGGCGTTGATGTAGCTTTGCACCGCGACTCGCTCCTGGCGCACCGACCATTGCGCAAACATGTAGGCCAGGTACTGGGCTTCCCGTCCCGCGATCAACACCTCGGGCAAGTCGAGCAACTGGTTGAACATGAAGTGCCAGAGAAAGATGTTCTGCCCCGCAGGCGCAAAAATCGACGGCGCCGGCGCCAATCCGGGTATCACTGCCTCCGTCAGTACCAGGCATTCAACCGCCTGCGGATAATCGCTCGCCAGGGCGTACGCCACCCACATGCCGACATCATGGCCAACCACCGCGAAATGCTCGTAGCCCAGAACCTGCATCAAACCGTGCAAACGCCTGGCCGTGGCCCCGGTGTCATACCCCTCTTGCGGTTTATCGGAGAGCCCGGTGCCCGGCAGATCCACCGCGATCGCCTGGAATCCGTTCGCCGCCAGTGCCTGCATCACATGCCGCCAGGTCAACCAGGTTTGCGGCCAACCGGGAATCAACAGTACCGGCGCCCCCTGACCCTCGGTCACATAATGAATGCGGCTGCCGTCGACCTCGGCGTAACCATGCTCGTGCGTGCGCCCGGCGAACGCCTGCTGTTCGAAGAGATCCATGTTCATGCCCGCCCTTGAAGTGCAGGCCGGGCCAGGCCGAGCATGGCGTCCAGTTGCGCCTGGTCGACGGCGGCGCCGGCAAAGTCGTCGAACACCTTGTCCGTGACTCGGATGATATGTTCATTGATAAACGCCACGCCTTGCCTGGCGCCGTCATCCTGGTCTTTCAGGCAGCACTCCCACTCCAGCGTCGCCCAGCCGGCATAGTCATGGAGTGCCAGCTTGGAAAAGATCCCCTTGAAATCGACCTGGCCATCGCCCAGGGAACGAAACCGCCCTGCGCGATCGGCCCATCCCTGGTAACCACCGTAGATGCCCTGGCGCCCGGTCGGATTGAACTCGGCATCCTTGACGTGAAACATCCGAATGAAATCGCGGTAGATATCCAGATAGTCCAGGTAGTTGAGTTGCTGCAGCACAAAGTGACTGGGGTCGAAGAGGATCTTGCAGCGCGGATGATTGCCCACCCGCTGCAAAAACATCTCGAACGTCACACCGTCGTGCAGGTCTTCGCCGGGGTGAATTTCGTAGCACAGGTTCACGCCCTCCTCGTCACAGGCATTGAGGATCGGCAGCCAGCGCTTGGCCAACTCGTCGAATGCCGAGTCGATCAGGCCCGCGGGGCGCTGGGGGAACGGGAACAGATAGGGCCAGGCAAACGAGCCGGAGAACGTGCCCATGTCCGTCAAGCCCAATCGGCGGGAAGCCTTGGCCGACAACAACAAGCGCTCCAGCGCCCACTCGGTCTTGGCGGCTGCATTGCCCTGTAGCGCTGGCGGGGCGAACCCGTCGCACAAGCTGTCATAGGCCGGATGCACCGCCACCAGTTGCCCGAACAGGTGGGTAGTCAATTCGCTGATCACCAAGCCGTGCTCTGCCAAGGTCCCGCTGATCTCATCGCAATAGTCCTGGCTGTGTGCCGCCAGGCTCACATCGAACAGGCGCTCATCCCAGGCCGGAATCTGCAGCGCCTTGAATCCACGGTCCGCAGCCCAGGCCGCGATGGCTGGCAGGCTATTGAACGGCGGCGCGACGTCACTGAATTGCGCCAGGTGCAAGCTCGGTCCCTTGAGGGTTTTCATCGTTTACTCCATTTATTTGTCGATCGACAAAGAATAGAGACGTTGAACAAAGTCCGTCAATACGTCGACTTGCTTTTTTTGTCGATCGACCAATAATAGCGCCAAGCCCCACGACCCTTCCCCCAAGAGACCCCAACCCATGGCTGGCAGACCCCGAGAGTTCGACCGCGATCAAGCCTTGCGCAACGCCCGCGATGTATTTTGGCGGCGCGGCTTCGAAGCCACGTCCATGTCCGACCTGGTCGAGGCGCTAGGCATCGCGTCGGCGCGGATCTACGCCGCGTTCGGCTCCAAGGAAGCACTGTTTCGAGAAGCCGTCGCCCTCTACGAGTCCGCCGATGGAGCCTTTGCCGACGCCGCCCTGGCCGGGGAAAGCAGTGCTCGCGACGCTATCGAGCGCATGCTCAGGGACGCCGTCGAGCTGTACACCCTGCCCGGTCGGCCACAAGGTTGCATGGTGGTGTCGTCGGCCACCAACTGCTCGCCCGACAACGACGGCATCCGCGAGTGGCTGGCTGGGCATCGGCGCAACCGGACCCAGTCGATCATCGAACGCCTGGGGCAGGCAGTGCGTAACGGCGAGTTGCCCGCGCGCACCGACGTGACGTCCCTGGGTGACTGCTACGCGACCCTGCTGCACGGGTTGTCGGTCCAGGCGCGAGACGGGATCGCCAAGGCCCGCCTGCTGGCAATGATTCCCATGGCGTTGGCGGCCCTGGATGCGGCGGTCGATAAAGCGCAGCGCTGATGTCGGTACAACTCACTTGCCAACTCCGCACGGTGACGCTAGTGTCAGGACCATGAACCAGCCCCGCACGACCTCGACCACCTTTACCACGACCGCCCAGGGCGGGTCGTGAGAGGTGCCGTGAGCGGCTAAGCACACGTTACCCCAAAGGCCCCGCCAGCAATGGACGGGGCCTTTTTTTGCGCCGCTGTCGCTGGTTTTACGACAAGGAAATGCAGCATGCACGCACTGTTGATTCTCGATATGCAAGTTGGCCTGTTCCACGGCCCGGAACCGCTTTGGCGCAGTGCCGCGCTGCTGGACGCGGTCAATCTGCTGCTGGACAAGGCGCACCAGGCCGGCGCGCCGGTGTTCCTGGCCCGGCACGTCGGCCCGCCCGGGTCGCCGATCGAACCGGGCAGCCCGCTGACCCACCTGATTGATGAACTGCGGCTACAGGGCGATGAAGTGATCTTCGAAAAGCACCGTCCCAGCGCCTTTGCCGCCACACCCCTGGCCGACTGGCTACGGGAGCGTGGCGCAGAGGGCGTGGTGATCGCCGGACTGAAGACTCAGTACTGCGTCGACAGCACCTGCCGTGTCGCCCGCGACCTGGGCCTGGACGCCGTGCTGGTCGAGGACGCCCACAGTTGCAGCGACACCGAGGTGTTGAGCGCCGAGCAGATAGTCGCCCACCACAATGCGACGCTGGCGGGGCCTTTCTGCCGCCTGGTACGGGCCGCGGACTGGAACTTCCAGCCATTCAGGACAAGCGCACCATGAACAGCCAGGTACGCCGCGCCCGTGCCGAGGACGCCAGCGCTATCAGCCAGGTGGTGATCGCCGCGCTGCGCCACTCCAATGCCCAGGACTACCCGCCGACGGTCATTGCCCAGGTGGTGGAGCATTTTTCCCCGGCAGCGATCCGGCAATTCCTGGCGCAACGCCAGGTCTACGTGGCGACCCTGCAACAGCAGATCGTCGCCACGGCCAGCCTCGATCAGGACGTGGTGCGCTGCGTGTTCGTCGAGCCGGGTCATCAAGGCCGTGGTATTGGCCAGCAATTGATGGCGGTGATTCACGCAGCGGCCACCGAGGCCGGCCTCGAACAGTTGCGTGTGCCCTCCTCACTCACCGCCGAGGGGTTTTATCGCCGGCTCGGCTATGCAAAGGTTCGCGACCAGCTGCATGGCGCCGAACGCACCATCATCATGCACAAGCGGCTGGTCTGAACCGCTGAGTGTCGGTGTTCCTCAGGTGGAGAATCCGAGATGTTAAGCATTGCGGATTCTCCATCCGACGCAATAGAATGCGAAACATTACCACTTGCTAGATTTTCTCATGAAGCCCTCCCCCGCAGCCGAGTCGTCGACGCTTGAAGCCCTGTACCGTGGCTATCATGGATGGTTGCTCGGCTGGTTGCGCCGCCGCGTGCAGTGTTCGCACCACGCTTCGGACCTGGCGCAGGACACCTTCATTCGCCTGCTGGCGGCCGGCCCTTACGTCGCCCCGCGTGAACCCCGGGCCTTCCTGGCCACTGTGGCCCGGCGCCTGTTGATCGACAATGGCCGACGCCTGCGCCTGGAGCTGGCGTTTCGCGAGGAGCTTGAACGCTGCGCTGCCTACCTCGATCAAGCGCCGTCGCCGGAGCAGATCCTCCAGGCCGTCCAGATCCTCGAAGCCATCGACCGGGCATTGGCCCGGATGAAACCCCGGGTGCGCGAAACCTTCATCCTGCGTCATCTCGATGGCCTGGGACAGGCGCAGATTGCCGAGCGCCTGGGGGTGACCGTGCGCACGGTGCAACATGACCTGGTGGAAGCGCTGCTGGCCTGCGACGCATGTGCCCAGGCATGAAACCCGCAATCGCCCCCCAGGTATTGCGCCAGGCCGCTGAATGGCTGGTGCGCCTGGATCACGGCAGCGATGCCGATGCGCAGACCGAGCAACAGTTCCGCGCCTGGCTGGCGGCAGACCCGCAGCACCACGAGGCGATCACGCGGCTGCAGGGCCACATTGCGCCCCTGCAGGAACTCCCTGCGCGGGCGGCTCTGCGCCGAGCACAGCCACCGCGGCGCCGGGCGTCGGGGGTCAAGGGCCTGGCGTTGCTGGCAGTACTGGGACTGACGGCAGCACCCGGCTACCAGTATTGGCAGAACGGTTACCTGCTGGCCGATCACAGCACCGACAGCCGCCAGTGGCGGCACGAATACCTCGCCGATGGCAGTCAACTGCAGCTGGACAGCAGCTCCGCCGTCGATCTGGACTTCGACTCCGCGCAGCGTCGTGTGCGATTGCTCGAAGGCGAGATCCTGATCGACGTGGACAAGGACGCCCATCGTCCGTTCTACGTCGACACCCCCCACGGCACAATTCGCGCCCTGGGTACGCGGTTTATCGTCGAGCGCATCGGCGACGCAACCCAGGTGAGCATGCTGGAATCCTCGACCCGCATCGACAGCGGCGGACGCAGCCTGACCCTCAATCCGGGCCAGCGCGTGCGCTTCGACGCCCAGGGGTTGGGCGCCGTCAGCCAGGTCGATGGTCCTGCTTTGCAAGCCGCGTGGAGTGCCCACCAGTTACTCGCCCACGACCAATCCCTGGCCGATGTGCTGGCACGAGTTGCGCGCCATCGCCCGGGGCTGTTGATCTTCGACCGCCAGGCCCTGCAGGCCTTGCGCGTGACGGTGATGCTGCCGGCCGACGACAGCGACCGCGCCCTGCGCCTGCTGGCGCGCACCCTGCCGATCGAGGTGAAAAGCTACAGCCCGTGGATCACCCGGGTGTCGCTGCAACGCGAAAGCGAATAATTTTTCGCGCTGATTTCATGTTTGCGATTCTGCTGCGTCCTTCCTTTGGCCAACATTGATAAGGAGCACACAGAAGATGGCTTCAACGTCGTTCACCCGCAGCGGTTTGCTGCTCGCCAGCCACATGCTGCTGGGCAGCCTGCCGCTGGCCCTGCCCACCCTGGCGTATGCCCAACAGCAAACCCAGGCCTTCGATATCGCGCCCGGCCCGCTCGGCGAAGTGCTCGGCCGCTACGCCCAGGCCGCCGGCGTGCCGATCGCGTTCGCCTCGCACCAGGTCGAGGGACTGCGCAGCGAGGGTGTACGCGGCAGCTACAGCGTCGCCGAAGGATTCGCGCAGATCCTGCGTAACAGCGGCATGGACGCCAGCGCCAGCAACGACGGCTATCAGTTGGTGAGTCGGCCACTGTCCACGGGATCGATTGCGCTGGAGGCGACAGAAGTCACTGCCAACCAGTTGGGAACCATCACCGAAGGCACCGGTTCCTACACCCCGGGCACCATCGCCACGGCCACCCGCCTGGTCCTGACGCCGCGGGAAACCCCGCAGTCGATTTCAGTGGTGACCCGCCAGACCATGGATGACTTCGGCCTGGTCTCCATCGACGACGTGATGCGCCATACACCGGGGATCACGGTCTCGACCTACGACAGCGAGCGCACCAACTACTACGCCCGTGGTTTCTCGATTCAGAACTTCCAGTACGACGGCATTCCGACCCTGCGCAACGATGCCTTCTCGGCCGGCCAGACCTTGACCGACATGGCCGTCTACGACCGTGTCGAAGTGCTCAAGGGGGCTACCGGGTTACTCACTGGCGCAGGTGGCCCCGGCGGCACCATCAACCTGATCCGCAAGAAACCGACCGCCGAGTTCAGGGGCAACGTGGAGCTGGGCGCTGGCAGCTGGGACAACTACCGCTCGCAGATCGACCTCAGCGGGCCGTTGACCGAAACCGGCAATGTGCGGGCACGGGCGGTCGCCGCCTACCAGGACAAGCATTCGTTCATGGACCATTACCAGCGCAAGACCAGCGTCTACTTTGGCACCGTGGAAATCGACCTCAACCCCGACACCCTGCTGACCCTGGGTGCCGATTACCAGGACAACGACCCCAAAGGCTCGGGCTGGTCCGGTAGCCGCCCACTGTTCGATTCCAATGGCGATCGGATCAGCCTGCCACGCGCCTTCAACAATGGGGCGAAATGGAGTGGCTGGGAGCAATACACCCGCACGGTATTCGCCACCCTGGAACACAGCTTTGCCAATGAGTGGGTCGCCAAGGGCCAGTACAACCACCAGATCAATGGCTATCACGCCGAGATCGGTTCGGTGCAGAGCAGCCCCAATGCGCTGACCGGAACCTCCAGCGTGTACGCCAACAAGTTCACCGGCGAAACCACCAGCGACAGCGGCGACTTTTACCTGTCCGGACCCTTCAGCCTGCTGGGTCGCGAGCATCAGTTGGTGGTGGGCACCTCGGCCTCCAACTCCCACTGGAAAGCCAAGAGCTACTACAGCCCGACCTACACCAACAACGTGATCGACTTCTATCACTGGGACGGCGACAGCATCAAGCCGGACTGGGGCGTGGCCACCCCGACGGATGAAACCACGCGCCAGACTGCCGGTTACACCACAGCACGTTTCAGCCTGACCGATGAGCTCAACCTGATGCTCGGCGCACGCGTGGCGAATTATTGGCTGACGGGCACCAGCGACACCCGGGAAACCGGCAAGCTGGTACCGTACGCCGGCGTCACCTACGACCTCAGCCAGAACCTGTCGTTGTACGCCAGCTACACCAGCATCTTCATGCCACAGCTCTACTACATCGACAGCCAGAACAAAGTCCTGGAACCGGATGAGGGCAAGAACTACGAGCTGGGCATCAAGGGCGAGTATTTCGATGGCCAGCTCAACACCAGCCTGGCGTACTTCGAGATCCACGAGACCAACCGTGCCGAAGCCGACAACGCCTACAACGCGGCCCCGACCAACCCCGCCGTGGAGTACGCCTACCAGGGCATCAAGGCCAAGACCAAAGGCTACGAAGCAGAAATCTCCGGGCAGTTGGCCCCTGGCTGGCAATTGCAGGCCGGCTATACCCACAAGGTGGTGCGTGACGAGCACGGCAACAAGGTGTCCACCTGGGAACCCGAGGACCAGTTGAGCTTCTACAGCAGCTACAAACTGCAGGGCAACCTCGACAAGTTGACCCTCGGCGGCGGTGCACGCTGGCAGGGACAAGGCTGGCAGGTCCTGACCAATCGGGCCAAGTCCAGCGAGGAGAAGTTCTCCCAGGATGCTTACTGGCTGGTGGATCTGATGGGCCGCTATCAGTTCACCGAACACCTGTCGGCCACGGTCAACGTCAACAACCTGTTCGACAAGTACTACTACACCAACATCGGCTTCTATAACTCCTCGTACTACGGCGACCCACGCAATGTGATGGTGACCAGCCGCTACGACTTTTAAGCCATGGCCCACACGCCGAGCGGACACTGGCGGTCGGCTCGGCTCAAGCACCGGAACCAGGCACCGGAACCGGGCACCGGGCACCGGGCACCGCTACAAGTAAGGCTGGATATTGGCCAGGGTGCGCTCGACATACAGCTGTTTTTCTCCCACCGGGGCCACGTAGTGCACCGCATTGCTGGCCGCCTCCTGGCCCTGCAGGCGGGCGATGAGCCAGGCCGCCAGGTAGGTTGACGCCAGGCAGCCACCGGCGGTCGCCACGTTGCCCCTGGCGAAGAACGCCTGGTTCAGTACGTCCACCCCCGCGGCCTGGACCCAGGGTTTGGTGGTCAGGTCGGTGCAGGCCGGTACCCCTTCCAGCAGCCCCAGCTTGGCCAGCACCAGGGTTCCGGAGCACTGCGCCGCCAGCAGTTGCCGCCGCGGGTCCAGGCGCAATTGGCCCATCAGTTGACTGTCCTCGACCACTTCACGGGTCAGCGCACCGCTGCCGACAATCACCGCATCCGCCTCGTTCGCCTCCTGCAGCGTGGCCTGGGACTCGATCACCAACCCGTTCATCGAGCGCACGCGCAACGTCGGGCTGGCAATCGACACGCGCCAGCCCGGGGTCTTGATCCGGTTGAGTAGCCCCAGGGCAATCAAGGAGTCGAGTTCGTTGAAACCGTCAAAAGTCAGGATCGCGATATGCATGATCGGGTCGTCCGCTGAGTGGGCTGGCGTCCGCCTGTTGGGGCGGTTGTGCGGTCTCAGGCTAGGGCCAATAATCAGTACAATCAAATTATTGTACTGGATACAAGCCCATGGCCCGTTCCCGCTACAAGTACCTGGTGGACGCCTTCGCCGCCGACATCCGTGCCGGCCGCCTGACACCCGGCACCCGCCTGCCCACCCATCGCCAACTGGCCACCCGCGAAGGCCTGGCCTTGGCCACCGCGACCCGGGTGTATGGCGAACTCGAAGCCATGGGCCTGGTCAGCGGCGAAGCCGGCCGGGGCACTTTTGTCCGTGAGACTGCGCTGCCCGCCGGGCTGGGAGTCGACCAGCACGCCGTCGCCGCGGGCCTGCTCGACCTCAACTTCAACTATCCCGCACTCCCCGGTCAGGCCGAACTGCTGCGCGGCGCCTTGCGGCAACTGGCGAACAGCGGTGACCTGGAAGCCCTGCTGCGTTATCAGCCCCACGGTGGTCGCCCCCATGAGCGGGCCAGCGTCGCCCGGCACCTGCACTGTCGCGGTCTTGCGGTCAGTGAAGAGCAGGTGCTGATTGTCAGTGGCGCCCAGCACGGTCTGGCCGTCACCCTGATGGGGTTACTGCGGGCCGGAGATGTGGTCGCCACCGACGCCCTCACCTACCCCGGGGTCAAAGTCCTCGCCGAGAGCCAGCGCCTGGAACTGGCGCCGATTGCTGCCGCCAACCAGCAACCGGACCTCGACGCCCTGGCGCGCCTATGCCAGCAACGCAAGGTACGTGCCGTGTACTGCATGCCGACCCTGCACAACCCGCTGGGCTGGGTGGCCAGTGCCGACTGGCGTCAGCGCCTGGTGCAGATCGCCCGCCAGCACGACCTGCTGATCATCGAAGACGCCGCCTACGCCTTTCTTGCCGATGACCCGCCAGCGCCCCTGGCTGCCCTGGCGCCGGAGCGCACCGTGTACGTCTCGGGGCTGTCGAAAAATGTCGCCACCGGCCTGCGGGTCGGTTTTGTCGCGGCGCCCCTGCCCTGGATCCCGGCCCTGGAACGGAGCATCCGGGCCACCGTGTGGAACACCCCCGGCGTGATGACCTCGATCGCCTGCAACTGGCTCGACGACGGCACCGTGCTACGCCTGGAACAACACAAGCGCGAGGATGCCAGACAGCGCCAAGCCCTGGCCCGCGCCGTCCTGCGCGGCCTGCCGTTCATCAGTCACCCCAACGCCTACTTCCTCTGGCTGCCCCTGGGTGAAGAAGTGCGCGCCGACCAGATCGCCATGGCCCTGCTGCGCGAGAACGTCTCGGTGTCGACCGCCGAACCCTTTGCCACCTCCAGCCACGTGCCCCACGCCATCCGCCTGGCACTGGGCTCCCTGGACCTGGCTAGCTTGCAGGTGGCCCTGGAAACGGTGAAGCGGGTGGTGGACAGGCATACGTATTAAGCCGGCTTGCGCCCGGTTGCCTCTGATCCCACCACCCCACGCGCCTCGAGCATCCGCACAAACATGCTCAGGCTTTGCGACACCGTGCCCCGGCGCCACACCAGCCAGGTGCGCAGGTAGCGGAACGACTCCGACAGCGGCCAGATGCTCACCGTGCTGCAACCGGGCATGCTCTCGAGCATGCTGCGGGGCATCAGGGCCAGGCCGGCACCGGCGCTGACGCAGGCGAGCATGCCGTGGTAGGACTCCATCTCGTGGATCCGCCCCGGCACTGCCGCGTCCTTGGCGAACCAGCTTTCGAAGTGGTGCCGGTAGGAACAGTTGGCGCGAAACGCATAAATGCTCTCGCCGTTGACCTCCCGCGCGCGGTGGATCGGCGGGTGATTGAGGGGGGCGATCAACACCATCTCCTCCTCGAACGCCGGCACTCCCTCCAGTGCCGGGTGCAGCACCGGTCCGTCGACGAAGGCCGCCGCCAGGCGCCCGGACAATACGCCGTCGATCATGGTCCCGGAGGGCCCGGTGGACAGGTCCAGCGCCACCTTGGCGTACTGTTGGTTATAGGCCGCCAGCAGTCCGGG
>NZ_CATKPN010000053.1:0-47825 GCF_949767245.1 Pseudomonas sp. IT-P176
TGCTAAAGTCAAAAGACCTTGAAAGGGCTGGCCGTAAGGGCGAAACCATAAGCCGCCGCTACCGCAGCAACGGATATGCCCACAAAGCCAAGATCAAAAGATCACAGCCTGCAGCCGCTCCCATTCGCCCATCGGCCCGCATCAATCAACGATACGGACTCTCCCGGGGCAGGCGCTGGGACAACTCATCGAGCAGCTTCTGCTCACGCTTGTCTTCCAGTTGCCGGGCCTCGTCGATGTAGCGCTGCACCAGCTTGCGCAAGCCTTCGACCCGGGCGTAGGCCTGTTGCCAGCCGTCGCGTGCCTGGTTGAGGTTGTTCTGATGCCAGGCCAGGCTTTGCCGCTGCTGGTCGATAGCCGTGCCCAGTTGCGCGAGGAAGCCCTGGTAACCCAGCAGCCATTGCCCAGACACCCCTTCGCGGCCGCGCTCGACCCAGCGCTCCAGGTACTCGAGGCGAAATCCGTCGAGGTCAGCCAGCTTGTTTTCGGCGAGCCTCACCTGGCCCTGGAAGTAGCCCAGGCGCTGGGCGGCGGTCTTCTCGGCCTTTTCCGCCATATCGACCACCGGCGCCAGGCGCGCTGCTCGGCTCTGGGCCATGGCCGCTTAGCCTCCGGCTGCCGGAGCGAAGATGGTTTCCAGGTGGGCGTGGCTTTCGCCCAGGCTGATGTTGTCGTTGAGGCCCTGGCGCAGGTAGCTGACCATGGTCGGCTGCAGGGCAATGGCCGTGTCGGTCTCGCGATCGCCCCCGGCCACATAGGCGCCGACGCTGATCAGGTCGCGACTCTGTTGATAACGCGACCAGAGCTGCTTGAAGTATTGGGCGCGGCGCATGTGCTCCGGCGAAACCACCGAGGGCATGACCCGGCTGATGGATGCTTCGATATCAATGGCCGGGTAGTGCCCCTCCTCAGCCAGGCGCCGGGACAACACGATGTGGCCGTCGAGCACACCCCGCGCCGAATCGGCGATCGGGTCCTGCTGGTCGTCGCCTTCCGACAGTACGGTATAGAACGCCGTGATCGAACCGCCGCCCGCCTCGGCATTGCCCGCGCGCTCCACCAGTTTCGGCAACTTGGCGAATACCGAGGGTGGATAACCCTTGGTCGCTGGCGGCTCGCCGATGGCCAGGGCGATTTCCCGCTGGGCCTGGGCAAAACGGGTCAGCGAGTCCATCAGCAACAGGACATTATTGCCCTTGTCGCGAAAATATTCGGCGATGCGCGTGCAGTACATTGCCGCGCGCATACGCATCAGCGGCGCATCATCGGCCGGCGACGCCACCACCACCGAGCGCTTGAGGCCCTCTTCACCGAGGATGTGCTCGATGAACTCCTTGACCTCCCGGCCCCGCTCCCCGATCAGCCCAACCACGATGATGTCGGCTTCGGTAAAGCGGGTCATCATGCCCAGCAGCACACTCTTACCCACCCCGGTACCGGCGAACAGGCCCAGGCGCTGGCCGCGGCCGACTGTGAGCAAGCCGTTGATCGAACGAATGCCGACGTCCAGCGGCACGCTGATGGGGTCGCGGTTGAGCGGGTTGATGGTCGGGCCGTCCATTGGCACCCAGTCTTCGGCCTTCATCCCGCCCTTGCCGTCCAGCGCCCGACCGGCACCGTCGAGCACCCGCCCGAGCATGCTCATGCCCATCGGCAGGCGGCCATTGTCCGCCAGCGGCACGACCCGCGCGCCCGGAGCGATCCCGGCGACGCTGCCCACCGGCATCAGGAATACTTTGTTGCCGGAAAAGCCCATGACCTCGGCTTCGACTTCGACCGGGTGGTAGCTGTCGTCGTTGATCACCCGACAGCGGCTGCCCATGGCTGCGCGCAAGCCTTCGGCCTCGAGCGTCAGGCCGACCATGCGCAACAGGCGCCCTTCGAGGACCGGCTGGCCCGGCAACTCCACCGCAGCGGCGTAGCTGCCCAGACGCTTGGCAAAGCTGGTGCGATCAAGGCGCATCAGGACTGACCGGCGGCGCAACGACAGACAGGTCCAGTTGTAAATCCGCTGGCGCCGGGTGCAGCGCCTGCTCGTGCAACTGGTCGAGCAACTGGGCCGTGGCCTGGGCGATGCGGGTTTCCACCGTCGCGTCGATCCGGCTGTGTTCGGTCTCGACCCGGCAACCACCGGGCAACAGCGCCTCGTCCTCGACGATGCGCCAGGTTTCCTCGTGGCGTTCGCGCAGGGCTTTGACCTGGGCAAAATCCTGCGGGTTGACGTACAGGCGTACGTTCGCAACCCCCAGCGGCAGCAGCTTGAGGGCTTCGCGCATGACGTGTTCGAGTTGGCTCGAGTCGATCGCCAGCTCGCGCTGGATCACCTGCCGGGTCACGTGCTGGACCAGCGCTACCAGGCTCTTTTCAATCTGCGTGTCCTGCTCGGCGATGGGCTCGAACAGGTTAACCATCAGCCGTTCCAGGCTGGCCAACTTGCCATTGAGGGCCACTTCGGCTTCCTGGCGAACCTTGAGCGTGGTGCTGTGAAAGCCTTCTTTTTCGCCGGTGGCAAACCCTTCGTTCCAGGCTTCCTGGCGAATGCTCTCGAGTTCTTCCAGGGTCAGTGGCTGGACTTCCTCCAGCGGCACTTCCTCCATCTCCGGCGGTTCTGGCTCGGGCTCAGGCTCGGGTTCCGGGACGTACGGGTCAAAACTGGGCAGCGCCCAGATATCGAGCCCGCTGACATCACGCGCACGAATCAGGTCGCTGGGCGACTCATCACTCTTGGCAGCCATAGGGTCAGATCATTTCTTCGCCGCCCTTCCCGCCGAGAACGATTTCTCCGGCTTCGGCCATACGGCGGGCAATGGTGAGGATTTCCTTTTGTGCCGTCTCGACATCACTGACGCGCACCGGGCCCTTGGCCTCGAGGTCGTCGCGCAGCAGTTCAGCAGCGCGCTTGGACATGTTCTTGAAGATCTTCTCCTTGACCCCTTCGTCCGAACCCTTGAGGGCCAGCACCAGCACGTCGGAGGAGACTTCGCGCAGCAACGCCTGGATCCCGCGGTCATCGACATCGGCCAGGTTGTTGAACACGAACATCAGGTCTTCGATCTGGCCGGACAGGTCTTCGTCGACTTCGCGGATCGAGTCCATGAGCTGGCCTTCGATCGAACTGTCGAGGAAGTTCATGATGTCGGCGGCACGCTTGATCCCACCCAGGGTGGTGCGCGAGGCGTTGGAATTGCCGGAGAACTGTTTCTCGAGAATCTGGTTGAGTTCCTTGAGCGCCGCCGGTTGCACGGTGTTCAACGACGACACGCGCAGGATGATGTCCAGGCGCACCTTGTGGTCGAAGTTGCCCAGCACTTCACCGGCCTGGTCGGGGTCCAGGTACGCCACCACAATGGCCTGGATCTGCGGGTGCTCATAGCGGATCACATCCGCTACCGCGCGCGGCTCCATCCACTTGAGGCTGTCCAGGCCGCTGGTGTTGCCGCCCAGCAGGATCCGGTCGATCAGGCCATTGGCCTTGTCTTCGCCCAGGGCCTGGGTGAGCATTTTGCGGATGTAGCCATCGGAGCCCACGCCCAGGCTGGTCTGGTCGCCGACGATGTCGACGAACTCGCTCATCACCTGCTCGACCTGCTCGCGGTGCACGTTGCCCATCTGCGCCATGGCCACGCCGACGCGCTGGACCTCTTTCGGGCCCATGTGGCGCAGCACTTGCGCGGCGTCGGTTTCGCCCAGAGACAGCAGCAGGATCGCGGCTTTGTCGACCCGGCTGAGTTTGGCGATCGAGGCTCGGTTATCACTCATCTGCGTTAATCCACTCTTTCACGACCTGAGCCACACGGCCCGGATCTTCGGCCACCAGGCTCTTGATTGCGTTCAACTGGGCGTCATAGCCTTCGCTCGGGCTTGGCAGCAGGATGCTTTGCGGGCCGCCGAGGCTGACCCGGTCATTGCCCAGCTCACCATCCAGCCCACCCATGCCGCCGAGCTCGGCATCGCTGCCGATCCCTGCCAGTTGCCGGCCTTTGCCACCACCGGTGATGTTGTTGAGTACCGGACGCAGCACGCCGAATACCAGCACCAGGATGAACAACACGCCGACCACTTGTTTCACCACATCCCAGAACCAGGGCTGGGAATAGAACGGAATCTCGGCAATCACTTCGCCGCGTTCGGCCGAGAACGGCACGTTGATCACGCTGACGCTGTCGCCACGGCTGGCGTCGAAGCCGACGGCGTCCTGCACCAGGCGGGTGAAGCGCGCCAACTCATCAGCGGTCCACGGCGCGCGGGAGGTTTCGCCATTGGCGGGATTGACCTTGACCTGGTCATCGACCACCACCGCCACCGACAACCGGTTCAAGCGGCCTTGCTGCTGCTTGGTGTGGCTGATGGAGCGGTCGAGTTCGAAGTTCCTGGTCGATTGCTGACGCTTGTCCGCCGGGTATGGGGCGAGCATCGGCTGGCCGGTGGCCGGGTCCATGATCTGCTGGCCGTTGGCATCCAGCAGAGGCTGGCCGGGCTGCACCATGCCGCCTGCAGCGGCAGCGCCACCGGTGGCTTGCGGCGCGGAAGCCGGTGCCGGCGGCTGGTTGCTCAGGGCCCCCGGTACGCCTTGCGGGCCATTGCTGGCGGTCCTCTGTTCGGAGGTCGATTGCTCGCTGCGCAGGGCCGGTTGATCCGGGTTGAACTGCTCGGAGGTCGACTCGACCGCACTGAAGTCGACGTCGGCGGACACTTCGGCCTTGTAGCGGTCATTGCCCAGCACCGGCTGCAGGATGTTGTGCACGCGCTGGGTGAGCATGCTTTCCATGCGGCGGCTGTAGTCGAACTGCTTGCCGGCCATGGTCAGTGCGGAGTTCTCCGCCTGATCGGACAGCAGGGTGCCCTTCTGGTCGACCACGGTAATCTGCGACTTGCTCAGTTCCGGGACGCTAGTCGCCACCAGGTTGACGATGGCCACCACCTGGCTCGGCTCCAGCGAACGGCCGGAGTACAGTTCCACCAGCACCGAGGCGCTAGGCTTGCGTTCGTCACGCACGAACACCGAGCTTTTCGGAATGGCCAGGTGCACGCGGGCACCCTTGACGTTGTTCAGGCTGGCAATGGTTCGCGCCAGCTCGCCTTCGAGGCCGCGACGGTACCGAGTCGCTTCCATGAACTGACTGGTGCCCAGGCCCTGGTCCTTGTCGAGAATCTCAAAACCGATGTTGCCGTCGGTCGGGGTTACCCCGGCGGCGGCCAGCTTGAGCCGCGCACGCGACAGGTCATCGGCCTTGACCAACAAGGCGCCGGAATTGGGTTCGACGGTGTAGGGAATGTCGGCGGTGGCCAGGGTCTCCATCACCTGCTTGGCGTCCATTCCGGCCAGGCTGCCGTACAACGGCCGGTAGTCCGGTTGCTGCGACCAGAGCACCACGGCAAAACCAATCGCCACACTCGCAGCCAGGCCAACCAGCAGGCCCACCTGCCGCAGCATGGTCATCTCGGAGAGGTTTTCCAGGAAGGACAGGCCGAACAGCGGCGGTTTGCCATCTGCAGCGGCGGCCTTGGCCGGAACGTTATTGGCGACTGCTTCTGCCATGACTCAATGTGTCCTTAAACCGGCATCTGCATGATGTCTTGGTAAGCCTGAACCAGCTTGTTGCGCACCTGGGTCAGTGCCTGGAAGGAGACGCCGGCTTTTTCCTTGGCGATCATCACGTCGGTCAGGTCGACTCCGCTTTTGCCGATTTCGAACGCGGTGGACAGCTGGGTCGACGCCTGCTGGGTGTCGTTGACCTTGTTCACGGCCTGGCCCAGCATGTCGGCAAAGCTGCTACCGGCTTCTTGCGGCGCGGCAACGGCCTTGGGTGCGGCCATGGCGTCCATTTGCATGGCGCGCATGTCCAGCATCAACCGGTTAAATTCAATTCCTTGGCTCATGACTGCTCTCTCTGACGACCCGCAATTTTTTGACGCTCACTCGGCGGATAGACTGGTGTTAGCAACAAGGGTGCCAGCTCCGCCCGGGCCCACTGATAAAAGCCCCCCGCAACAATTGCCGAGCAAGCATTGCTCAGGTGGCGAACAGGTGTCCTTCCACGTCCATCCCGGCATCGCGCATTTGCGCCAGTTTGTAACGCAGGGTGCGGGGGCTGATGCCCAGGCGTTCGGCGGCTTCCTTGCGGCGACCGCGTTCGGCGCGCAGGGTGTCGATGATCATCTGGAATTCCCGGCGACGCAGGTCGTCGCCCAGGGCGCCGGCCGACTCGCCGGGCGCAGTCTCGACCTCCACCGCGCGTGGCGTCGGGGCCTTTGGCGCCAGGCTCGGCAGCGGTGCGCAGGCCACTGGTCCCGACAAGCAGAAGTCCTGCGGCTCGATGACCCCACCTTGCTGCAGGATCAGCGCACGCTGGATCGCGTTGTCCAGCTCGCGCACGTTGCCCGGCCACGGATACCCCACCAGACAGGCCTGGGCCTGAGGCGATAACCGCGCAGCCGCGTGGTGCATTTTATTGACGTGCTTGGCCAGCAGGCGCTCGGCCAGCGGCAGAATATCGGCAGTGCGTTCGCGCAACGGACGCCAGGCCAGGGGGAATACCGACAGCCGATAGTACAAGTCTTCGCGAAACCGCCCCGCCGCCACTTCTGCGGCCAGGTCGCGGTTGGTGGTGGCTACCACCCGGATATCCAGCACGATCGGCTTGCGTGCGCCGACCCGCTCGACTTCACGTTCCTGCAGCACCCGCAGCAGCTTGGCCTGCAGCCCCAGGGGCATTTCGGAAATCTCGTCGAGCAGGATGGTGCCGCCATCCGCTTGCTCGAACTTGCCCGCCTGGGCGGCGATCGCTCCGGTGAAGGCGCCCTTCTCATGACCGAACAACGTGGCCTCGAGCATGTTGTCCGGGATCGCCGCGCAATTGATCGCAATGAACGGCTGACTGGCACGCCGCGAATGCTGATGGATGTAGCGCGCCAGCACTTCCTTGCCGGTGCCCGACTCACCAGAAATCAATACCGTCGAATCACTGCGCGCCACTCTTGCCGCCAGTTCCAGCAACTGGGCACTGGCCGGTTCGAACGCCACCGGCCCTTCGCCTTCGCCACCGCCCAGGCACCCCTGGGCATGGCGTGCCACCAGATCCAGCAGGGCCTTGGGCTCGAACGGCTTGACCAGATAGTCCGCCGCCCCCTGGCGCATCGCATCCACTGCGCGCTCCACCGCCCCGTGGGCCGTCATCAGCAACACCGGTAACTGGGGATGGCGCACCCGCAACAGACTCAACAACTGATGACCGTCCATGCCGGGCATGTTGACGTCGCTGACCACCAGGTTGAACGGCTCGCGCGCCGCCGCCTCCAGCGCCTCTTCGGCGCTACCGACGGCACGGTAGTCGTGACCGGCCAGCAGCAGCGTATCGGCCAACGCTTCGCGCAGCGCACGATCGTCTTCAACCAGCAGAACCTTGATTAGCATTGACCTCACTCCGTTTCCTGCGCGCTGCCAAACAACGGCAGCTCAAGCACCGCGCAGGTGCCACGGCCCGGGCGCGAGCGCAGTTGCAAGTGTCCCTGATGGGCCCGTGCCACCGCCTTGACCACGGTCAGGCCCAGGCCAGTGCCGTTGGTCTTGGTGGTGAAAAAAGGTTCGCCCAGGCGCTCCAGCACCGCGGCCTCGATCCCGGCACCGCTGTCACTGACGCACAGGCGCAAGGTGTTCTGCCGGGCATACAGGTGCACTTTCAGGCGCACTGCGCCGGCACTGGCCTGGATCGCGTTTTCAATCAGGTTCAGCAGCGCCCCCACCAGGGTGTCGCGGTTGCACAACAACTCACCGGCATGGGCATCGCACTGCCAACGGATCGGCACGCCCTGGACATGGGTCTGCGCCGCCGCTTGCAGCGATTGCAGCAGCAGCCTGGGGCTGACCCGATCGGTCAGCGGCAACTCGCCACGGGCGAACACCAGCATGTCGCGCACCTGATGCTCAAGCTCGTGCAGGCGCTCCTTCAGGCGTCCGGCAAATCGCTGCTGGGTCGCCACCGGCAACGCCTGCTCAGTCAGGTGACTGGCGTAGAGCAAGGCCGCGGACAAGGGCGTGCGGATCTGATGGGCCAGGGACGCGACCATCCGCCCCAGGGACGACAGGCGCTCGTGGCGCGCCAGTTGATCCTGCAGGTGGCGGGTTTCGGTCAGGTCGTTGAGCAGCACCAACTGCCCCGGCTCGGCATCCAGCGAACGGGTGGCAATCGACAGGCGCCGACCATCCTTCAGGGAAATTTCATGACCGTCGTCTTCACGGGGCGCAAAGCAGCGACCGATGACCTGGCGCCACAGCTCACCTTGCAGCGGCAGCCCCAGCAGCTCGCACGCCGCCGGGTTGGCTTCGCTGACGATGCCCTGGGCGTCGATCACGATGACACCGCCGGGCAACAGGTCGAGCAGGTTCTGCAGGCGATTGGCCAAGCGTTCTTTTTCCGCCAGCTCTTGCAGGCGCTGGGCACTGACCACTTCCAGCTCACCCTTGAGTTCACAGACCCGGGCTTCGAGACGGCTGTAGGAGTCAGTAAGTTGGCTCGACATCTGATTGAACAGGGCGAACGCCTGTTCCAGGCCAGGCCGGTTTGCCGGCTCTACGCCGGGCGCATC
Source organism: Pseudomonas sp. IT-P176 (assembly GCF_949767245.1). Taxonomy (NCBI): domain Bacteria; kingdom Pseudomonadati; phylum Pseudomonadota; class Gammaproteobacteria; order Pseudomonadales; family Pseudomonadaceae; genus Pseudomonas; species Pseudomonas sp. IT-P176. The sequence goes on from NZ_CATKPN010000053.1 coordinate 8,587, forward strand.
GGGGGCTGGAGACATCTGGGCGGCGTGGGGCATCGTGCACTCTCGCTTGGCTGACCGTCAGTTAAACGGAACGTTGCGAGGGATGTAGCAATACCCGTGCCTAAAAAAAACCGCCCATTATTCAAGGGCTTGAAAAACAGGCGTCAATCGTCCGCCTGTTCGTCGCCTTCGCGCCGGCTCATGCCGTACTTGCGCATCTTCTCCACCAGGGTGGTACGGCGAATGCGCAGGCGCTCGGCCGCACGGGCGACGATGCCGTTGGCATCATCCAGGGCCTGCTGGATCAAGCCCTGCTCCAGGCCACCGAGGTAGTCCTTGAGGTCCAGGCCTTCAGGCGGCAGCAAGGCATTGGCGGTGAAGTCCGGGGTATGGCCGTTGATGGCCACCCGCTCTTCGAGGTCACTGCGCAGGCTGTCGACCAGTTGTTCGTCTTCGTCGTCGACGTAGCGGAATTTCTTCGGCAGCTCGACCACGCCGATCACCCCGTACGGGTGCATGATCGCCATGCGCTCCACCAGGTTGGCCAGCTCGCGGACGTTGCCCGGCCAGCCGTGGCGACACAGCGACATGATCGCCGCCGAGTTGAAGCGGATCGAACCGCGTTTTTCGTGCTCCATGCGCGAGATCAGCTCGTTCATCAGCAACGGGATGTCTTCGACGCGCTCACGCAGCGGTGCCATTTCGATCGGGAAAACGTTCAAGCGGTAGTACAGGTCTTCGCGGAAGCTGCCGACCTCGATCATGCTTTCGAGATTCTTGTGGGTCGCGGCAATGATCCGCACGTCGACGCTCTGGGTCTTGTTGCTGCCCACGCGTTCGAAGGTGCGCTCCTGCAAAACCCGCAGCAGCTTGACCTGCATCGGCAGCGGCATGTCGCCGATCTCGTCGAGGAACAGGGTGCCGCCGTTGGCCAGCTCAAAACGCCCGGCACGGCTGGTGATCGCCCCGGTAAAGGCGCCCTTCTCGTGGCCGAACAATTCGCTTTCCAGCAACTCGGCCGGGATCGCGCCACAGTTGACCGGCACGAACGGCGCGTCACGGCGCTTGGAGTGATAGTGCAGGTTGCGCGCAACCACTTCCTTGCCGGTGCCCGACTCGCCGAGGATCAGTACGCTGGCGTCGGTGTCGGCCACTTGCTGCATCATCTGGCGCACGTGCTGGATCGCCCGGCTGGTGCCGACGAGGCTGCGGAACAGATTGGGTTCACGATGGCGACCGCGCTCGCGGGCCTGGTCGTACATCTCGCGATAGACCTGGGCACGGTGCAGCGAATCGAGCAATTTGCTGTAGCTGGGGGGCATTTCCAGGGTCGACAACACCCGGCGACGCTGGTCGTCGGGCAGATCCTGGGCACAATTATCGCCCATCAGCAAAACGGGAAGGAACTCATCCCAGGTTGCGAGTGTCTTTAACAGAGCCGACAACGAACCAGGTGCATTGACCGTCCCGATCAGGACACAGATGACTTCACGACTAGACGATAAAGAGCCGACAGCCTGCTGCCAGTCATAGCTTGCGCAGGGTAAGTTTTCTTCACCGAGAAAATTTAAAATCACCGCCAGGTCGCGGCGGCGGACGCTATCGTCATCAATCAGCAGAATTTTGGTTTCACGCCACATGCAATAGCAACTTCCCTAGTCAACTCAGTGCCCGAAAGAAAAAGGCAAGCTAGACGCCTGCAGGCACGTTAAGCCTGATAGACGTCTGAAATCTGCAAACAGCCACTAGTTAAGTCAAAAAACCGTGCATAGTCAAATTTATGGCGCATATACCCGGACAAGCTGATTAACCAAAGCGTCAACCGAACAGATGGTAAACCTTTGCCGCACCCTTCGCTTGCCTGATCTGAGCCATCTCGTTGACTATCGCCTGACGCTCGTCCATCGCCACGTCCAGCAGCCGCTTGTAGACCACCAGCAGGGCCTGCAGGTTCTCGCGCAGCGCCTGCTCATCCACCGGCACCTCACTGAGCACATCGTCGACACAGGTGCGGCAGGCGACGTCGAGCTCGCCGATGGCCTCCCAGTTGCGTTCAGCCAGCGCCTCGACCAGGGCCTCGCGGGTTTGCTCGATGCGTTGCAGGGCTTGGCTCATGACATCATCCTCAGGCCCACGGGCCTATTGCGCTAGCTCTTGTGAGGCGATCGCGTCCCAGCCGCTTTTCAGGGTGATCAGCAGGCGGGCGACTTCGTCGATCATCTCGACATCATTGGTACCGTTGGCCTCTACCAAGCGGTTACCCATGTACGCATACAAAGCATCCAGGCGTTGCACCGCAGCTGGATCCTCGGCCTTCTCTGGCTCCAAGCCATCTCGCAGACCGGAGATAATTTCAATCGCCTTGCCCAGCATCAACCCCTTCTGGGCAATATCACCCCGGCTCAATGCACCTTTGGCCTGCGCCATGCGATCAAGGCCGCCTTCCATCAGCATCTGCACCAGACGGTGCGGGCTGGCTTCGGAGATCTGCGCGTGGGAATTGACTTTCTGGTACGCACGCAGGGCTTTCATAGGATTCATGTTGCTACCTCGGTACAGGCCACAGGCGAATAGGTTTTATCTAACCAGTTTCTCGACTGCCACCAGGAAAACTTTAATCAGGCCCGCAGGCCCGGACCATCGCGCCCACCGTCACGGGGCGCTTGCGCGCCCCTGGCTATCAGTCCGACTTCGGATTGTTCAGCGAGTTGAGGGTGGTCATGATGCTGGCGCTGCTGGCGTTGATCTGGGCGATCATGGTGTCCATGGCCGTGTACTTGGCGCTCAGGGTTTTCTGCAGGCTCTCCATGCGCCGATCCAGGTCCGCCTGCTGGGTGGTGAGGTCGGTCAACTTGGTGTTGAGGTCGGTCACCCGGCTCGCCAGCGTCCCGGTGCTGCCCACGTAGGACTCGGTGGCCTTGGTCATGCGCGCCACCAGGCCGGTATCGCCGGTAAACATCTTGGCGATATCCCCCGCCCCCTTGACCACCGCCTTGTCCCAGGTCTTGTCATCCAGGCTGAGCAAACCGGTTTTCTGGTCAGTGGTGATACCCATCTGCGCCAGGCTGCTCATGGAGCCCGAGCCGGAACTGTTGACCAGTTCGTTGCGCAGGTTGTTGACCAGTTGCCGCATCGAAGCGTCGCCGGTCAGCGCGCCTGCGGTGGTGGTCGCCGAATCGCCAGTGGCGGTGACCTTGGTCTGGGTGTTGATGCTGGTCATCAGCGCGTTGTAGGCGGTGACGAAGGACTGCACCGAGGTCTTCAGGGTGTCGGTGTTGCTCGCCACATTGACAGTGATCGGCTTGTCCTTGTCCTTGGCCAGCAGCTCCAGGGTCACGCCACTGATGGCAGCAGTCACCTTGTTGCTGGTGGACTCCATCGCGATGCCATCGATGCTGTACTTGGCATTCTGCGCTGGCTGCCCCTTGTCATACCCCTGGACCAGGTCCGAATCGCCGCTGAGGGTGATATCGGTGTCGACACCGGTGGTGTTCGAGCCAATCACCAGGCGCCCACCATTGGCATCGGTCAAGACGTTGGCACTGATGCCCTGGGCCGACAGCTGGGTGTTGATCGACTCACGCACCTGTTGCAGGGTCGCGCCGCCCGGCACCAAGACGTCGTAACTCTTCTCTCCCTGGTTGATGGTCAGGGTCTGGACTTCGTCGGTGGCGTTGGCCTTGCCCGACGCCCCGCCCTCGAACACCTTGCTGGTGACTTTCGAGGCGGTTGCCAATTGGTCGACCACCACCAGGTACTTGCCGCTGGAGGCGCCATCACCGAGGGTGACCTTGATGTTTTTGTCTTCGGACGAGGTAGCAGCGAGGCCGTTGAACGCGGCCACGTTGTTCAACTTGGCGATTGCCGCCCGATAGGACTCCAGCGAGCTCTTCACCGTGCCGACCGCCGACAGCTTGATGGTCGTGTCTTTTTGCTGATCGGTGATCTGGGCTTGCTTGGGCGCCTTTTCGGCCCCCACCAGCGCCTTGACGATGGCCTGGGTGTCGTAGCCCGAACCCGGGCCGGAAATCGTTGAACTCGCCATTGCTATTCTCCTTGTCCTGTGGCTGCCGCTTTATTGGCGCAAATACCCCTAAGCAGCAGTCAGAAACACATTTCGTGCCAGCTCAAACCTGGGTCTGGAACAGCAGGCTGCCGGCATCGCTCAAATTCTGCGCCAGCTTCAGCGCGGTCTCCGATGGAATCTGTCGAATCACTTCACCACTGTCAGTGGCGATCACCTTGACCACTACCTGGCCGGTAGAGTCGTCGATGGAAAAATTCAGGTTGCGTTGGGTTGCCTGTACAAACTCGCGGATATCCGTGACGGCTTTTTCCAGCGCCACGCGCTGTGGCTCCTCGCTGGACTCCGGGGTAGCCGCTACCGCAGGTGCGGCCTGATGGGCAGGCCCACCACTGGCCTGGGCGAGACCATTGGGATAAGACGCGCTCAGCTTGATGCTCATGTCCATGTCGTCACCTCTAAACTGAAAAAACGGAAGGGCACGAATACGCGCCCTTCCGTTGATCAACCGCTAGCCGAGATTACTGAAGCAGCTTCAGTACAGCGGATGGCAGTTGGTTGGCCTGGGACAGGATCGCAGTGGAAGCCTGTTGCAGGGTTTGTTGCTTGGTCAGTTCAGCGGCTTCGGAAGCGAAGTCAGCGTCTTCTACGCGGCCTTTGGCAGCCGAGGAGTTCTGCGAAATGCTCTGCAGGTTGGCCACGGTGCTGGCGAAACGGTTTTGCACCGCACCCAGTTGCGAACGCTGGCTGTCGATCTGCTGCAGGGCGCCGTCCAGAGCCTGAACTGCTTGCTGCGAGGTGGAAGCCGACAGGATGCTCAGGTCGGAAACGGTGGTTTCCAAGGTTACCGAGTTGGTGGTGCCCTTGGTCAGACCCAGAGCGTCCAGACCGGTACCTGCGCTGCCATCGACGATTTCGATTTTCTTGTCGGAGAACAGGTTCAAGGTGCCGTCAGCGTTTTTGCTGGCGTTGACACCGGTGCTGGCGCTGTTGATCGAAGCCACGATCGCGTCAGAGGTATCACCTTTCTTGAACTTGACTTCAACGCCGTTCAGGTTGATCGACGTGTCGTCGGTCAGCTTGGCCTGGGAAGTGGCCGCCGACAGACCCAACTGCGACAACGAACCGCTAACGGTGTTGGACAGCTTGATGTCGCTACCATCTTCCGAAATCACCTGGATTCGGCCTTCAGGGCTGATGTCGGCGGACTTGATGCCGGTAGCACCTGCAATCTCAGACAGAACATCGGCGATGGTGTCAGTAGCACCCCAAGTGACGTCAGTACCGTTTACCGAGATCCCACCAGCGGAACCCAGAACAGTGGTAGGACCTTTGATCGAAGCAGGAGATACTGCGATTGGACCGGCACTCAGACCGATATCGGCGAAGTCAGCCCCACCTACATCGATAGCGGTAGCAGAAGACAAGCTGAGTGTGCCTGCGGTTTCGTCCCAAGTAGCGGTTACACCGGCAACGGCGTTGATCGCAGTAGCTACAGCTGCACCCTTGGCACCCGCTGCCAGGGTCAGCGCAGTACCGTTGATAGTGATATCAGTGGTACCGGTGATTGGCGATGTACCAGCCGCTTGCAGGTTTGCCTGTGCTGCAGTGGTGAACTTGGCAGCGGCTGGCGAACCCAGTACCGAACCGGTAGCCGTGGCGCTCAGGCCTTCCATCGCGGTGCCGTCAACAGTGGCTTCGGAGTAGTTACCCTTCAGGCCAGTAGCGCTGATGTCGGTCATGCCGAACGAGATGGTTTCGTTGGCGTTGGCGCCGACCTGGAAGCCGATGTTGTTGAACGAACCGTCCAGCAGGTTACGACCACCGAAGGTGGTGGTGTTGGAAATACGGGTCAGCTCGCCGACTTTCGCGGTGAATTCCTGCTGCAGGGATACACGGTCAGCGTCGCTTTTATCACCGTTCGCAGACTGCAGGGCCAGCTCACGCAGACGTTGCAGCAGGTTGGTGGATTCTTGCATCGCGCCTTCAGCGGTCTGTGCGATCGATACACCGTTGTTGGCGTTGGCGATGGCAACGTTCAGGCCTTTGACCTGGTTGTTCAGACGGTTGGCGATCTGCATGCCAGCGGCGTCGTCTTTGGCGCTGTTGATTTTCAGGCCGGAGGACAGGCGGCTCATCGAGGTGCTCAACGCGTCGGAAGCCCGGTTCAGGTTTTTCTGAACGCCCAGGGAGGTGATGTTGGTGTTTACAGATAAAGCCATGACGAATTCCTCGTTGGTTGGGTGCTGCGGCTTCCGGCCCTGGCAACCGCCGGGTGTGGCCTAGAGAACCTTCGTAATAGTTATCGTCGTCAATGCAGGTTGCTTGAGGGGTTTTTTCAAATTTTTTACTAGCAACGTGCCACCCCCTAATGTTTCAAGGCCTTAGGCCGCCTGGCGCCCGTCATGACTGGCACTGATCTCGGCCTCGACAGCGGCAAATCCCAAGCAATAAAAAACGCCCATGACCTCGCGGCCATGGGCGTTTTTACTAGCGGGCGCTAGCGGGTCACGGGCGGTGGATAATCGCCGAGCCCCACGATAGGCCTACGCCAAAACCACTGATCGCCACACGCTTCCAGGTGGAGTCGAGCATGTGTTTTTCCAGCAGCAGCGGGATGCTCGAAGACACGGTGTTGCCGGTCTCGACCATGTCCTTGATGAACTTCTCCGGCTCGCCTTCGAAACGGCGCGCCACGGCATCGACAATCGCCGCGCTGCCCTGGTGGATGCAGAAGGCGTCGATGTCTTCGGACTTGAGGCCCGAGTCATCCAGCAGTTCGTGCAAATGCGCCGGGACCTTGAGCAAGGCGAAGTTGAACACCTGGCGCCCGTTCATGTAGAACACGCCGTCGCTGACCTTCAGGTGCGGCGCGCCGGAACCGTCGGTGCCGAACTTGGCCTTGCCCAGTTGCCAGGCAGCGTCTTCGCCCATCCAGGTCGCGGTGGCCGCATCACCGAACAGCATGGTGGTGTTGCGGTCTTCCGGGTCAACAATCTTCGAGTAGGGATCAGCGGTGATCAGCAGGCCGTTCTTCAAGCCCGCCGCCTCCATGAAGCCCTTGATCGCGTACAGGCCATACACGTAGCCGGAGCAGCCCAGGGAGACGTCGAACGCGGCAACCCGGGTCGACAGGCCCAGCTTGTCCTGGACGATGGCAGAGGTGTGGGGCAAACCTTCTTCGTCGCCGTTCTGCGTGACCACAATCAGCACGTCGATGGCTTGACGGTCCAGTTGCGGGTTATTGGCGAACAACGCATTGGCAGCCTCCACGCACAGATCGGAGGTTTCCTGGCCGGCATCCATGCGCGGCAGAAAGGCCGAGCCAATCTTGCCCAAAATGAACTCTTCATCCTTGGCGAATTTCGCGCCCTGAGCGTAGTTATCAAGCCCGCTCACTGGCACGTAACTGGCGATGCTTTTTATGCCAATCATTGTGGCTTCCCAAAACAGAATAACTGGAGATCACCGCTCGCAGGATCGAGAGGCACTGATAACAAAGGGGTTTTGCCGACAAAACTGCGCCAGACGCGGGTGCCAAAATCATCAAAATAAACCCAGCGAACAGCGGGCACCCATCCCACCCTTTTCACACGATACAGTGAAGATGCGCTTTATGACTCATAGGTCACTCTATTTTGTGTGCATTGGCCAAAACAATCCGCCACGCAAAAAACCGGGCACAGCGCGTTAGCCAGGCGAACGCCGGCAAACAGGTGGGGATGAGGCGGGAAAAAGCGCGGAATTCAAGCTGCACCGGCCCACTCCCGGAATCAGGGTGGGCCGGTATTCAGGCGGGGATCAAAGCTTGTTGAACAGGCTCAACTGGGAGATTTTCACAAAGGCCAGCTGGGAAGCTTCGAGCATGGCTTTCTGGAAGCTCAGCTCAATCGAGGCGCTGGCCATGTCGGTGTTGCCAATGGCGGCCATGGTCGAGTCGTTGGCCAGGCCCATGCTGACGTTTTCGCCGGCCTGGATGTCGATCGCCTTCAGGCGTGCACCAATGGAACCACGGGCGTTGTCGATCCCGGCACTGGCGTTCTGCAGGTTGCCAATGGCCGAGTTGATCGCATTCTTCTGCTTCTGCTGGGCAACCAGGTCGCCATCGCTCGGAGTTGCCAAGGCCTGGCGCAACTGGCTGATGGTGTCCAGCGCGCTCTGGGTCTGATGGTTGTTGGCGCCGACCACGAACTGATCGCCGGACTTCACCGCACCACTGAGATCGAACTTGACCCCTACCGCCGTCAGGGAGTCGCCAGCGGCGTTCAGGCTGCCCTTGCCGATGGACTTGCTGTTGGCACTCAACGGCTGGGCATAGACCTCGTACTCGGTATCGCTGGTGAACTTGATCACTGCGCCATTGCCCGGAAAGCTGTCGCCATAGGCCTTGGCATCGGTCACGGTGGCGCCAGTGACCTGGGCCGTCGACGGGTTGCCGGGGCTGCGGGAGGCATTGAAGCTGTCCGGCTTGGCTTGCAGGGTGAACACGTGCCCCTTGACCGCCGCATCCAGGTCGGCCGCAGGTACGTCCGCCAGATTCAGGTTGATGTCGAACTTCACCCCGCGCAGGTTGACGCTGTGGGCGCCCTCCTTCGTCGAGTCGAATTGGCCATTGCCCGGCACTTCTGCAGTCACATCCTTGCCGGTTGCGTCCTTGAGGATGTACTGGGTGCTGCTGGTGAACTCCAGCGTGTACGGCTGGCCGGCGGCGAAGCTCTTGTTGTAGGTCTGGTTGGAGCTGATCAGGCCATCGGAGACCGCAACCTTGCCATCGTTGACCGACGGTGGCTGCAGGACCGCCTGGGTGCGACCGGTATTCACCGACCCTTCCATGATGCTCTTGGCGGTGTTGCTGGCCGCCAGGCTCAGGGTGTCCGAGACCTGCAGGTTGAGCTGGGTATCGTCACCCTGGTAGGTGTAGGTGCCGTCGTTGTTGCGCACATAAGGCGGGACGTCGGTCTTGGAGCCGGAAAACATGTAGTTGCCCGACTCGTCCTTGCTGTTGAGCAGGCTGAACACCTGCTCTTCGATATTGCCCAGCTCGTCGGCGATCGACTTGCGGTCCGCGTCGCTGATAACCCCGCCACCCGACTGCAAGGCCAGCTCGCTGACTTTCTGCAAGGCCGTGTTGATGCTGTCGAGCACGCTTTCCTGGTTGGTCAGCGACGACTTGATGCTGTTCATGTTGCCGGCGTACTGCAGCAGCATGTCTTTCTGCTGCTGCAATTGCAGCAAGCGGCCAGCCCCGACAGGATCATCCGCGGCGGTCTGGATGCGCACACCGGAGTCGATCTGCTCCTGGGTCTTGACCACTGAGGTGAAGTTGTTCTGGTACTTGGCCGTGCTGGTCTCAAAGAACTGAGCGGTAGAAATACGCATCGTCAAGGACTCCCTTAAAGACTGTTGATCAGTGTCGAGAACGTGTCCTGCGCGACCTTGATGATCTGCGACGACGCGGTGTAGTACTGCTGGAACTTGATCAGATCACTGGCCTCTTCATCCAGGTTGACCTGCGAAACCGAACTGCGGCTGGACTTGGCGTAGGCCAGCGCGGCGTTGTTGGCCGTGCCGTCGACGCTGGCCTGGCTGGCCTTGCCCCCAACGGTGGAAACCAACTGGCTGTAGGCCTGCCCCATGCTGACGCCGGCATTGCCGCCCCCGACGCCAACGGTGGCCTTGGTCTGCAGGGCGAGCATTTCATTGGCGTTGCGGTTGTCCGCCTTGCCGTCCTGGTTGAACTTGATATCGAAGCTGTCGCCCTTGCCCGGCGAGCCGCTGACCGTGGTATTGAAACCAACGGTCTTGGCCGTGCCATCGGCGTTCTTCACAGGATTGCCGGCCGCATCGAGTACCGGCACGTTGATCGTCAGCTTGTTGTCCTGGCCCGGCACAATACTGCCCTTGCCGATTTCGGCGCCCGCCTCGTTCAGCACGCGATAGGTCTGGGTCCCGTCCTTGGCTTCGTCGAAGGCGATGCGCACCGGCATCGCGCCTTCGATCTGGCTCTGCAACTGGCCCAGTTCGGCGCCGCCGTAGATATCCAGCATCGATGACAGGTTCGGGCTGCTCAAGGCGCCCGTGCCGGAGTTGGAGCTGCCTTTGTCCGCGAGCAACGGCCCGGCGAACGCCAGTTTGTTGGGATCTTTCAACTGCACGCTGAGGTCGCTGGCGCCGGAGCGGGTCGGGCTGACCTTGAAGCTGTCGCCGGCACTCAGCCCACCACCGTTGAGCTTGAGGGTGAAGCCATCAATCATGTCCGGTGGAGTCTTGGTGACGTCGAACGGTCCCAGGGTGGTGCCGTCGGAACGCTTGACGCTGTAGTTCTTGTCGCTGGTGAACGTCACTTGATAGTCATACGCGGTCAACGCGCTGCTGTCGCCGATGGTCACGTCGAGGTTGCCGGAACCGGCGCTGTTACCGGTGGTGGCCAAGCTGCGCTGGCTGATGGCCTGCGGGCTGTTGATATTGTTGAACAACGACGAACCGAACTCGCCATTGGCATCCAGGCCCTGGCCCAGTTGCTTGTTGAACGCATCGGAGACCACCAGCGCGGTGCGCCCCAGGTCGTTGATGGCCGGCGCCAGCACGTCGTTGCGATAGCGGATCAGGCCGCCCATCTTGCCGCCCGTGACGACCGAGGTCACCTCGATGCTCGATTGCGGGTAGTCGATCTGCAGGCTGTACTGGCTTTTGTCGGTCTTGCCCGGGACTGCCGACAAAGTGTTGGAGGTGTTGCCCGTGACCAGCGTCTGGCCGGTGCCCAGCGAGATGTCGTAGACCCCGTCGTGCTCCTGCACCTTGACCCCCACCAGCTCGTTCAACGAGCGAACCGCTTCGTTGCGCGCATCCAGCAGGTTGTTCGGGGTGCTGCCGGAAGTGCTTGCCTGGGTAATTTGCTGGTTGAGCGAGGCGATGGTTGCGGTGTGCTGGTTGACCATCGAGGCCAGGGTGGTCAACTGGCTGTTGATCCCGTCATTCTGCTGCGTGAGCTGGCTGGAGATCGCATTGAAGCGATTGCTCAGGGTCTGCGCATTGGTCAGCAGCAGTTGCCGCGCCGACATGTCGCCGGGGGCACCGGCCGCGGTCTGCAGCGAGGCGAAGAAGCTGCCGAGGGCGGCCGAAACCCCGGTGTTTTTGTCCGACAGCAACTTGTCGACCGCACCGATCTGGTCGAGATAGGCCTGGGCATCACCATTGAGCGAGGTGGTGGTCTGCAACTGCGCATCGATGTAGGCGTTGTACACCCGGCGCACATCGGCCAGGGTGGTGCCGGACCCGATGAACACGCCACCGACCTGCTGCGAGCCTGCACTAGTCTGGATGAGTTGTTGACGCGAGTAGCCCGCAGCGTTGGCGTTGGCAATGTTATTGCCGACCGTGGCCAACGCCGCCTGGCTCGCATTCAGACCCGACATCCCGATATTGATCAAGCTCATGGTTCAGACCTTATAAATTCGTGGAAGAGCCCGCCGAGGCGTAGTTCTCATAGCTCTTCATTTGTTTGGCAATCTGCGAAATCTTGCTGGCGTAGTTGGGGTCGGTGGCGTACCCGGCCTTTTGCAGCTCACGCACAAACTGTTCGGGGTTATCGGCCGACTTCAACACTTCTTGATAACGATTGTTGCTCTGCAGCAAGGTCACCAGGTCATGGAAACTGTCCTGGTAGGACGCGTACGAACGGAACTCGGCCGTCTCCTTGACCATCTCGCCATTGCGGAATTCGCTGGTGATGGCGCGGGCCTGCGCACCCTTCCAGGTGCTGCCGGTCTTGATCCCGAACAGGTTGTGGCTGCTGCTGCCATCGGCGGCGCGCATCACCGACTTGCCGTAGCCAGTTTCCAGGGCGGCCTGGGCCACCAGGTAACGCGGATCGACGCCGATACGGTCGGCCGCCTGCTGCGCCATCGGCAGCATGGTGGTGATGAACTGGTCTGGCGAGTTGAAGGCTTTTGGCGCCGGCGCCAGGGGCGGCTGCGCCATCGCACGGCCATAGACCTGCAGGCGTCCGCGCTCGGCGGAATAGCTCTGCGCCGGCTGCCAGTCGCCCTTGACCAGCGCGTTGCCGTCACGGGTCGCACGGTTGGGCAAGGTGCTGGTAGCGGTGGTGGCCGCCGTCCCGCTGGCCGAAGGCACCAGGCCTGCCAACAAGCGGTCCGCCAGTTTCGGCGGTAGCGCCAGGCGCCGCTGGTTGATCAGCGCCATGTCATTGCCGTGCACGCCCTGCTCCGCTGCCTGCGGTGGATTGATCGAGCGCGAGGCCCACAACGGACGCTGGCCATTGAGGCGCGACAACGGCCCATCAGTGGCCACCGTGCCAGCGGCAATCGGTGTATGCACCGCTGCTTTCGCGGCCTCCTGCTTAGCCGCCGACAACGCGGCCGCCTCGCCGGGGGCCAGTGGTTTGTTCTTCGACATCTGGCGCATCAGCACATCGGCCAGGCCAATGCCGCCGCCCTCGCGGGACATGGAAACCGCCAGCTGCTGGTCGTACATTTCCTGGTACTGCTTGGCCGCCGCGGTGTTCAGCGGGTTGTCCTGGCCCAGCGCGTCGGTGGCCGAGCGCATCGACTTGAGCATTTCATTGAGGAACAGCGATTCGAACTCCTGCGCCACCTTGCGCATGTTGCCGTCGCTGTTCTTGTCGCCGACCTTGAGCTGGTTCAGCCGATTGAGGTCGGAGTAGGCCGCCGAATCGCTGCTGCTGACCAGGCCGCTCTTGCGCATGTCCATGTTCGTCACCTTAGATCACGATCAGGTCGGCTTGCAGGGCGCCGGCCTGTTTCAAGGCTTCGAGGATCGCCATCAGGTCACCCGGTGCCGCGCCGACCTGGTTCACCGCACGCACGATTTCGTCGAGGGTGGTGCCCGGGCCGAACTTGAACATCGGCTTGGCTTCCTGCTGTGCGTTGACATTGGAGCGCGGCACCACCGCCGTCTGGCCGTTGGAGAAAGCCCCTGGCTGGCTGACGATCGGGTCTTCGGTAATGGTCACGGTCAGGCTGCCGTGGGTCACCGCCGCCGGCGACACCTTGACGTTCTGGCCGATCACGATGGTGCCGGTGCGCGAGTTGATGATGACCTTGGCCACCGCCTGGCCGGGGTCGACTTCGAGGTTTTCGAGGATCGACAGGTAGTCGACCCGCTGGCTCGGATCCAGTGGCGCGCTGACGCGAACCGAACCGCCATCGATCGCCTGGGCGACACCCGGGCCGAGCAGGCTGTTGATCTTGTCGACGATGCGCTTGGCCGTGGTGAAGTCCGAACGGTTGAGGTTGAGGGTCAGGCTGTTGCCTTGGTTGAACCCGCTCGGGACCGCGCGCTCCACCGAGGCGCCGCCAGGGATGCGACCAGCCGACGGCACGTTGACGGTGATCTTCGAACCGTCACGACCTTCGGCGTCAAAACCACCCACCACCAGGTTGCCCTGGGCCACCGCATAGACGTTGCCATCGATGCCCTTGAGCGGGGTCAGCAGCAAGGTGCCGCCACGCAGGCTCTTGGAGTTGCCGATAGAAGACACGGTGATGTCGACCTGCTGCCCCGGCTTGGCAAACGCCGGCAAATCGGCACTGATCGACACGGCAGCGACGTTCTTCAACTGCACGTTGCCCGAGCCCGGCGGCACCTTGATGCCGAACTGCGAGAGCATGTTGTTGAAGGTCTGCAGGGTGAACGGGGTCTGGGTGGTCTGGTCACCCGTGCCATTGAGGCCGACGACCAGGCCATAGCCGATCAACTGGTTGGAACGCACGCCGGAGATACTGGCGATGTCCTTCAACCGCTCGGCCTGCACGCCCAGGGAGGTGCCCAGCAACAACGCGGCCGCCAGCAGGTGCTTGAAGTTCAGCATGGAGAGGGTCATCACCTAGAAAGGGAACAGCGGGCTTAGGAAAAAACGGTCGAACCAGCCTGGCTGACTCGCATCGGCAAACGAGCCGGTGCCCGAGTAGGTAATGCGCGCGTCGGCGACCCGGGTCGAAGACACGGTGTTGTCGGTGGATATGTCGTCGGCGCGCACCAGGCCGGCAATGCGCACCAATTCGTCACCGGTGTTGAGGGTCATCCACTTCTCGCCGCGCACGGCGATGATGCCGTTGGGCAACACGTCGGCCACGGTCACCGTGATCGAGCCGGTCAGGCTGTTGCCCTGCCCGGCCTTGCTGTCACCCTTGGTCGCGCGGTCACCGCTGTAGCCGGCGTCCAAACTCAGGTCGCCACTGCCGAACGGGTTATTGGTGTTGGGCACCGCGCCGAACAACGAGGTCAGGCCGATGTTGGCCTTGCTGGTCTTGCCCACTTGCGAGTTGGCGTTCTTGCTGGCCTGGGTTTTTTCGTTGAGGGTGATGGTGATGATGTCACCGACCCGGAACGCCTTGCGGTCGCTGTACAGGTTCTGCTCGAAACCGGCCTGGTAGATCGAGCCATTGTTGGCTGCCGCCGGCAAGGGCGTGCGTGGCAACACCGGGGCGTAGTAAGGGTCATTGGGTTTTGGCGTCGGCCCGACGCAGCCCGCGAGCACGGCGATCCCACTCAATGCGAGAACAGATACAAAGCGATTCATGACCCTAACCTCACGGTGTTGCAGGCGGCCTCAAGCCGCCCCATAGACTTGATTACAGATTCTGCGTGACGAACGAAAGCATCTGGTCGGCGGTGGAGATGACTTTGGAGTTCATCTCGTAGGCACGTTGCGTGGTGATCATGTTGACCATCTCTTCCACGGTGCTGACGTTGGAGGTTTCCAGGGTGCTTTGCAGGGTGGTACCAAAACCGTTCAGGCCTGGGGTGCCGATCTGTGGCGCACCACTGGCGGCAGTTTCCAGGAACAGGTTGTTGCCGGTGGCCTGCAGGCCGGCCGGGTTGATGAAGTCGGCGGTTTGCAGGTTGCCGATCACCTGGGCGGCCGGGTTGCCGGCAATGGTGATCGACACGGTGCCATCGCGACCCACGGTGAAGGTCTGGGCTTCGGCGGGGATGACAATGGCCGGCTCCAGGGCATAACCACTGGCGGTCACGATCTGGCCGTTGGAGTCCAGGTGAAAGGTCCCGTCACGGGTGTAGGACGTAGTCCCGTCCGGCTGCAGGACCTGAAAAAAGCCACGACCGTCGATGGCCATGTCCAGCGGCTGCTCGGTGGTTTGCAGGCTGCCGGCGGTGAAGTTCTTCTGGGTGCCGACGATGCGCACACCGGTACCCAGTTGCAGGCCCGACGGCAGTTCGCTGTCCTGGGTCGACTGGGCGCCCGGCTGGCGCTTGATCTGGTAGAGCAGGTCCTGGAACTCGGCACGGTCACGCTTGAAACCCGTAGTCGAGACGTTGGCCAGGTTGTTGGAAATGGTCGTCAGGTTGGTGTCCTGGGCGGACAGGCCTGTTTTGGCAACCCATAGAGCCGGAAGCATTCGATTCTCCTCGTGCGCCTGTTTTACGGCGCGACGTTCTGATAATTAGCTGATCTGCAAGACCCGAGCCATGGCCTGGTCGTCTTCTTTGGCGGTGTTCATCATCTTGACGTGCAGCTCGAACTGCTTGGCCAGGGCCAGCACCGAGGTCATTTCTTCCACCGCGTTGACGTTGCTCGACTCGAGGAAACCCGAGACCAGTTGCACGTTGGCATCGGCCGGTGCGGGCTGGCCGTCCTTGGTGTGGATCGAACCGTCGAGGCCCTTGGTCATGTTCTTCAGGTCCGGGTTGACCAGCTTGATGCGGTCGACTTCCGCCATCACACGCGGGCCTTCACCCATGGCACGGATACTGATGGTGCCGTCCTGGCCGACTTCGATCTTCTGCTCGGGCGGCACGGCAATCGGCCCGCCATTGCCCATCACCGGCATGCCATTGCCGGCACGCAGCACACCCAGGGCGTCGACATTCAGGCTGCCGGTGCGCACGTAACTTTCCTTGCCGTCGGGGTTCTGCACGGCAATCCAGCCGTTGCCGCTGACCGCCACGTCGAGGTCACGCCCGGTTTCCACCAGCGAGCCCGGACTGAAGTCAGTGGCCGGACGTTCGGACAGGGCAAAGGCCCGCGCCGGAAAGCTGTCGCCAAACACCGGCATCGACCGCGCCTGCTCCAGGTCTTTCTGGAAACCGTTGGTGGAGATGTTGGCCAGGTTGTTGGCATGGGCCTTTTGCGCCAGCGCGTTCTGGCTGGCGCCGGTCATGGCCACATAAAGGTACTTGTCCACAGTCTTTCCTCTGCATGCCGGACGTTTGCCGCCCACTGCTGTACTGGCAAGGCTTTAGCAATTTGCAGACCAACTTGCGCGCAAAGGCCCCAGGTCCTTTAAACACAGGACTTGGGACAATTCAGAGGAGAGAGGTGGAGGATGGCAGAGACGAAAAACCGGCGCGCTTATGCCGCTTTACGGCAATCGGCCGGACAGCACGGCTACCAGCCCTTGACGCCGCTCATGTCGGGCAGCTTGTGGGCGATGCCTTTGTGGCAGTCGATGCAGGTCGCCTCGCCGTTGGCCAGGGAAGTCGAGTGCATGTTGGCGGCGCGCTTGCCCTGGCGGGTGAAATCCATGAACTCGAAGTTGTGACAATTACGGCACTCGCGAGAGTCGTTGGCCTTGAGCCGGGCCCACTCGTGCTCCGCCAGTTCACGGCGCATACCGAGAAACTTCTCGCGGGTATTGATGGTGCCGAACACCTTGCCCCAGACCTCTTTGGACGCCTGCATCTTGCGCGCGATCTTGTGGGTCCACTCATGCGGTACGTGGCAATCGGGACAGGTTGCGCGCACCCCCGAGCGGTTGGTGTAGTGGATGGTTTCCTGCAGCTCGACAAACACGTTGTCGCGCATTTCATGGCAGGAGATGCAGAACTTTTCGGTATTGGTCGCTTCCAGCGCCGTGTTGAATCCACCCCAGAAAATCACCCCGGCAATGAACCCGCCGAGCGTCAGGAAACCCAGGCTGTAGTGGACACTGGGGCGACGCAAGATCTGCCAGTAGTCTTTGAACACTACCCACAATGACTTCATGACCACTCCTCAGGGTTTCTGCTTGCGGTTGATTTCGTCTTGCAGCACCTGGTCAATATTCTTGAAGTCGTTGTTGACCAACGGCTTCACGTCTCGCTGCGGCACGTGGCACTGATTGCAGAAGTAGCGCCGTGGTGAAACGGCGGCCAGCGCCTGGCCGTCGCGGTCCATGTAGTGGGTGATGCTGATCATCGGCGCCTGGGTCAACGCGCTGTTGGCCCGACTGTGGCAGGACAGGCATTTGTTGCTGTTCTTGTCGATGTGATAACCGCGGATGCTGTGGGGAATGGTCGGCGGCTGTTCGGGATAATTGCGCTCGCGCTTGAGGTCCTTGTTCTCCTCCTCGGCGATGGGCGGCGCCGGCAGTTCCTGGGTCAGGGTGCCGCCGACACGCCTGCCATCGGGGGCGGGCGCATCCAGCGGATACCCAGGCTCTGCGGCAAAGGCCGCGGGCATGCCAAGCAGCAGTGCAAGCAGCAAGGACAGCGTACGAGCATTCATCACAGCTCTCCTCAGGCAGTCTTGATCAGCTCGATCCTGACCGCGCACTTTTTATAGTCCGTCTGCTTCGAGATCGGGTCCGTCGCATCGAGAGTGACCTTGTTGATCAAGCGGTTGGCGTCGAAGAACGGCACGAACACCAGCCCCTGGGGCGGCTTGTTGCGCCCACGGGTTTCGATACGTGCGCGCATTTCCCCGCGTCGGCTGATCACCTTGACCTCACTGCCGCGCCTGGCATTGAGCGCCTTGGCATCGGCCGGGTGCATGTACACCAGAGCATCGGGTACCGCCTTGTAGAGTTCTTCAACGCGCTGGGTCATGGTCCCGGTGTGCCAGTGCTCAAGCACCCGCCCGGTGCTCAGCCAGAACGGGAACTCCTGGTCAGGGGATTCCGCCGGCGGCTCGTAGGGCAGCGCGAAGATGATCGCTTTCTTGTCGGGGTAGCCATAGAACTGCACGCCACTGCCCTTCTCCACGTAGGGATCATGGCCTTCGCGGAAGCGCCAGCGGGTTTCCTTGCCGTCCACCACTGGCCAGCGCAGGCCGCGTTCGGTGTGATACCGATCGAACGGCGCCAGGTCATGACCGTGGCCCCGGCCGAACTGGGCGTACTCTTCGAACAGGCCTTTTTGCAGGTAGAACCCAAAGTCCTTGGCTTCGTCGTTTTCAAAGCCTGGCTCCATCTGCTCGATCGGGAACTGATCGACGTTGCCATTCTTGAACAGCACCTCGTACAGGGTCTTGCCTTTGTACTGCGGGGCACTGTCGAGCAACTGCGCGGACCAGGCCTCATCGGTGGTGAAGCGCTTGGAGAATTCCACCAGTTGCCAGAGATCGGACTTGGCATCCCCCGGGGCGGATACCAGTTGATGCCAGAACTGGGTACGCCGCTCGGCATTGCCATAGGCCCCCTCCTTTTCCACCCACATGGCCGTGGGCAGGATCAGGTCGGCGGCTTGCGCGGACACCGTGGGGTATACGTCGGAAACGATCACGAAGTTCTGCGGGTTACGCCAGCCCGGCAAGACTTCCTGCATGATGTTGGGCCCGGCCTGCATGTTGTTGCTGGCCATGGTCCAGTACACGTTGACCACGCTGTCCTTGAGCATGCGGCTCTGCTGCACCGCATGGAAACCGACCTTGGGATTGATGGTGCCGGCCGGCAGTTTCCAGATCTTCTCGGCGGTGGCGCGGTGTGCCGGATTGGTGACCAGCATGTCTGCCGGCAGGCGGTGGGAAAAGGTCCCCACTTCCCGCGCCGTGCCACAGGCCGAAGGCTGGCCGGTCAGGGAGAACGGGCTGTTGCCCGGCTCGCTGATCTTGCCGGTCAGCAAATGGATGTTGTAGATCAGGTTGTTGGCCCACACCCCGCGTGTGTGTTGGTTGAAACCCATGGTCCAGAAGGACACTACCTTGCGTTTCGGGTCGGCATACAACTGCGCCAGCGCCTTGAGCCGTTCGGCTGGAACCCCGGTCTCCTTGGCGGTGCGTTCCAGGGTGTAGGGTTTGACAAAGGCGGCAAACTGCTCGAAGTCGATGTCGGTCCAGGTGTTCGCCTTGTCGGCATTCTTGGCCTGTTGTTCCAGCGGATGATCGCTGCGCAAGCCGTAGCCGATGTCGTCGACCCCCTTGGCAAACCGCGTGTGCCGGCTGACAAACTCCTGGTTCACCGAGCCACTTTCAATGATGTAGTTGGCGATGTAGTTGAGGATCAACAAGTCAGTCTGCGGTTTGAACACCATGGGAATATCGGCCAATTCAAAGCTGCGATGCTCGAAGGTCGACAGCACCACAACTTTGACATCGGGTTGGCTCAAGCGACGATCCGTGACCCGACTCCAGAGAATCGGGTGCATCTCCGCCATGTTCGAGCCCCACAACACAAACGCGTCGGTGACTTCGATGTCGTCATAGCAACCCATGGGCTCATCGATACCGAAGGTGCGCATGAACCCCATGACCGCCGAGGCCATGCAATGTCGGGCATTGGGGTCGAGGTTGTTACTGCGAAACCCGGCCTTCATCAACTTGTTGGCGGCGTAGCCTTCCCACACCGTCCATTGTCCGGAGCCGAACATGGCGATCGAGTCTGCGCCTTTGTTTTTCAGTGCTTCCTTGAACTTCAACTCCATCACATCAAACGCCTGTTTCCAGGACACCGGCTGGAACTCACCCTGCTTGTCGTATTGCCCGTTGGTCATACGCAACAGCGGTTGGGTCAGGCGGTCCACGCCATACATGATCTTGGACAGGAAGTAGCCCTTGACGCAGTTCAGGCCGCGATTGACCTCGGCTTTGACATCGCCGTGGGTCGCTACCACCCGGTTGTCCTTGGTCGCCACCATCACGCTGCAACCGGTGCCACAAAACCGGCACGGCGCCTTGTTCCAGGTCAGGGCGACCATGTCCTGCTCGGTGATCAGGTTGCTGGCCGAGGTGAACACCGGCAGCCCGGCAGCCGCCGCAGCAATCCCGGCCGCCTGGGCCTTGACGAACTCACGACGGGTCATGGGCATGGGTGTTCTCCGCTCGGATCGAGGATCTCGTGGTAAACCAGGGAGGCGTTGAGCACGCCGGGCAGGCGGCCAATCTGTTCGATGCGCTGGAGGATCTGCGGTTCGCCGTGCATTTCCAGGACCACCACCAGTTTGCCCTCGGGGCTTTCCTGGTGCAGTTCAACACCCTGGAGCAGGCGCAGATTGGCTTTCACCGCGGCAAACATCTCGACACGGGCCTGCACGATCAAACTGGCGATATGTAGTTTTTGTTCCATGGCCAACACTCCCTGCCTGTTAACTCACCTGGACTGGCAATCAGTGTGGAGCCCCGGGAGGGCCGAGGAACATTTGCAGGAACCAGACGAAAAAGCCGTAGCCGCCGACTATCACCACCGATAGCAGGGGAAAAAGAAACACGATCAGGAACAGCAACAGCCGCCTTTCCTTGCGCGCACGTAGAGCGGACTCATCAACCGTCGTCATGGCCAGGGCTCCTGCCAGAAAGTGCACTGAGCCTAGATGGCCGCCCTGTAATTTTCCATGATTCAGATCAGCGAAAGGTCAAACAGGATTAATCCTCATTCAATAATGATTAGTATTAACAAAGCAGCAATTCGCCAACTAAGGCCCACGCATTCAAGGGCGACTTAGTTAGCGCTCAAGTTTGCCGATTTCATACTCGCGCAACTTGTTGGCAATGGTGGTGTGGGAAACACCCAGGCGTTTACCGAGCAATCGACTGCTGCTGTGTTCTGAATACAAGCGTTCCAGCACGGCCTTTTCAAACCGTCCGACAATTTCATCCAGCCCGCCGTCCAGGGAAAAATCCCCCAGCGGCTGGCGCACGCCGTAGTCCGGCAGGCGAATGTGTTCGGCCTTGACGGTGCCGCCCTCGCACAGTGACACCGCCTGGAACAGCACGTTCTCCAACTGCCGGACGTTGCCCGGCCAGTGGTAGTGGCTGAGCCGGTCCATGGCCGCCGGCGCCAGTTTCGGCAAGGGGCAGCCGATCTGCCGGCTGGCCTGATCGAGGAAGTGCTCGACCAGCGGCGTCAGGCCGTCGAGGCACTCGCGCAACGGCGGGATGTGCAGCGACAGCACATTCAAGCGGTGGTACAGGTCCTGGCGGAACTCACCGCTGGCACACAGCTCGGAGAGGTCGACCTGGGTCGCACAGATGACCCGCACATCCAGGTAGACCTCTTCATCGCTGCCCACTCGGCGGAAGCAACCGTCTTGCAGGAACCGCAGCAATTTCACCTGCAAGCGCGGGCTCATTTCGCCGACGCCATCGAGAAACAGCGTGCCGCCTGCCGTCAATTCCAGCAGCCCGAGCTTACCTTCGGCCCGCGCGCCTTCGAACGCGCCGGGGCCGTAGCCGAACAACTCGGTCTCGGCCATCGACTCCGGCAACCCGGCGCAGTTCAGCGCCATCAACGGCGACTGGCCGCGCGGGCTGGCCAGGTGGCAGGCGCGCGCCAGCAGTTCCTTGCCGGTGCCAGTCTCGCCCTCGATCAACAGCGGCGCATCCAGGGGCGCCATGCGTCGCGCTTCCCGGACCACCGCCGCCATCACCTTGGAGCTTTGGAAAATACTGTCAAAGCCGCGCAACTCCTGCTTGCGCACGTTGTAGATGCGCTCGCCAACCCGGTCGGCCCGGTGCAGGGTCAGCACTGCGCCCGCCATGGCCTCGCTGTCGTCGTGTTCCGACTGCAGGGGGGCGATGTCGGCCAGGAACACGTCACCCTTGACCTTGACCCGCAGGCCATTGATCCGCGACTTGTTGGCGCGCACCAGTTCCGGCAGGTCGAAATCCTCGGCGTAGCGTGACAGCGGGATCCCCGGCACTTCGTCGACCCGCACCCCGAGCAATTGCGCCGCCGCACGGTTGGCCGCGACGATCGAGCCGCCCATGTCGATCGACAGCACCGGGAACTCCAGCGCCCCGAGCAGGGCATTGAGTTCCATGTGCCGGCGCTCGCTGGGCATCAGCCCTACCCGCTTGACCCCGAATACCCCGGCAATCGCCTCGAATTTCGCCCGCAGCGCCTGGAACTGGATGTTGATCAGGTTCGGGCAATGCAGGTAGATCGCGTTGCCATGCTCACCGCCGACCTCCCCGCGAGCGACGTTGATCCCGTACTCCACCAGCAGGTTGAGGATGTCGCGCAGGATGCCGATGCGGTTCTGGCAATGGACTTTGATACGCATAAAAAGGCCCGGACAAGGAGATGGACAGCGGGTGGCGAGGATTTTTCTGCCGACACCCAAAGTTAGTCGTCAAGATTATGTGACAGCTTCAGGGCTTTTCAAACCGGGAAATCGCAATAGGTACGCCACAGGCCGCTTTGCGTAACGAAAACTTTACGAAAACTGGCGAATTTTCCTACCCGCTCGTCCCGCACCCTGCTGCGCGGTCGCACGCTTCGGGGTATTTCTAGGTCCATAGCAAGACATAACAAGAACGTATCCCTTTGCAGGAGAGCAGCATGAAGCAGACGCAATACGTGGCCCGCGAGCCCGATGCGCAAGGGTTTATCCACTACACCGCTGAAGAACACGCGGTGTGGAACACGCTGATCACTCGCCAATTGAAAGTGCTCGAGGGTCGTGCGTGCCCGGAATACATGGAAGGCATCGACAAGCTCGGCCTGCCCCATGACCGCATTCCCCAGCTCGACGAAATCAACAAGGTCCTGGGTGAAACCACCGGCTGGCAAGTTGCCCGGGTTCCGGCGCTGATTCCGTTCCAGACCTTTTTCGAATTGCTGGCCAGCAAGCAGTTTCCTGTCGCGACCTTTATTCGTACCCGCGAAGAACTGGATTACTTGCAAGAGCCGGACATTTTCCACGAGATTTTCGGCCACTGCCCACTGCTGACCAACCCGTGGTTCGCCGAATTCACCCACACCTACGGCAAGCTTGGCTTGCAGGCGGCCAAGGAAGAGCGGGTGTACCTGGCGCGCCTGTACTGGATGACCATCGAGTTCGGCCTGGTCGACACCCCTGAAGGCCAGCGCATCTACGGCGGCGGCATTCTCTCCTCGCCGAAGGAAACCGTGTACAGCCTGTCCGGCGAGCCCGAGCACCAGGCCTTCGATCCGCTGGAAGCGATGCGCACGCCGTACCGCATCGACATCCTGCAGCCCCTGTACTTTGTCCTGCCCAACCTCAAGCGCCTGTTCGACCTGGCCCACGAGGACATCATGGGTATGGTCCAGCAGGGCATGCAGCTGGGTCTGCACGCGCCGAAATTTCCGCCAAAACCCAAGGCGGCCTGAGGACGCCGCAGTCGCGGCGCCCCACAAAAAATAGTAACGTCTAACAAGAATCGAAATCAGGAAACCACCATGACCGCTCTCAACCAAGCCCATTGCGAAGCCTGCCGCGCCGATGCCCCACAAGTCAGCGACGAAGAACTGCCGGTATTGATCAAGCAGATCCCTGACTGGAACATCGAAGTTCGCGACGGCGTCATGCAGCTGGAAAAAGTTTTCCTGTTCAAGAACTTCAAGTTCGCCCTGGCGTTCACCAACACCATGGGTGAAATCTCCGAAGCCGAAGGTCACCACCCAGGCCTGCTCACCGAGTGGGGCAAAGTCACCGTGACCTGGTGGAGCCACTCGATCAAGGGCCTGCACCGCAATGACTTCATCATGGCCGCGCGCACTGACGAAGTGGCCAAGGACGCCGAGGGCCGCAAGTAATGTTTTTCGACGCCATCGGCCGGGTGCCCGGCGACCCGATCCTCGGCCTGATGGAGGCCTATGCGCAGGACCCCAATCCGCGCAAATTCGACCTCGGCGTGGGTGTCTATAAAGACGCCCAGGGCCTGACGCCGATCCCGCACTCAGTGAAACTCGCTGAACAGCGCCTGGTGGATGGCCAGGGCACCAAGACCTACATCGGTGGTCACGGTGACCCGGCGTTCGGCAAGGTGATCAACGAACTGGTGCTGGGCGCCGACTCGGCGCTGATCGCCGAACAGCGGGCCGGCGCCACCCAGACTCCGGGTGGCACCGGGGCCTTGCGCCTGAGTGCCGACTTCATCGCGCACTGCCTGCCTGGCCGTGGCATCTGGCTGAGCAACCCGACCTGGCCGATCCACGAAACCATCTACGCGACCGCCGGCCTCAAGGTCAGCCACTACCCTTACGTGGGCAGTGACAACCGCCTGGATGTCGAGGCCATGCTGGCCACCCTGAACCTGATCCCCAAGGGTGATGTGGTGCTGTTGCACGCCTGCTGCCATAACCCGACCGGTTTCGACCTGTCCCAGGATGACTGGCGCCGGGTGCTGGACGTGGTGCGCAGCCGCGAATTGTTGCCGCTGATCGACTTCGCCTACCAGGGCTTTGGCGATGGCCTGGAGCAGGATGCCTGGGCCGTGCGCTTGTTCGCCGAGGAGCTGCCTGAGCTGTTGATCACCAGTTCCTGCTCGAAGAACTTCGGCCTGTACCGCGATCGCACCGGGGCGCTGATTGTCTGCGCCAAGGATGCCGAGAAGCTGACCGATGTACGCAGCCAACTGGCCCACATCGCCCGTAACCTGTGGTCGACGCCACCGGATCACGGCGCGGCCGTGGTAGCGACCATCCTCGGCGACCCAGAGTTGAAACAGCGCTGGGCCGACGAAGTGGAAGCCATGCGCCAGCGTATCGCCCAACTGCGTTCGGGCCTGGTGGAAGCGCTGGAACCCCACGGTCTGCGCGAGCGTTTCGCCCATATCGGTGTACAGCGCGGGATGTTTTCCTACACAGGTTTGACGCCAGAACAGGTGAAAAAACTGCGCGAGCAACACAGCGTGTACATGGTCAGCTCGGGACGCGCCAACGTGGCCGGGATCGACGCCACGCGCCTGGACTTGCTGGCCGAGGCGATCGCTGACGTCTGCCGTGACTAAACGCTACCGCGTGTAGCAGCCCGTAGCAGCTGTCGAGCTTGCGAGGCTGCTGCTACGGGGGTTGTGCCGCTACAGTGCGGCCATCTGTCGCAGAAATCCGAGATAAAAGTCTATTTGTCATTTCTCCTGCTGTATCCTGCCAAGGCTTTTTGAAAGCGTGGTTCTACACAGCGATTTACAAACAGACTTTGCGAGGAGCAAGTAACATGCACGAGATTCCGAATCTCCCCTTCCCAAGCCTGCACGAAACTGAGCAGACAACCCCGCAACAAGCCGGTGCCCAACAGCCCGAGCCAAAGGAAGCCACTGGTAGCCGCAAGGCCGACAGCGAAGACTAAGCGCACTACCCAGACCGTGTGGAAAGCGCTGACTGATGCGCTTTCCACACAGCCTGAAACCCGAGCCCCCGCCATGACCGACACCTTCGACGAATCACAGGCCAGCGTGCTGATCGATGCCGCGCAACAGATGATCGACGTCTGGAACCGCCTGACGCCCGAGAAGCAAGCCCTGCTCCTGGACCGTTTCGGCAGCCAGGAAAACGCCCTCGCCGCCCTGGTCACCACCCAATTGGTCGCGCCCAGCAAAACCTGATCGAGCACCGCCGCCCAACCCGGCAAATTCTCCCCCTGCACTGCGCCAACCACCGGTATCATAAGCAGCCTATCTATCCTGCTGTCCCGTGGACTTTCCCCATGCCAGATCCCCAGCGCCCCATGGCGGTCACGCTGCAAGTCGTTTCCATCGTCCTGTTTACCTTCATCGGCTACCTGAACATCGGCATCCCCCTGGCCGTATTGCCCGGCTATGTGCACAGCGACCTGGGATTTGGCGCGGTCATCGCGGGCCTGGTGATCAGCGTGCAATACCTCGCCACCTTGCTCAGCCGCCCCTATGCCGGACGTATCATCGACAACAAGGGCAGCAAGCTGGCGGTGATCTATGGCTTGGCCGGCTGCGGCCTGAGCGGGGTGTTCATGCTGCTCTCGGCGTGGACCCAGAGCCTGCCGATGGTGAGCCTGATCAGCCTGTTGATCGGCCGCCTGGTCCTCGGCAGCGCGGAAAGCCTGGTGGGATCGGGCTCGATCGGCTGGGGCATCGGTCGAGTCGGCGCGCCGAACACCGCCAAGGTAATTTCCTGGAATGGCATCGCCAGCTACGGCGCGTTGGCGGTGGGTGCACCGCTTGGCGTCCTGCTGGTGCGCCAGTACGGGCTGTGGAGCATGGGCGTGAGCATCATTTTACTGGCGCTGGTCGGCTTGCTGCTGGCCTGGCCAAAAACCGCTGCGCCGATCGTCGCCGG
This sequence comes from Pseudomonas sp. IT-P176, assembly GCF_949767245.1. Lineage (NCBI taxonomy): Bacteria > Pseudomonadati > Pseudomonadota > Gammaproteobacteria > Pseudomonadales > Pseudomonadaceae > Pseudomonas > Pseudomonas sp. IT-P176. Next base: position 34,780 of record NZ_CATKPN010000053.1, read on the forward strand.
CGAGCGCCTGCCCTTCCTGCATGTGCTGGGACGGGTGCTGCCCCACGGGTGCGGACTGGCGCTGGGGTCCATCGGATTTGGCACCATCGCCACCTTCATTACCCTGTATTACGCCACCCAGCACTGGGATAACGCCGTGCTGTGCCTGAGCCTGTTCGGCGCCAGCTTCATTGGCGCGCGCCTGCTGTTCGGCAACCTGATCAACCGCCTGGGCGGGTTTCGGGTGGCGATTGCCTGCCTGTCGGTGGAAACCCTCGGCCTGCTGCTGTTGTGGCTGGCCCCGGACGCGAACTGGGCATTGGCCGGGGCAGCGTTGAGCGGGTTCGGTTTTTCGCTGGTGTTCCCGGCCTTGGGCGTGGAAGCGGTCAACCTGGTACCCGCTTCCAGCCGTGGCGCAGCCGTGGGTGCCTATTCGCTGTTCATCGACTTGTCCCTGGGCATTACCGGCCCCTTGGCCGGCGCAATCGCCGCAGGCTTCGGCTTCGCCTCGATCTTCCTGTTCGCCGCCCTCGCGGCCCTCAGCGGCCTGGCACTGAGCATCTATCTATACCGCCAGGCACCGAGACTGCGGGAAAACCGCTAGAAATCCACCTTGCCACGCCCGGCCTTGATCGAGCCCCGCTTGGTCTTGGACTCCAGCCGACGTTTCTTCGAGCCGAGGGTCGGCTTGGTCGGGCGGCGCTTCTTTTCGACCTTGGTGGCGGCCAGGATCAACTCAGTCAATCGCTCCAGGGCATCCGCCCGATTCTGCTCCTGGGTGCGGTATTGCTGGGCCTTGATGATGATCACGCCATCGCTGGTGATCCGGCTGTCGCGCAGCGCGAGCAGGCGTTCCTTGTAGAACTCGGGCAAGGACGAGGCCGGAATGTCGAAGCGCAGGTGCACGGCACTGGAGACCTTGTTGACGTTCTGCCCACCGGCGCCTTGCGCCCGAATGGCAGTCAACTCGATCTCGGCATCCGGCAGATGCACGTTGTTGGAAATCACCAGCATGGAAAGCGGTCCGTAATCAGGGGGGTCAGGATACGCGATCGCTGGGTTTGATTGGGGGCATATCCATTTCTGCGGTCGGGCCGCTATGGGTTCCCGTGGGAGCGGGCTTGCCCGCGATGGGGCAGCACAGCCAACATCAATGGTGGCTGACATACCGCTATCGCTGGCAAGCCAGCTCCCACAAGTTCAGTGGGTGTATGCCGAATCTGCGAACAACCTGAATCCCCGTGGGAGCGAGCCTGCTGCGAAGGGATCGGCACAGCCAACATCAATGGAACCATTAGTAGCCACACCCCAAAAAACGGATATACACACAATCCCCCGCATTAAAAACAACAAACCCGGCACAAGGCCGGGTTCGCTGCAACATCAGCACCTACTTAATCAACAGCAGGCACCCCATTCAAAGCCCGTTGCGCACTGCGCTTGTTCTTGATGCCATAGCAGACCCACATGAACAGGATCCACACCGGAATCGCATACACCGAGATCTGAATGCCCGGGATCATCAACATGATGCCGAGGATAAACACCACGAACGCCAGGCACACATAGTTCCCGTACGGGTACCACAAAGCCTTGAACAGCGGCGTCTGCCGGGTGCGGTTCATGTGCTGGCGGAACTTGAAGTGCGAGAAGCTGATCATCGCCCAGTTGATCACCAGCGTGGCAACCACCAGCGACATCAGCAGTTCCAGCGCATGTTGCGGGATCAGATAGTTGAGCAGCACCGCCACCAGGGTCACCGCGGCCGAAGCGAGGATCGAACGCACCGGCACGCCGCGCTTGTCGATCTTGGCCAGGCCCTTGGGCGCATCGCCCTGCTCGGCCATGCCCAGCAACATGCGGCTGTTGCAGTAGGTACCGCTGTTGTACACCGACAAGGCCGCGGTCAGGACCACGAAGTTGAGGATGTGGGCGGCGGTGTTGCTGCCCAGCATCGAGAACACCTGGACAAACGGGCTACCGCTGTAGGAGTCGCCCGAGGCGTTCAGGGTGCTCAGCAGGCTGTCCCATGGAGTCAACGACAGCAGGATCACCAGGGCGCCGATGTAGAAAATCAGGATCCGGTAGATCACCTGGTTGATGGCCTTGGGGATCACGGTTTTTGGCTGGTCGGCTTCTGCGGCGGTGAAGCCGAGCATTTCCAGGCCGCCAAAGGAGAACATGATGATCGCCATCGCCATCACCAGACCGCTGACACCGTTAGGGAAGAAACCACCGTGTTCCCACAGGTTGCTCACCGAGGCTTGCGGGCCGCCGGTGCCGCTGACCAGCAGGTAGCTGCCCAGGGCAATCATGCCGACAATCGCCACCACCTTGATGATCGCGAACCAGAACTCGGCCTCGCCAAAGACTTTGACGTTGGCCAGGTTGATCGCGTTGATCATCAGGAAGAAGACGGCCGCCGAGGCCCAGGTCGGGATCTCCGGCCACCAGTAGTGCACGTATTTACCGACCGCGGTCAGCTCCGACATGCCCACCAGGATGTACAGGATCCAGCAGTTCCAGCCCGACAGGAAGCCGGCGAAGCCGCCCCAGTATTTGTGCGCGAAGTGACTGAAGGAGCCGGCCACCGGCTCTTCGACGATCATTTCGCCCAGCTGGCGCATGATCATGAAGGCGATGAAGCCGCAGATGGCGTAGCCGAGGATCATCGACGGGCCGGCCGACTTCAGTACGCCGGCAGAGCCCAGGAACAATCCGGTACCAATCGCGCCACCGAGGGCGATCAGTTGAATATGGCGATTTTTCAGGCCGCGTTTCAGCTCGCCTGAATGCGAGGTTTGTCCACTCATGAAAGGGTCTCACGCAAGGTTTGATGATATTCGTTAAGACGTTGCCGTCCGGATCAGGATCCGGCAGCGCCGATCAAACCCCAGCGCAAGCACCAGGAGTTCAGCGTATTTACAACGGTCATGCGTCACCTGTTTGTTTTTATCTGTGACGAAATCGAACCCGACACGCTCGTGACGCGGCGGAGTGAACAAGGCGGGTAGCCTTGAAATTGCGTGGTTACGCAGAGGGTCACAGGTAAAACGCGGCGCATTGTACACCGCTAACCCCCTGCTGCCAGACCTCGCTGGTTTAGCGTGTCGTTGGCCGGGATTGCCTGTGTCCGCCTCGAAGGTCGCGGGCGGCTGCAAAAATAGGTTCAGACCTTTGCGGGTCCGTGGCGGGGGTGACGGAAAAATCGCCCCACGAAGAGAGATGAAGATGACTCACGGCGTACATTGCGCCTCCTTCTTGTTATGCACCTGCACGACAGGCATGGGGCGCATGACACCGCGCTACGCCCCGTGAAACAAGCGGGCCAGAGCCTTGGAAGACAGTTGTGACGAGCGCTTGCGGAAAATTTTCCTTACAGTTTTGCGAGCGCGACGATTACACAGGGGTAATCCGGGGTTTTCGTCAGATTTTCGTTACACACCGTAACGCCAACTTTCCAGCTGGGACCCTCCCCCCACACAGCACAGCAGTTTCAAGCGGGCAAAAAAAACGCCAACCCGAAGGTTGGCGTTTTCACGTGCGGCTTAGCGCTTGAAGCTCAGCGCTGCTTCAAGCTCACTCCGGCTTGCGACGGCCAAAGCCAGGACGCTGGCCGGAACCGGCCGGTGCGCCGCGACGCTTGCCCGATGGCGCGTCACGGTCGACCAGGACAATGCCTGGACGCTTTTTCGGCGCAGGCTTGGCCGGGCGGTTGGTGTCGGCCGGGCGGTCTGCCACTGGCGTACCACGACCTGCCGGAGCGCCACGGCCTTCGCCGCGCTCTGTGCGACCGTTGGCCGGACGTGGCGAACGCGGACCGCGCTCGCCGTCCTGACGTCCTGCCGGCTTGCGGCTCGCACGCTCGCCTTCGATATGCGGCTCACGTGCTGGACGCGGAGCGGCAGCCGGGGCACCGGCGGCTGGACGCAAGGTGCGCACGCGCTCGGTCTTGCCCATCGGACGCGACGATTTACGCTGCATGCGATCGAGCTTGTCTTTGCTCTTGGCGTTCATCTGCGGCATGGCCACTGGGGTCAGGCCAACTTCAGCACTCAGAATGTCGACTTCGTACTGGCTCATTTCGCGCCAGCGGCCCATCGGCAGGTCGGAGTTGAGGAACACCGGACCAAAACGCACACGCTTCAGGCGGCTTACCACCAGGCCCTGGGATTCCCACAGGCGACGTACTTCGCGGTTGCGACCTTCCATCACCACGCAGTGGTACCAGTGGTTGAAACCTTCGCCACCTGGCGCCTGCTTGATGTCAGTGAACTTGGCCGGGCCGTCTTCGAGGACCACGCCCGCCTTCAGGCGCTCGATCATCTCGTCGTCGACTTCACCACGGACACGCACCGCGTATTCGCGGTCCATTTCGTAGGAAGGGTGCATCAGGCGGTTGGCCAGCTCACCGTCGGTGGTGAACATCAGCAGACCGGTGGTGTTGATGTCCAGGCGGCCGATGTTGATCCAGCGCCCTTCTTTGGGACGCGGCATCTTGTCGAACACGGTCGGACGGCCTTCCGGATCGACACGGGTGCAGATTTCGCCGTCGGGTTTGTTGTACATGATCACGCGGCGGACCGATTCGGCCGCTTCTTCACGCTTGATCACCTTGCCATCGATGGTGATGGCGTCGTGCATGTCGACACGCTGACCGAGCGTGGCGTCTTTGCCATTGACCTTGATTCGGCCGTGGCTGATCCAGGCTTCTACGTCACGGCGCGAGCCGACGCCGATACGGGCGAGGACTTTCTGCAGTTTTTCGCCTGCTGGGCCGATTTCCTGGTCGTCTTTCTGGTCGTTGATACTCATCTGGGCACCTCCCGGTGTGGTCTGTTCAGGCGTGGCCTGAAGTCGTAAAAGCGGGTCGTTTGGCGAAGGGATCGCCAAAGGGTCGCGAATCATACGCTCATGGCGCGGCTCGCGCATCAGAGACTAGCTGATAAACGGTCGACTATCGGTTTTTTCCGCTGATCGGTGTGGTTGCTCGCGATAGTGCTGCGTCAGTCACCTTGCTGGTGCATGGGCTGGCGTCATCGCGAGCAGGCTCGCTCCCACAAAAGGAGATTCGAACACCAGTAAAAACAGGCCGGCCGGCAGGCCGCCTCGCCCGCTCTTACCACTCAGGCCGACTGCCAGGTCGCCGTGCTCTGGCTTTTGATCTTGATCCACCCGCCCCTTCGGCAGGCTGAGCGAAGGTGTGCATCAGGGGGAGGCGCGTAGCGCCGTGCGGCGAAGCCGCATACATCGAGAGGAGGTGCAGCGAAGCAAACCGTAGGCGATGCCCCCTGATGGGCACCGTAGCGAAGGTACCCCGAGCCTCAGCGAGGGGCCGAACGCTGGGGCTAGACTTTTTGGGTACTTTGGGCTGGGCCGGCACTCCGGCGTTTGACAAAAGTGCCTCGCCGTAAGGGCGAAACCCTAAGCCGCCGTTACCGCAGCAACGGATATACCCCCAAAAACCAGGATCAAAAGATCGTAGCGAGATGTGTCAGTCGTCGAACTGACGGCGTTCGGCTTCGATGGCTTGGGCCAGCGCCAGGGCTTCGGCTTCTTCATCGCTCAGCTCGGGCGGCGGCGGTTCCAGGGCGGCGACCGCTGCCAGGAGTTTTTCCCGGGCCTCGGCAACACCGAGGATGTCGGGCTCTAGCTCTGGCTCTGGCTCTGGCTCGGCTTCAGGCGCGACCTCGACTTCAGGCGCGACCTCGTCCGTCACCGGCCCCTCGCCGGGCTCACCATCGCGCAGCAGGTCGTCGAAGTCGGTCTTGATCCCCTCCTCCATCGAGTCCAGTTCCAGCAACAGGCTATGGAAACTGGTTTCATCCTTCGGCTCTTCCGGCTCGGCACTGGCGTCGGCCAGCGCTTGCAGGCTGGGCGGAACCGGGGCGTCGTCGAACTCGAGCATCGGCTCGGGCTCCAGCTCACGCAGCTCGGCCAGGGGCGGCAGATCGTCGAGGTTCTGCAGGTTGAAATGGTCGAGGAAGGCCTTGGTGGTGGCGAACATCGCCGGTCGCCCGGGAACTTCGCGGTAGCCGACGATCCTGATCCACTCGCGCTCCAGCAGGGTCTTGACGATGTTGCTGTTGACCGCCACGCCCCGCACATCCTCGATCTCGCCACGGGTGATCGGCTGGCGATAGGCAATCAGCGCCATGGTCTCCAGCATGGCCCGCGAGTAGCGCTGCGGGCGCTCTTCCCACAGGCGTCCGACCCAGGGCGAGAACTTTTCGCGAATTTGCAGGCGGTAGCCCGAGGCGACTTCCTTCAACTCAAAGGCGCGGCCCTCGCAGGACTTGCCCAGGATCGCCAGGGCCTTCTTGAAGACCGGCGGTTCCGGACGCTCGCCTTCTTCGAAGAGCTCGAACAGGCGCTCCATCGATTGCGGTTTTCCCGAGGCCAACAGAAAGGCTTCAAGCAGTGGCGCCAGCTCGCGGGGTTCACTCAGATTCATGGATTTTGCTCGTTATTCGGCTCGCGCCCGCACATGGATAGCCGCAAAGGGCTCATTCTGCACCAGCTCGACCAGGGATTCCTTGACCAGTTCGAGGATCGCCATAAAGGTCACGACCACACCCAGGCGTCCTTCTTCAGCGGTGAACAGCTCGACAAAGGGCACAAAACCGCCACCTTTGAGCCGCTCCAGCACATCGCTCATACGCTCGCGGGTAGACAGGGCCTCGCGGCTGACTTGATGGCTTTCAAACATGTCGCCACGGCGCAGTACTTCGGCCATGGACAGCAACAGTTCGCTGAGCCGGACCTCCGGCAACAGCTTGCGTGCCCGCGCCTCGGGGGCGTCCAGCTTGGGCACTACCACGTCACGACCGACCCGACTCAGGCCATCGATGCCTTCGGCGGCAGCCTTGAAACGTTCGTATTCCTGCAGGCGGCGGATCAGTTCGGCGCGCGGATCGTCTTCTTCCGCTTCGATCTCTGCCGACCGCGGGAGCAGCATGCGCGACTTGATCTCGGCCAGCATGGCCGCCATCACCAGGTATTCGGCAGCCAGTTCCAGGCGCACCGACTGCATCAACTCGACGTAGCCCATGTACTGCCGGGTGATTTCCGCCACCGGAATGTCGAGGATGTTGATGTTCTGTTTGCGGATCAGGTACAGCAACAGGTCGAGCGGACCTTCGAAGGCCTCGAGAAAAACCTCAAGGGCGTCCGGCGGAATGTACAGGTCCTGCGGCATTTCCATGACCGCCTGGCCATAGACCATGGCAAATGGCAGTTCCTGCTGCGCGCCCGCCTGGCTGTCGACGGTTTCCACCACCGACATTCAGGCCTCGGCCATGAACGGGGCCGGGTCGCCGCAGCCGACGCGGATCACTTCTGGCTCGCCATCGGCCAGGTTGATCACCGTGGAGGCCTTGATGCCGCCAAAGCCGCCGTCGATGATCAGGTCGACCTGATGCTCGAGCAACTGGCGCATTTCGTAGGGATCGCTCAAGGGATCGGTGTCGCCGGGCATGATCAGGGTCACGCTCATCAGCGGCTCGCCCAGTTGTTCAAGCAGGGCCAGGGCAATCGGATGACTCGGCACCCGCAGGCCGATGGTGCGTTTTTTCGGGTGCAGCAACAGGCGCGGCACCTCGCGGGTGGCGTTGAGAATGAAGGTGTACGGGCCTGGCAGGTGCGCCTTGAGGATGCGGAAGGTGCCGGTGTCGATCTTGGCGAACACCCCCAATTGCGACAGGTCGCTGCAGATCAGCGCAAAGTTGTGCTTGTCGTCCAGCTGGCGCAGGCGCCGCACGCGTTCCACGGCGTTCTTGTCGCCGATCTGGCAGCCAATGGCGTAGGACGAGTCGGTGGGATAGATCACCACCCCGCCGGCGCGGATGATTTCGACAGCCTGTTTGATCAGGCGCGCTTGCGGGTTTTCCGGATGAATCTGGAAAAATTGACTCACATTTTCTACCTGTTCAGACGGCGGCAATAATTGGGTCATGTTTGAATCGACACCAAAGCGGTGGCAGATCCTCCGGGAGCGGGCGGTACTCGCCGATCTCGGACCAGCCTCCGGGGCCATGGAAATCACTGCCGGCACTGACCAGCAGACCGAACTCACGCGCCAGAATGGCCAGGCTGCCGACCTGCTCGGCCGGTTGGTGCCCGTTGACCACTTCGATAGCGTGACCACCCGCTTGAATATAGTCGCCAATCAGGCGCCGGCGTTTACTGCGGGTGAAATCGTAGTGCCATGGATGGGCCAGACTGACCCAGGCACCCGCGGCGCGCAGGGTAGCGACGGTTTCCTCGAGGGTCGGCCAGTGTTGCTTGACGTCCCCCAGCTTGCCCGCGCCCAACCATTTGCGGAACGCTTCGGCGCGGTCCTTGACGTAGCCGGCGCGCACCAGATAGTCGGCGAAGTGCGGGCGGGCCGGGGCATTGCCGCTGTCGCCGAGTTCCTGCTGGATCGCCCGTGCACCTTCCAGCGCCCCGGGCATGCCCTTGAGCTCCAGCTTGCGGCTGATTTCTTCCGAGCGCAGCCAGCGCCCGTCATGCAGCCGGGCGATGGCCTCGACCAGCGCCGGGGCATTGACATCGAAGCCGTAGCCCAGCACATGAATGGTGGCGCCGCCCCAGGTGCAGGACAACTCGACACCGTTGACCAGCTGCATGCCCAGCGCCTGTGCGGCAGCGCGGGCCTCGTCGAGGCCTTCGAGGGTATCGTGGTCGGTCAGGGCCAGGACTCGCACGCCTTTCTCGAACGCCCGCGCCACCAGTACCGCAGGCGCCAGGGCGCCATCGGAGGCCGTGCTATGGCAGTGCAAATCAACATTCACAGGATGTGTAACCTCAAATCAGCTGGCGCTATCGCGACCCAATATGTTTGTTATTATGCCGCCACATCCTGCTTCTGGCTGCCACTGTGAAACAATTCATCGACTTCATCCCGCTCCTGCTGTTTTTCATCGTCTTCAAAATTGACCCCCGGGTCGTCGACATTGCCGGCTATCCATTGACTGTAGGCGGTATTTACAGCGCCACCGCGATGCTCATCGTCAGTTCCCTGGTGGTCTATGGCACCTTGTTCATCACCCAGCGCAAACTGGAAAAAAGCCAGTGGCTGACCCTCGTCGCCTGCCTGGTGTTCGGTAGCCTGACCCTGGCCTTCCACAGTGAAACCTTCCTCAAGTGGAAGGCGCCGGTGGTCAACTGGTTGTTTGCCCTGGGGTTTATCGGCAGTCACTTCATCGGCGAGCAACTGCTGATCAAGCGCATCATGGGCCACGCACTGACCCTGCCGGATGCGGTGTGGACCCGCCTGAACATCGCCTGGATCGGCTTTTTCCTGTTCTGCGGGGCCGCCAACCTGTTCGTCGCGTTTACCTTCCAGAGCATCTGGGTCGACTTCAAGGTCTTCGGCAGCCTGGGCATGACCCTGCTGTTCCTGGTGGCGCAAGGTATCTACCTGTCCCGCCACCTGCACGACGCCGATCCCACTACGCCAAAAACCGAGGACTGACATGCTATACGCAATTATTGCCACAGACGTCGCCAACTCCCTGGAAGCTCGCCTGGCCACCCGCCCTGCGCACATTGAGCGTCTGCAACAACTCAAGGCCGAAGGCCGCGTGGTCCTGGCCGGTCCGCACCCGGCAGTGGACAGCAATGACCCAGGCGCCGCAGGTTTCACCGGCAGCCTGATCGTCGCCGAATTCGCCTCCCTCGAAGCCGCCCAGGCCTGGGCCGATGCCGACCCGTACATCGACGCCGGTATCTACGCCAACGTCCTGGTCAAGCCGTTCAAGCAAGTCCTGCCTTAAGAAGCCTGGCGGCGCGGTGAACCTTGTGTTCATCGCGCACTCCATAGTGCTCGCAATGTTTGTTTCAACCCACCCGCCTCAGGTTTTTCACCCCGCCCTGTCCAGCTGACCACTCAGCCGCACGGGTTCGTCGTGGCATGCCAGTCGCGCGCGCCGCCCTGCATTGCGATATCGTTGCCAGGAATGGACACCCCCCACATCGACAATGGCTAAATTGAGTAAGTCATGAGCGAGCTGTTACTGATTGATGATGACCAGGAGCTGTGCGAGCTCCTCGGTAGCTGGCTGAGCCAGGAAGGCTTTGTCGTGCGCGCCTGCCACGACGGACTGAGCGCCCGCCGCGCCCTGGCCGAGTCCGCGCCGGCGGCCGTGGTGCTGGACGTGATGCTACCCGACGGCAGCGGCCTGGAACTGCTCAAGCAATTGCGCAACGACCACCCCGAGCTGCCAGTGCTGATGCTTTCGGCCCGTGGCGAACCGCTGGACCGGATCCTCGGCCTGGAGCTGGGGGCCGACGATTACCTGGCCAAGCCCTGCGACCCTCGGGAATTGACCGCCCGCCTGCGCGCCGTACTGCGCCGCAGTCACCCGACGGCCGTGTCCAGCCAGGTGGAACTCGGCGACCTGTGCTTCAGCCCAGCGCGGGGCGTGGTCAGCATCGACCAGCAGGAATACACCCTGACCGTCTCCGAAAGCCGCCTGCTCGAAGCCCTCCTCAAGCAGCCTGGCGAGCCGCTGGACAAGCAGGAACTGGCGCAGATCGCCCTCGGCCGCAAGCTGACCCTCTACGACCGCAGCCTGGACATGCACGTCAGCAACCTGCGCAAGAAGATCGGCCCGCACCCCGATGGCCGCCCGCGCATCGTGGCACTGCGCAGCCGCGGTTATTACTACAGCCTCTGAGTTCAGTAGGCCGGCGCCAATGTCAGGACCGCGTGCGAGCGTCTTTACCCAAGCTTTACGCTTCGCTGACCGCCGCTGACCTTGATCTGCGTAATCTGCACTCATCCGGAACACACCGGGAACGAGACAAGGAGATACACCATGCGCAAGACCCTTATCGCTGTGCTGTTCGCTGCCGCCCTGCCCACCGTTGCCATGGCCATGCCAGAAGGCCAGGGGCCGATGGGCCCGATGGACAGCCCACGTCACGGCGCTCAGATGCACGATCACGGCAAGGGCCCTTACAGCCAGCTGGACCTGAGCCGCGAACAACGCGAGCAGATCCGCAAGATCATGGGCGAGCAGATGCACGAGCGTAAGCAACTGGTCGACAAATACCTGGAAAAACTGTCGCCAGCCGACCAGAAAGCCATGAAGGACGAAATCGCCGCCCGTCACCAGAAAGCCGAAACCGAGGTCCGGGCGCTGCTCAAGCCTGACCAGCAGCAGAAGTTCGACGCCATCCAGAAAAAGCGCGCCGAACGCAAGGCCGAATGGGCACAGTTCCAGGCGTGGAAAGCGCAACAACCGCAAAAAGCGCAATAATGCTCTAGCGCTCCTCCCCCAGCCCAATGGTCCCCGCCATTGGGCTTTCCTTGTTTGAGGGTTTCCCGTGCGTTCATTGTTCTGGCGCATTCTCGCCAGTTTCTGGCTGGCCATCGCCCTGGTTGCAGGGCTGTCGATACTGCTTGGGCACATGCTGAATCAGGACGCCTGGATTCTCAGTCGGCATCCGGGCCTCAATACCCTGGCGCAGCAGTGGACCCAGCTGTATGAGGAAAACGGCGAGGACGCCGCACAAACACTGCTGGAAAAACGTAAGCGGCGTTATCACATCGACGTCCAGGTGCTCAACGAAAGCGGTGACCCGGTGGTGCGCGGGACCTTCCCGCGTCGTGCGGCGGCCTTCGAGGCTCGGCAGAACGACAATAACGACCGGCACCTGCCGTGGCGGCGCCTGACCGCCGAGTACACCAGCCCAAAAACCGGTGAAACCTACCTGCTGATCTACCGCATCCCCCACCCGGAGCTCGATAGCTGGCATCGCGAAAGCCTGCTTTGGCCCTTGAGCGCGCTGGGTATTGCGCTGGTAGTGCTGACCCTCTTCAGCCTGCTGGTGACGCTGTCCATCACCCGCCCCCTGAGCCGCTTGCGCGGCGCGGTGCATGACCTGGGCCAGACCACGTACCAGCAGAACAGCCTGGCGCGCCTGGCCAACCGGCGCGATGAATTCGGCGTATTGGCCAATGACTTCAACCGCATGGGCGCACGTTTGCAGAGCCTGATTGGCAGCCAGCGGCAATTGCTGCGCGACGTGTCCCACGAACTGCGCTCGCCCCTGGCGCGCTTGCGCATCGCCCTGGCCCTGGCCGAACGAGCCGGCCCCGAAGAGCGGGAAAAACTCTGGCCGCGCCTGACGCGCGAATGCGACCGCCTGGAGGCCTTGATCAGTGAAATCCTGGTTTTGGCACGGGTCGATGCCGATAACGCCAGCGCCGAGGCGGTGGACCTCAACCTGCTGCTGGGCAGCGTGCAGCGCGATGCCAAGCTCGCTGCGCCGGATCAGCAGATCCGGGTCGAAGCCGAACCAAGCCTGCAGCTCAAGGGCTGGCCGACCATGATTGAGCGGGCCCTGGACAACCTGTTGCGTAACGCCCAGCGCTTCAACCCGAGCGGACGGCCGATCGAAGTCCTGGCCCGGCACCAGGGTGAACGTATCGTGCTCAGCGTGCGCGACCACGGTCCCGGGGTCGACGCCGAGCATCTGGCGCAGTTGGGTGAACCCTTCTACCGCGCGCCCGGCCAGACTGCCCCCGGCCATGGCCTGGGCCTGGCCATCGCCCGCCGCGCCGCCGAGCGTCACGGTGGCAGCCTGACCCTGGCCAATCACCCAGAAGGCGGATTCATCGCCAGCCTGGAGTTGCCACTGGAGCCGGGAGCCAGCACCTGAGCCCGGCTCCGCCTTTTTGGGGAGCTGACGCCCGCTTTTGGCTCGCCAGCGATGGGCATAGGTATCTACACAACTGTGGTGCGACGTTGCACCTGTGGAGAGAGAACCTGCTTGGGTCGTGACCTCTGGGCCTCTGGGGTGTTGGATTAGACCGAGTACATATCCATTTCTTCGGTAACGGCCTCCTATGGTTCCGCCTGACGGCGGCTCACTTTTGAACAGCGCAAAAGTAAGCAAAACGCTCTTTCCCCACCACTTGGTGCCTCGCTTAGGCTCGGCATGCCCGTACTCCGACATTGATTTGGGGGGCCGCCGCAATGGGCCCTCCCTGGCCCAGTGCGGCTAAACCGGCGTCCTGCCGGGTTACCCCCCAAATCAATATCGAAGTACGGCCAGCG
>NZ_CATKPN010000054.1:0-46877 GCF_949767245.1 Pseudomonas sp. IT-P176
CATGTAGCGTTTTGCTTACTTTTGCGCTCCTCAAAAGTGAGCCGCTGTAAGAGCGGAGCCATAGGTGGCCGTTACCGCAGAAATGGATATGTACCCGGTCTAATCCAACACCCCAGAGGCCGCCACGCGAGCAAGCTCCCTCGCCACAGGCCGCTACAACGTTGTGTAGATACCTATGCCGCGATGGGTCTAAACGCGTAGTCCATCGCGGACAAGCCTTGCTCCTACCGAAAAGGGTCGCTCAAGGCGCCGGGGTTTTGCCTAGCATCCACACCAGCCCGCTGGCCTTGGCGCGTTCATGGCACAACCCCAGCACCTGGCGGCGCTCGTCGTTGTCCATCCGGCTCCAGCGGGTAATTTCGCCGACAGTACGCTGGCAACCGGTGCAGATGTCCTGCTCGTCCAGCGCGCAAATATTCACGCAGGGCGACATCACGGGTCTTTCAGGGAGAGTCATGGTTCCTGCTCGACCAAGTCCACGGCGTACCGCTGGGAGCGATGCACATAGTGTGCGGCAGAGGCTTGGAGCATATTGATCTGCGGCTCGGTCAGCTCGCGCACCACTTTGCCGGGCGAACCCATGACCAGAGAACCATCAGGGATCTGCTTGTTTTCGCCAATCAGCGAGTTGGCGCCGATGATGCAGTTCTTGCCGATCTTCGCCCCATTGAGGATCACCGCGTTAATCCCGATCAGGCTGTTGTCGCCCACCGTGCAGCCGTGGAGCATGGCGTTGTGGCCGATGGTAACCCCGGTACCGAGGGTCAGCGGGTAGCCCATGTCGGTGTGCATTACGGTACCGTCCTGCACATTGCTGTTCTTGCCGATCAGGATCAGCTCATTATCCCCGCGCAAGACCGCGTTGAACCAGACACTGGCGCCCTCTTCCAACTTGACCTTGCCAATCAGCACGGCGTTCGGTGCAACCCAGCTCTGCGGGTGGGTCTCGACACGGGCGTCGCCCAGGCGGTATTTCATCGTTGTTATCCTCATGGCTCAGGCAGCCGCGGGTAAATGCCGGATGGCGTCAGGTATTGATAAAGCTCTTGGGAGGTTGATGCAGGCTGATCTTCGCGTCATAGAGCAGATTGATCAACTCGACAATCATGATCGCGGTCAGGCCCCAGATCTTGTATTCGCCATAACGGTAACTCGGCACATACCAACTGCGCCCCTGATAATCGATGCGGTGCGTGTGTTCACGCGGGTCCGTGCGAAAGAACTCCAGCGGCACACTGAACACTGCGGCAATTTCCGCATCGTTGGCGCGGTACTCGACGAAGTCCGGAATCACCGCCACATAGGGCGTGACCTTGATTCCGTGCAGCGAGATCAGCGGACTCAGGGGCCCGATCACTTCCACCAGCCCCGGCGGCAGGCCGATTTCCTCTTCGGCTTCGCGCAGGGCGGTGAACACCAGGTCCGGGTCTTCGGGATCGCGCCGCCCGCCAGGGAAGGCCACTTCACCGCCATGGGTCGAGAGCCCGCTGGCGCGCAGGGTCAGAACCAGTTCCGGTTCGTCACTGCGGGTTATGGGCACGAGCACCGCGGCTTCAGGGAAACGTCGGTCGGTTTCCAGCGTACGTGGCGTGTGATTGCTTACCCGGTGCAGTAGCTCGTCCAGCATGAGTGCTCTCGATCTGTTGGCTACCTTGCATCATGCACCAAACCTACAGGCCGCCCAACCCCCGGGCTGCAGCATGTCGCTAAACGACAACTTGCCGACAGACACTGTGGCACGCCAAGATAGGCGCGGCCTATTCGGAAGACCCAGCATGAAATTCTGCAGCCAGTGCGGTAACCCAGTAACGCAACGTATCCCCGAAGGCGATTCGCGCCTGCGTTTTGTCTGCGACAGCTGTCAGACCATTCACTACCAGAACCCCAACATCGTCGCCGGCTGCCTGCCAACCTGGGGCACCCAGGTACTGCTGTGCCGTCGCGCCATCGAACCACGCCGGGGTTACTGGACCCTGCCCGCCGGTTTCATGGAGAACGGTGAGACCGTCGAACAGGCGGCCGTGCGTGAAACTGCCGAGGAAGCCTGCGCAAGGGTGCGCAACCTGAACATCTACACGCTGATCGATGTACCGCACATCAGCCAGGTCCACGTATTCTTCCGCGCCGAACTGGTCGACCTGGACTTTTCCGCAGGCCAGGAAAGCCTGGAAGTGCAGCTTTTCGAGGAAGCGGACATCCCTTGGTCAGAGCTGGCTTTCCGCACGGTGGGCCGTACCCTAGAATGCTACTTCGCTGACCGCTTGCGGGGGGATTACCCGGTGCGCAGCGAGTCCATTCCTCCGCTTGCTCAGCCTGCGATCACTTAAACAACAAAAAGTACGCCGTACTCTCAGGGATATCGTTTTAATGCGCTGGTTGCTCGCGTTCCTCTGCCTGTCGTTCGCTGTCGTTTCCCAGGCTTCCAGCGTGGAAACCCTGGACGGCAAAATCGTCGAAAAAGTCCTGGTGCTCAAATCCGCCCGTCAGTTGCAACTGATCAATGACGGTAAGCCCATCAAGACCTACCGCATCTCATTGGGCCGCAACCCCAAGGGCCAAAAGCTCATGGAAGGCGACCGACGCACCCCCGAAGGCCTGTACTGGCTGGACTGGCGCAAAGTCAGCGAGCGCTTCAACCTGGCCATGCACATCTCCTACCCGAATATCAGCGACGCTGCGCGCTCACGCCGCGAGGGCGTGGCCCCAGGCGGCATGATCATGATTCACGGCACCCCGGACACCGAAGAAAACCCCGAAGACCTGTTCCACACCCTGGACTGGACCGACGGCTGCGTCGCCATGCGTAACGTCGATATGCGCGAAGTCTGGGGCCTGGTGCCCGATGGCACGATGATCGAAATCCGGCCCTGAAGGGCCTATATGCCCACAAAGCCAAGATCAAAAGATCGCCGCCTACGGCATCTCCTGCTGGGCAACAAAAAACCCGCTGAAATCGCTTTCAGCGGGTTTTTTGTTTGAGCGGCGGGAAGTTTAGAACGCCTCCAACCGCCACACCTCATAAGCCGGCGTCTCATAGGGATGGCTCTGCTTCAGGGCCATCACCACCGAACGAATCAACTCATCAGCCACTACCAGCTCAACCTTCCATTCCTCGACCTGCTCCACCTGACCAGTCTGCCCGAGGAACGGCTGGCTGCCGTCCAACGGGCGAAACTGACCCAGGCCAAGCACCTGCCACGAACACTGGTCATAAGCGCCGATCCGCCCGCCACCGGCAGCGAACACCGCACTCTTGACCACCTCGACGTGACTGGCCGGAACAAAAAAGCTGAGCTTGTACACAGCTGTTAGTTCACCCACACGCGAGCATTACGGAACATGCGCATCCACGGTGCATCTTCGTTCCACTCTTCCGAGCGCCACGAGTTCTGCACAGCGCGGAATACCCGCTCCGGGTGCGGCATCATGATGGTCACGCGACCGTCACGGCTGGTCAAACCGGTGATCCCACGCGGCGAACCGTTCGGGTTGGCCGGGTAGCTCTCGGTAACCTTGCCGTGGTTGTCGACGAAACGCATCGCCACGCAACCCGACAGATCCGCTTCCAGCAACGCCTCTTCGCTGGAGAACTCGGCATGACCTTCGCCGTGGGCAATGGCGATCGGCATGCGCGAACCGGCCATGCCTTGCAGGAAGATCGAGTTCGACTCCTGGACCTGGACCATGGCCACACGGGCTTCGAACTGCTCGGAACGGTTACGCACGAAGTGCGGCCAGAATTCGCTGCCCGGGATCAGCTCGTGCAGGTTGGACATCATCTGGCAACCGTTGCACACCCCGAGGGTGAAGCTGTCGTTACGCTCGAAGAAGCCCTGGAACGCATCGCGGGCGCGGCTGTTGAACAGGGCCGACTTGGCCCAGCCTTCACCGGCACCCAGAACGTCGCCGTAGGAGAAACCACCGCAAGCCACCAGGCCCTTGAACTCGTTCAGGTCGACGCGGCCGGCCAGAATGTCGCTCATGTGCACGTCGATCGCGCTGAAACCGGCACGGTCGAACGCTGCCGCCATTTCCACCTGGCCGTTGACGCCCTGCTCACGCAGTACGGCAACTTGTGGGCGAATGCCTTTCTTGATGTAAGGCGCGGCGATGTCCTGGTTGACGTCGAAGCTGAGCTTGACGCTCAGGCCCGGGTTGTCTTCCTCCAGCAGCACGTCGAACTCTTGTTCGGCGCAGTCGGCGTTGTCACGCAGGCGCTGGATCTGGTAGCTGGTCTCGGCCCACTGGCGTTGCAGCAGTCGACGCTGGCCTTCGAACACGGTGTCACCGTTGAAGGTGATGTTGATCTCGCCGTTGTTCATTGGCTGGCCGATCACCGACACGCAGTCGCCCAGGCCGGCAGCGCTGAACTGCGCGAGGATGTCCGGGGTAGCGTCCTGGCGTACCTGGATTACCGCGCCCAGCTCTTCGTTGAACAGGATCGCGGCGATGTCGGCCGAGGTTTCCGCCAAACCGTCGAGGTTGAGGCTCAGGCCGCAGTGGCCGGCAAACGCCATTTCCACGGTGCTGGTCAACAGGCCACCGTCGGAACGGTCGTGGTAAGCCAGCAAGTGACCGTCGGCGTTGAGGCCCTGGATCACCGCGAAGAAGGCTTTCAGGTCTTCGGCGTCGTCGACGTCCGGAGCCTGGCTGCCGAGCTTGCCGTGCACCTGGGCCAGGATCGAGGCGCCCATGCGGTTCTGGCCACGGCCCAGGTCGATCAGGATCAGGTCGGTGGTGCCCTTGTCCATGCGCAGTTGCGGGGTCAGGGTCTGGCGGATGTCGGTCACTGGGGCAAAGCCGGTGACGATCAGCGACATCGGCGAGGTCACGGTCTTGTCGACGCCCTCGTCGTTCCAGCGAGTGGCCATGGACATCGAGTCCTTGCCCACTGGAATGGTGATGCCCAACTCAGGGCACAGCTCCATACCGACCGCTTTTACGGTGTCGTACAGACGCGCGTCTTCGCCCGGGTGACCGGCAGCCGACATCCAGTTCGCCGACAACTTGATGTCGGAGAGCTTGGCGATGCGCGAAGCGGCGATGTTGGTCAGGGTTTCGCCGATGGCCATGCGGCCCGACGCCGGAGCGTCCAGCAGGGCCAGCGGAGTGCGCTCGCCCATCGCCATGGCTTCACCGGTGTAGACGTCGAAGCTGGTGGCGGTCACGGCCACGTCAGCCACGGGTACCTGCCATGGGCCAACCATTTGGTCACGGGCCACGAGCCCGGTGATGGTGCGGTCGCCAATGGTGATCAGGAAGCTCTTGCTGGCCACGGCCGGGTGATGCAGGACGCGCTCGACACAGTCGGCGATGTTCAGGGTCGACGGATCGAAATCGTCACCCAGTTCGTTTTCCCGAACCACCGAACGGTGCATGCGCGGAGCCTTGCCCAGCAGCACTTCCAATGGCATGTCCACCGGGCTGTTGCCGAAGTGGCTGTCAGTCACGGTCAGCTGTGGTTCGGCAGTGGCTTCACCGACCACGGCAAACGGGCAGCGCTCACGTTCGCAGATAGCCTTGAAGCGCTCGAAGTCGGCCGGGCCGACTGCCAGGACGTAACGCTCCTGGGATTCGTTGCTCCAGATTTCGTGCGGGGCCATGCCCGGCTCGTCGTTTGGAATATTGCGCAATTCGAAACGGCCACCGCGGTCACCGTCGTTGACCAGCTCCGGGAAGGCGTTGGACAGGCCGCCCGCACCCACGTCGTGGATGAAGCTGATCGGGTTGTGTTCACCCAACTGCCAGCAACGGTCGATGACTTCCTGGCAACGGCGTTCCATTTCCGGGTTTTCGCGTTGTACCGAAGCGAAGTCCAGGTCTGCCGAACTGGTGCCGGTGGCCATCGAGGAAGCGGCGCCGCCGCCCAGGCCGATCAGCATCGCCGGGCCACCCAGCACGATCAGCTTGGAGCCGACGAGGATCTCGCCTTTTTGCACGTGCTCTTCACGAATGTTGCCCATGCCGCCGGCCAACATGATCGGCTTGTGGTACCCGCGCACTTCATCACCGTGCGGCGTGGTGATGGATTGCTCGAAGGTACGGAAGTAACCGGTCAGTGCCGGACGACCGAATTCGTTGTTGAACGCTGCGCCGCCCAATGGGCCTTCGATCATGATGTCGAGGGCGGTGACGATGCGCTCAGGCTTGCCGTACGGCACTTCCCACGGCTGTTCGAAGCCCGGGATCTGCAGGTTGGATACGGTGAAGCCCGTCAGGCCAGCCTTCGGCTTGGCGCCGCGACCGGTTGCGCCTTCGTCGCGGATCTCGCCACCGGAGCCGGTGGACGCGCCCGGGAACGGGGCAATCGCCGTCGGGTGGTTGTGCGTCTCGACTTTCATCAGGATGTGCACTGGCTCCTGCACCGCACCGTACTGGCGGGTTTCAGGGTCCGGAAAAAAACGTCCGGCAACGGAGCCGACGATCACCGAGGCGTTGTCCTTGTAGGCCGACAGGACACCTTCGCTGTGCATCACGTAGGTGTTCTTGATCATGCCGAACAGGCTTTTTTCCTGGCTTTCACCGTCAATATCCCAACTGGCGTTGAAGATCTTGTGGCGACAGTGCTCGGAGTTCGCCTGGGCGAACATCATCAGTTCGATGTCGTGCGGGTTGCGCTTGAGGCCGATGAAGGCGTTGACCAGGTAGTCGATCTCGTCTTCGGCCAGGGCCAGGCCCAGCTCGACGTTGGCGGTTTCCAACGCGGCGCGACCGCCACCCAGGACGTCGATTGCCGTCAGCGGCTTAGGCTCGGAGTGACTGAACAGACCGCCAGCCTGTTCAAGGTTCTCCAGGACGATCTGGGTCATGCGGTCGTGCAGGCCGTCGGCAATCAGCTGGGCCTGGGCGTCGGTGAACTCACCGGCGACATAGAACGCGATACCGCGCTCCAGGCGCTGGATTTTCGCCAGGCCGCAGTTACGGGCAATGTCGCTGGCCTTGCTCGACCAGGGCGAAATGGTGCCAAACCGCGGCAACACCAGGAACAGACGACCGGTCGGCTCTTGTACCGGAACGCTAGGACCGTACTTCAGAAGGCGCGCAAGCACCTGCTGTTCGTCGCCGGTCAGGACGCCGGTGACTTCGGCGAAGTGAGCGAATTCAGCATACAGGCCAGTAACAGCTGGAACCTTCTGGCTCAGTTGCTCAAGGAGTTTGCTGTGGCGAAAGGCAGAAAGGGCAGGAGCGCCGCGCAGGATCAACATCTTCGGGACAGCCTCGGAAGGGGGTGTGCTTTGAGGCCGTGCATTCTAGCCTAAACCGCCCGCGACAGCACCCGAAACGCTACACCCGGTATCACCCGAACGTCGGCCAGGGCTGGCAGGCCTATAACCAATGCTCATCAAGGTAAGTGCCGGCGGTTATTTTGCGCCGGATAAACGCCACCAAACGCCTATTCCTAAGGGCTTGGCGCCAATTTTCAAACATCTAGCAGACAAGCCCTTCACTGTCGAGATATGGCGGCCGTGGTCCTTTGCGTATACTGCGCAGATGTTTTCCCCAATGGTATTGCGTCCGCGAGTGGCCAAATGGCTTCTCGCCACCGGACTCTTCCTGGTGCTCAGCGGCTGTGTTGATAAACCCAACACCCTGGAGCGCGTAAAGGAGGATGGCGTGCTGCGCGTGGTCACGCGTAACAGCCCAGCCACCTACTTCCAGGATCGCAACGGTGAAACCGGCTTCGAATACGAGCTGGTGAAGCGCTTTGCCGACGATCTGGGGGTGGAACTGAAGATCGAAACCGCGGACAACCTCGACGACCTCTTTGAACAGGTGGGCAAGCCCAACGGCCCCGTGCTGGCTGCTGCCGGTCTGGTCAGCAGCGAGAAACGCAAGGCGCAGGTCCGGTTCTCCCACTCCTACCTGGAAGTCACCCCGCAAATCATCTACCGCAATGGCCAGTCGCGCCCAACCAACGCGGCGGACCTGGTGGGCAAGAAGATCATGGTGCTCAAGGGCAGCACCCATGCCGAGCAATTGGCCGTCCTGAAACAGAAAAATCCGCGTATCGAATACGAAGAGTCTGACGCGGTAGAGGTGGTCGACCTGCTGCGCATGGTCGACGAAGGGCAAATTGACCTGACCCTGGTCGACTCCAATGAAGTCGCCATGAACCAGGTGTACTTCCCCAACGTCCGGGTGGCCTTCGACCTCGGTGACGCCAGCAACCAGAGCTGGGCGGTGGCCGCCGGTGAAGACAACAGCCTGCTCAACGAGATCAATGACTTCCTCGACAAGGTCGAGAAAAACGGCACCTTGCAGCGCCTCAAGGACCGCTACTACGGGCACGTCGACGTGCTCGGTTATGTCGGTGCCTACACCTTTGCCCAGCACCTGCAGCAGCGCCTGCCCAAATACGAACAGCACTTCAAGACCTACGCGAAGAAAGAAAAAGTCGATTGGCGCCTGCTGGCGGCGATTGGCTATCAAGAGTCACTGTGGCAGCCGACAGTCACCTCCAAGACCGGTGTGCGCGGGTTGATGATGCTGACCCAGAACACCGCCCAGGCCATGGGTGTGTCCAACCGCCTGGACGCCCGCCAGAGCATCATGGGCGGCGCCAAGTACCTGGCGTACATGAAGGACCAACTGGACAGTTCGATCCAGGAGCCGGATCGCACCTGGTTCGCCCTCGCCGCCTACAACGTCGGCAGCGGTCACCTGGATGACGCCCGCAAGCTGGCGGCCAAGGAAGGACTGAATCCGGACAAGTGGCTGGATGTGAAGAAGATCCTGCCCCGCCTGTCGCAGAAACAGTGGTACAGCAAGACCCGCTACGGCTACGCCCGTGGTGGCGAGCCTGTGCACTTCGTGGCGAACATCCGTCGTTACTACGACATCCTGACCTGGGTCACGCAGCCACAACTGGAAGGCGACCAGGTGGCCGAGGGTAACTTGCATGTACCCGGCATCGACAAATCAAAACCGGCCCAAGAGCCAGCCCCGCTCTGACAAACGCCTTGAACCACATGTGGGAGCCAGCCTGCTGGCTCCCACGCTGGTTTTGTATGGTTGCTTAGGCCTTCGCCGCAGCCGCCAGGATCAGTGCCTTCATCTCCGACACCGCCGACTTGAATCCGACAAACAAGGCATGCGCGACCAGTGCGTGGCCAATGTTCAGTTCGTTGATGCCCTTGATCGCCGCAACGGCTTCGACGTTGTGGTAATGCAGGCCATGACCGGCATTGACGATCAGCCCCTGAGCCAGGCCGCAGGCCACGCCGTCGGCCACGCGCTGCAGCTCTTCGGCGACTTCGGTAGGAGTCTGGGCATCGGCATAACGGCCGGTGTGCAATTCGATGGCCGGGGCACCCACGCGCTTGGAAGCCTCGATCTGCCGCTCATCGGCATCGATAAATAACGACACTTCACAGCCGATTTTGGCCAAGCGCTCTACTGCGGCCTTGATCCGGGCCTCCTGCCCCGCAACATCCAGACCGCCTTCGGTGGTCAGCTCCTGACGGGTTTCCGGAACCAGGCAGATGTGCGCCGGGCGAATGCGTTCGGCGAACGCCATCATTTCCTCGGTCACGCCCATCTCGAAATTCATCCGGGTCTGCAGCACGTCCTTGAGAATCAGTACGTCGCGCTCCTGGATGTGCCGGCGATCTTCGCGCAAATGCACGGTGATGCCATCGGCGCCCGCCTCTTCAGCGTCGAGCGCAGCCTTGACGGGGTCAGGGTATCGGGTGCCCCGGGCCTGACGCAGAGTGGCTACGTGGTCGATGTTCACGCCAAGAAGAATGCGGGTGCTGGTGGTCACGGAAAGCGCTCCAGAAGAAGAGAAAGTTCGGTGCACAGCATACGGGGTGATCAGGGCTTGCGAAACAGCTCGCGACTGACCAGGGGACGACCGCCCAGGTGAACGGCCAGCGCCTGGCGCATCAGGCGCTTGGCAGCCGACAGCGCACCGGGAGCGCTCCAGTCCGCTTCGGCCATGGCCAACAGTTCACAGCCATTGAACAGCCCCGGCTGCAACAGGTACACCCGCTCCAACCCGGCATCCACCTGCAGGCGGTACAGACCGTCGGCGGCAATCGGCTCGGCGTGGACATCCTGGGTCAGTGCAAAGCCATAGCCCAGGTCATCGAGCAAGCGCCATTCGAAGGAGCGCAACAACGGTTCCAGCGCGCGACCTTCAGCGAGGGCCAGCAAGGTCGCGGCATAGTGCTCGAATACCGCGGGATGGGGATCTTCGGCAGGCAACAGGCGGATCAGCAACTCATTGAGGTACAGGCCACTGAACAGCGCCTCGCCGCTGAGCCAGGTCGAGACGCCGGCACTTTCCATGCGCCCGACGTTTTTCAGCTCGCCGCGCCCACGAAACTCCACTTCCAGCGGCACGAATGGCCGCGCCAGAGTCCCGGCCTTGCCCCGCGCGCTGCGCAACACCGCCCGCAGCCGCCCTTGCGGCGTGAGGAAGTCGACCAATGCACTGTTCTCGCGGTAGGCGCGCGAATGCAGGACGTAGGCGGGTTGGCTGGGTGGCGGAGAGGACATGGGCGTCTCACTGAAGGAGTGCTGTTTTGAAATCAACACAAACCAAATGTGGGAGCGGGCTTGCCCGCGATGGCGGACTTACAGTCAACATCGCTGCTGAATGTTCCATCCTCATCGCGGGCAAGCCCGCTCCCACAGGGTTCTACGGTACAGCGCTAACCGGGTTTACAGGTCGCCGTAACCCAGCGAACGCAGGGCGCGCTCGTCGTCGGACCAGCCACCTTTGACCTTCACCCACAGGTTGAGCATGATCTTGGAGTCGAACAGCAGCTCCATATCCTTGCGCGCCTCGGTGCCGATACGTTTGATCCGCTCGCCCTTGTCGCCAATGATGATCTTCTTCTGACCGTCACGCTCGACGAGGATCAGGGCGTGGATGTGCAGGGTCTTGCCCTGCTGCTTGAACTCTTCGATTTCCACGGTGATCTGGTACGGCAGCTCCGCACCCATCTGGCGCATGATCTTCTCGCGCACCAGCTCAGCGGCGAGGAAGCGGCTGCTGCGGTCGGTGATCTGATCTTCCGGGAAGAAGTGATCGTTTTCCGGCAGGTAACCGGCGATCACCCGCTCCAGCGCTTCGAGGTTATGCCCATGCTGGGCCGAGATCGGCATGATCTGCGCGTTCGGCAGCTGCTCTTGCAGCCAGGTCAGGTGCGGCATCAGCTCGGCTTTGTCTTCGATGCGGTCGGTCTTGTTCAGCGCCACGATCAAAGGGCCAGTCACGTACTGCACACGCTCGAGGACCATCTGATCTTCGTCGGTCCACTTGGTGCGATCGACCACGAAGATCACCACGTCGACGTCTTTCAACGCCGCCGAGGCGGTCTTGTTCATGTAGCGGTTCAGGGCCTTCTCGCCGCCCTTGTGCATGCCGGGAGTGTCGACGTAGATCGCTTGCACCGCGCCCTCGGTCTTGATCCCGAGCATGTTGTGGCGGGTGGTCTGCGGTTTACGCGAGGTAATTGCCAGCTTCTGACCCAGGATGTGGTTCAGCAACGTGGATTTGCCCACGTTCGGGCGGCCGACGATGGCGACATAGCCACAGCGAGTTGCAGTTGAATCAGTCATGGCCATTCTCCACGCCCAGGGCTATCAGTGCTGCGGCGGCCGCTACCTGTTCGGCAATACGACGACTCACACCCTGACCTCGGCTTTTTTCATTCAATAAGGTGATTTCACATTCGACGAAGAACGTTCGGCAATGGGGCTCACCCTGGATATCCACCACTTCGTAACGCGGCAGCTCACAGGCACGCGACTGCAGGAATTCCTGCAGGCGGGTCTTTGGATCTTTATTGGTATCGACCAGCGTCAGGCTCTCGAACTCGGAAGCCAGCCAGGCCAGCACGCGTTCGCGCGCCATGTCCATGCCGGCATCCAGGTAGATCGCGCCGATCAGCGCTTCCAGGGCATCGGCCAGGATCGACTCGCGCCGGAAACCGCCGCTCTTCAACTCACCGGAGCCCAGGCGCAGGTAGTCACCCAGATCAAAGCCACGGGCCAGTACTGCCAATGTCTCGCCCTTGACCAGGCGTGCGCGCAAACGCGACAGCTGGCCTTCGCGGGCCAGCGGAAAGCGGTCGAACAGCGCTTCACCGGCCACGAAGTTGAGGATGGCATCACCGAGGAATTCCAGGCGTTCGTTGTTGCGCCCGGCAAAGCTGCGGTGAGTCAGGGCCAGGACCATCAGTTCCTGATCCTTGAAGGTGTAGCCGAGCTGACGCTCGAGACGGCTTAAGGAGACGCTCACGGTTTACCCACGCTGAGTTCGTGGTCGACTTCCCCCGCAGCATCGCTGCGAAGGCCTGGGACAAATAACGCTGTGTTCAAAAATTACTTCCTGAATATCGTTGGCTTCAATGCAGTGCGGCAACCTTCTGCAGGTTCCAGAAAAGCATTCGGCGCTGTGTTCAACAGCGCCGTGTGGGATTACTTGATCAGGCCAACCCGCGAGAAATTCGGCAGGTGGCTGAGTTTCGGTTCAGGCCAGCTCATCCAGACCGCAAAGGCCTTGCCGACGATGTTCTGGTCGGGAACCATGCCCAGCAGGTTCTTGGGAATGCTTGGGTCATCCCAGTAGCGACTGTCGTTGGAGTTGTCGCGGTTGTCGCCCATCATGAAATAGTGCCCCGCGGGCACCGTCCATTGACGGTCCGGAGTGGCCCGGTAGCGGCTCATTTCCTTGCGGATCATGTGCTCGGCAACACCGAGTTTTTCCTTGTACAGCTCGGCGCTGCCCAAAGTGCCCGGCTCAGTGCCCACCAGTTGCTCGGCAATCGACTCACCGTTGACGAACAGGCGCTTGTCGGCGGTGTAGCGGATCTGGTCGCCCGGCAGGCCAACCACACGCTTGATGTAGTTGACGTTCGGGTCGCTTGGGTAG
Organism: Pseudomonas sp. IT-P176; assembly: GCF_949767245.1. NCBI lineage: Bacteria > Pseudomonadati > Pseudomonadota > Gammaproteobacteria > Pseudomonadales > Pseudomonadaceae > Pseudomonas > Pseudomonas sp. IT-P176. Next base: position 12,884 of record NZ_CATKPN010000054.1, read on the forward strand.
CGGAACACCATCACATCGCCGCGCTGCGGATCACCCACCTCGATGACTTTCTTGTCGAGTACTGGCAAGCGGATCCCGTAGGAAAACTTGTTCACCAGAATGAAGTCGCCGACGTCCAGGGTCGGTTTCATCGAACCAGACGGAATCTGGAACGGCTCCACCAGAAACGAACGCAGCACCAGTACGATGAACAGCACCGGAAAGAACGATTTGCCGTATTCCACCAGCAACGGTTCTTTGTTCAGTTTCTCCACGACGACCATGTCGGGTTGGCTGACAGTGCCCTGATACGAGGCAATGGCAGCACGCCGACGCGGCGCCAGAAACACCAGATCGAGCAACGCCAGCAAACCGCAGACGAAGACAGCGATGACCAGCAACAGCGGGAAATTTAGTGACATAGGACCTAACTATCCAACCTGAGCACAGCAAGGAAGGCTTCTTGTGGAATTTCCACGTTACCGACCTGCTTCATGCGTTTTTTACCGGCCTTCTGCTTTTCCAACAGCTTGCGCTTACGGCTAACGTCACCACCGTAGCATTTGGCCAATACGTTCTTTCTGAGTGCCTTGACGGAGGTCCGCGCGATGATCTGCCCGCCAATGGCGGCCTGGATCGCAACGTCGAACATCTGGCGCGGAATCAGTTCCTTCATCTTCTCGGTCAACTGGCGACCTTTGTAGTGCGCGTTGTCCTTGTGCACGATCAGCGCCAGGGCATCGACCTTGTCGCCGTTGATCAGCACGTCCAGCTTGACCAGATTAGCCGACTGGTAGCGATCGAAGTGGTAATCCAGCGAAGCATAGCCGCGACTGGTGGACTTCAGGCGATCGAAGAAGTCCAGGACCACTTCGTTCATCGGCAAATCGTAGGTCACCTGGACCTGGGTACCCAGGAACAACATGTCGTGCTGCACGCCACGTTTTTCGATACACAGGGTAATGACGTTGCCCAGGTGCTCCTGCGGCACAAGAATATTGGCCCGCACGATCGGCTCACGCATGTCTTCGATCGAAGACAGGTCTGGGAGCTTGGACGGGTTATCGACGTAAATCGTTTCACCGGTTTTCAGCAACAGCTCGAAAATTACCGTTGGTGCCGTGGTGATCAGGTCCAGGTCGTACTCGCGCTCCAGGCGCTCCTGGATGATTTCCATGTGCAGCATGCCAAGGAACCCGCAACGGAAGCCGAAGCCCAGGGCGTCGGAGCTTTCCGGGGTGTACTGCAGGGACGAGTCGTTGAGGGTGAGCTTTTGCAGGGCTTCACGGAAGTCTTCGAAGTCGTCGGAGCTGACCGGGAACAGACCGGCGTACACCTGCGGCTGGATGCGCTTGAAGCCTGGCAGCACGTCGACGTCAGGGGTCGAACTCAAGGTCAGGGTATCGCCCACTGGCGCACCGTGAATATCCTTGATACCGGCGATGATGAAGCCTACTTCACCGGCTTTCAGGTCGACGGTGGCAGTGTGTTTCGGGTTGAACACACCGACGCTGTCCACCAGGTGGATCTTGCCGGTGGATTTGACCAGGATCTTGTCGCCCTTCTTCACGCGGCCGTGGCGTACGCGAACCAGGGAAACAACGCCCAGATAGTTGTCGAACCAGGAGTCGATGATCAACGCTTGCAGCGGATCTTCGATGTTGCCGGTAGGCGCGGGAATGGTCTTGACCAGGCGCTCGAGCACCTCATCGACGCCCAGGCCAGTCTTGGCACTGCACTCGACGGCATCGGTGGCGTCGATGCCGATGATTTTTTCGATTTCTTCTTTCACGCGGTCCGGATCGGCCTGTGGCAGGTCGATCTTGTTCAGCACCGGCATGACTTCCAGGCCCTGCTCGATTGCCGTGTAGCAGTTGGCAACCGACTGCGCTTCCACGCCCTGGCCAGCATCGACCACCAGCAACGCACCTTCACAGGCCGCCAACGAGCGGCTGACTTCATAGGTGAAGTCAACGTGGCCGGGGGTGTCGATGAAGTTCAGCTGGTACTTGATGCCGTCTTTGGCGGTGTAATACAAGGTAACGCTGTGGGCCTTGATGGTGATCCCGCGTTCGCGCTCAAGGTCCATGGAGTCCAGAACCTGGGCTTCCATTTCACGCTCGGCCAGGCCGCCGCACATCTGGATGAAGCGATCGGCCAGCGTCGACTTGCCATGGTCAATGTGGGCGATGATGGAGAAATTGCGGATATGACTCAAATCACTCACGGATCAACACTCAAAAAGGCTGCAGGCATAGCCCGCCGAAAAATAGCCGGGAATTGTACCTGAAACACCAGGCAAGCGTCACGTTTGCAGGTGAAGGCATCACTTGCAAAAACGCCCCGCTCTGGCGAACGGGGCGTTTTTGCAGACAAACTTCGGTTCAAATACCGCTGATCAGCCGGCTCGACGCATCAGCCAGAGGCCTGCCAGCGCACACACCGCAGCTGGGATCAACACCGCAAACAGCGGCGAGAAACCGAACACCAGGCTCGACGGACCGAGCAAATCCTGGACGATGCGGAAGGTGAAGCCCACCAGCACACCGGTGAAGACCCGCTGACCGAGGGTTACCGAACGCAGTGGACCAAAGATGAAGGAGATCGCCATCAGCACCAGGGCTGCGGTGACCAGCGGCTGCAACACCTTGACCCAAAATGCCAGCCAGTAGCGGCCGTTGTTCAGGCCCTGGTCAGCCAGGTAATGGATATAACCCCACAGGCCGCTGATCGACAGCGATTCCGGGGCCATCACCACGGTGCTCAGCAGTTGCGGGCTGAGGGCCACATCCCAACGCTCGACCGCAGCGCTCACCACTTCAGTGCTCTTGCCGTGGAACAGGGTGGTGGTGACGTCACTCAACTGCCAGTGATCGGTGTCGAACTCGGCGCGTTTAGCGAAGCTTGCGGACAGCAGGTGGTGGTCATTATCGAAACGATAACGGGTCACGCCATACAGGCGGCCATTGGGCTGCACCGAGTTGACGTGAATGAACTCGTCCCCCTGGCGGTGCCACAAACCGTGCTTGGCGCTTTGCGAATCGCCACTGCCCTGGGCCAGCGAACGGTTGGCCTGGGCGATATTTTCCGTGGCGGGCGCTACATACTCGCCAATCAGCACGCCGGCGACCATCAGGAACAGCATCGGCTTCATCACTGCCCAGACGATCCGCCCAATGGATACGCCGGCCGCACGCATGATGGTCAATTCGCTGTTACTGGCCAGGCTGCCAAGGCCGATCAGGCAACCGATCAGGGCAGCCATGGGCAACATGTCGTACAGCCGGCGCGGCGCGGTCAGGAGCACGTAGCCCAGAACGTCCATCACCGTGTAGGTATCGCTGGCATCGCCCATTTCATCAATGAAGGCGAACAGGGTCGCCAGGCCGAGGATGATCCCCAGCACGGCCAGGATCGCCATGAATACACTGCTACCAATGTAGCGATCGAGCTTAACCACGGGTCACCTCCAACGCATAGCGGCGACTCGCCATCTTCAAGCGCAACGGCTCCCAGTAGAGCAACCCCAGGCCAATGACCAGGAAAATCCCGTGGACCCACCACAACCCCAGCGCCGGCGGCAACTTGCCCTTCTCCAATGCGCCGCGGGCAGCGATCAGGATGGTCAGGTAGGCCATGTACAGCAGGATCGCCGGCAACAGCTTGAGGAACCGGCCCTGACGCGGATTGACCCGCGACAGTGGCACAGCCATCAGGGTCACGATGAACACCAGCAACGGCAGGGACAGGCGCCATTGCAATTCGGCATGGGAGCGCACGTCATCGCTGCCCAGCAGGTTGGCGGTACTGATGGCGTCGCGGTCGGTTACTTCGTCGCTGACGTCAGGCTTGGGCAACAGTACGCCATAGGTGTCGTACTTGATGATCCGGTAATTGGCCTGCCCCGGATTGCCGTCATAACGATAGCCGTTGTCCAGAATCAGGTAGCGGTTGCCGTCCGGCTTGATCTCCTGACGGCCCTTCTCGGCCACCAGTACAGAGATGCCGCGATCCTTGTTGCCTGAGGCTTCGTTCTTTTGCGAGATGAACACGCCTGCCAGGTTGACGCGATCATCCGAGAGTTTTTCGGTATAGGTCACCCGCGTGCCGTCGCGTAACGACTGGAAGCGTCCTGGCTCCAGGGTATCGAACTCGGTCAGGGCATCCTGCTTGTTCAGCAGCAACTGGAACTGGTTGGCACCTTGCGGGGCCAGGCCCAGGCTCAACCAGGCCACCAGCAATGCGACCAGCGTGGCCGGGAACAAGGTGTAGGCGAACAGGCGTTGCTGGCTCATGCCGGTGGCCGACAGCACGGTCATTTCGCTCTCGAGATACAGCCGGCCATAAGCCAGCAGAATCCCCAGGAACAACCCCAGTGGCAGGATCAACTGCAAGAAGCCCGGCAGGCGAAAGCCCATGATCAGGAACAGGGAACCCGGATCCAGCAGGCCGGCAGCGGCTTGGGCGAGGTACTTGATGAAGCGCCCACTCATGATGATGACCAGCAGCACGGCACTGACGGCGCTCAGGGTCACCAGGACTTCACGGGAAAGATAACGGAAGACAATCAAACCAGACACTCCAGGGTTGTCAGGCTAAGGCGGCCAAACAAGCAAACAGGTCGGGCGGCTCGTGAAACCATGAGCCACCGCAAAAGATGCGGCATTATCCTGTGATTGACCGCGCCTGTCACTGCGCACGCTCACGCCGGCATGCAATGCATTAAAGATCACTTGCGCAAGGGTTGTCAGGCGCAGTCAGCGAGGTTCAAACTGCGGCCTTTGTCGCGGGCCTTACCCGCACCTTTCTATATAGAAGGCAAACGTGTGCGCACAGGCTGCGGCACGCTGCACTTTGACCATTTATTCAGGGACCCGGACATGGAACTGGTTGTAAAAAGCGTTAGCCCAGAAACCTTGAAAACCGCCACGCTGGTCATCGCAGTCGGCGAAGGCCGGACACTCGGCAACGTCGCCAAACAGGTCGATGAGCTCAGCGGCGGCGCCATCAGCGCCATCCTCAAGCGTGGCGACCTGGCCGGCAAAGTTGGCCAGAGCCTGTTGCTGCACAGCCTACCGAACCTCAAGGCCGAACGTGTGCTGCTGGTAGGTGTGGGCAAGGACGCAGAATTGGGCGATCGTCCATTGCGCAAAATCGTCGCTGGCATCCTCAACACCCTCAAGGGCCTGGGTGGCAGCGATGCCGCACTCGCGCTGGACGAAGTGGTGGTCAAGGGTCGTGACAGCTATGGCAAGACCCGCCTGCTGGCCGAAACCCTGCTGGACGGCGAATACAGCTTCGACCAGTTCAAGAGCCAGAAGGCCGAACCACGCGCCCTGAAGAAAATCACCCTGCTGACCATCAAGGCTGCACAGGCCGAAGTACAACGCGCCGTGACTCACGCCAGCGCGATTGCCAACGGTATGGCGTTCACCCGCGACCTGGGCAACCTGCCGCCGAACATCTGTCACCCAACCTTCCTGGGCGAGCAAGCCAAGGCACTGGGTAAAGAGTTCAAGAGCCTGAAAGTCGAAGTGCTGGACGAGAAAAAGATCAAGGAACTGGGCATGGGCTCGTTCTACGCCGTGGGCCAGGGCAGCGACCAGCCGCCACGCCTGATCGTCATGCAATACAACGGCGGCAAGAAGTCCGAGAAGCCGTACGCCCTGGTGGGCAAGGGCATCACCTTCGACACCGGCGGTATCAGCCTCAAGCCGGGCGCCGGCATGGATGAAATGAAGTACGACATGGGCGGCGCCGCCAGCGTGTTTGGTACCCTGCGTGCCGTGCTCGAGCTGAAGCTGCCGATCAACCTGGTGTGCATCCTGGCCTGTGCCGAGAACATGCCGAGCGGCGGCGCTGCCCGCCCAGGCGATATCGTCACCACCATGAGCGGCCAGACCGTGGAAATCCTCAACACCGACGCCGAAGGCCGCCTGGTGCTGTGTGACGCCCTGACCTACGCCGAGCGCTTCAAGCCACAGGCAGTGATCGATATCGCCACCCTGACCGGCGCCTGCATCGTCGCCCTGGGCTCCCACACCTCCGGCCTGCTGGGCAACAACGACGAATTGATCGAACAATTGCTGAGCGCCGGCAAGGCTGCCGACGACCGTGCCTGGCAACTGCCGCTGTTCGATGAGTACCAGGAACAACTGGACAGCCCGTTCGCCGACATTGCCAACATTGGTGGTCCGAAAGCCGGCACCATCACGGCAGCGTGCTTCCTGTCGCGCTTCACCAAGAACCTCAACTGGGCGCACCTGGACATCGCGGGTACCGCCTGGACCAGCGGTGGCAAGGACAAGGGCGCCACTGGCCGCCCGGTACCATTGCTGACCCAATACCTGCTGGATCGCGCCAAGGCCTGAAACCGATGACCTGAAGCGGCGTCACCCTCGGGGGCGCCGCTTCAGGCTCAGGAACCGCAATGACCAAAGTCGACTTTTACATCCTGCCCAGCGCCGATCCTCAGGCGCGACTGGATTTCGCCTGCAAGCTCAGCGAAAAGGCCTGGCGCATGGGGCTCCGCATCTACCTGCACTGCAGCGACGCCGCCCAACGCGACGACCTGGATGCTCGCCTGTGGGCGTTCAAGGGCGAAAGCTTCGTACCCCACGGCCCAGCCGAGAGCGAACCGGACGGCTTGATTGTGCTGGGCCTGGGCGATGATCCGGGCGAGCACCAGGACCTGCTGGTCAACCTCGACCTCAAGGTCCCACCATTTGCCCAACGGTTTGCCCGAGTGGCAGAAGTGGTGGTCGAAGATCCCGCTATTCGTCAGGCCGCGCGGGAGAGTTTCCGCCTCTACCGCGAACAGGGCTATCCTCTGCAAGATCACCGTCTACAGCGACTCTGAGTACAAGATGGACACGCCAAAACCACTGCAAAAGGCCGCTCACCTGCTGGATGACCTCGAGTCGATCCGCCAGTTGCTCGGCGATGACAACCTGCAACCACCACTGCTGACCGACACCGTCGAGACCGCAAGTGATGAAGGCCAGATTCCCCTGCTGTTCGACCAAGTCAGCGGCAAACCACTGGCCGAAGCCGTCGAACAACCTGCTCCAGCTCCAGCTCCAGCTCCAACTCCAGCACCAGCACCAGCACCAGCCGCCACGACCACCGCCCAGCAAGCTGCCGACGTCATGCTGCATCTGGATGGTGAGTTGCGCGCGGCCGCGCAGTTGATCATGCAAGACGTGATCGATGACTTTGCCCCGCACATCGAGACGGAAATCAAGCGTCGCCTCGATGCACGAATGGAACGGTTATTGAGCCAGTACGACAACTGACCCTGTGCTTTTGAAGCCCCCCCCTTGTACGAGGGATAGGTCGCCAGTGAAATTGGCGACCTTACACTTCAAATACCAACCCACTATTCAATGGCATTACATTCAGCAACTAATACTTAACTGAATAGTGCACAACATCAACTAGCCCTTACCTGGACGAGGTAATTCCTTGAAGGTGCAGGCACCCTCGGTTTTATCATCGCAATAATACTGGCTATAATACGGCTCCCAGGCTCCCCCTGCCTGAATACTGACAACCGTGCCTTCGCGCTTGAAGCGCATGTCCAACTTACCGCCGTCGCGCAGGCTGTATCCGCAGTGCAGGATTTCACCGATCACCACACCTTCGACTGCATCGCCATGGGCCTTGAATATAGCCTCATCGAACCCACCGACCGGGCCGCGCCCAGTCTGTGAAGTGCCATTCCATTGACCCTGGCCGCTGACGGTAGCTGCGACATAACTGGCGGTGGTACCGACCTCCTTGATATCCGCAACTTTCGGGCAATATTCCACGGTTCCTGCCCAGGCATTCGCCGACATCAGGAGAGGAATCAACAACGCAACTTGTTTAATATACATACATGCTCCATGCCATTATTTAAAACACTATATTTCCCTGCAGGCAGCGTGCAACACATTCAACTTGCACACACCTCCTTGAATACTACGCACACACAGCACTTACTCAAACAAGCAAACTTGTAGGCAAATTCCTTATATGCCAAGGAAACTATCGCGCTAATTAGCTCCCCACCTGCCCCTCCCCCATCAGCCCAATGCAATTCCCACACGAGCCTGGAGCACCGCGACCGCCGCTCCTGGAAAAAACAGCAGATTTCTCCCTCCTGCCATCAGCTCGCTCTACGCCCCAGGCGACATCCCCGCTATACTTGCCGGCTTTTCCTGAATAAATGCCAATAGGGTCCCGCCGCGCATGGATAAGACCTACCAGCCGCACGCCATTGAAACTTCCTGGTACAACACCTGGGAGTCCGAGAACTACTTCGCCCCGCAAGGCGCGGGCGATTCCTACACCATCATGATCCCGCCGCCGAACGTCACCGGCAGCCTGCACATGGGTCACGGTTTCAATAACGCGATCATGGACGCCCTGATCCGTTTCCGCCGCATGCAGGGTCGCAACACCCTGTGGCAACCGGGTACCGACCACGCCGGTATCGCCACCCAGATGCTGGTGGAGCGTCAGCTCGAAGCCAAGGGCCAGAGCCGCCACGACCTGGGCCGTGAGAAATTCCTGGAAAAGATCTGGGAATGGAAAGATGAGTCCGGCGGCAACATCAGCCGGCAGATCCGCCGTCTCGGCTCGTCGGTGGATTGGAGCCGCGAGCGCTTCACCATGGACGACGGTCTCTCGGAAGCGGTCAAGGAAGCGTTCGTGCGCCTGCACGAAGACGGCCTGATCTACCGCGGCAAGCGCCTGGTCAACTGGGACACCAAGCTGCACACGGCGATTTCCGACCTCGAAGTGGAAAACCACGACGAGAAAGGTTTCCTGTGGAACCTCAAGTACCCGCTGGCCGACGGCGCCAAGACCGCTGAAGGCAACGATTACCTGATCGTCGCGACCACTCGCCCGGAAACCATGCTCGGCGACTCCGCCGTGGCCGTGAACCCGAACGATGAACGCTACAAGGCCCTGATCGGCCAATTCGTCGAGCTGCCGCTGGTTGGCCGCCGCATCCCGATCATTGCTGACGATTACTGTGATCCTGAGTTCGGCACCGGCTGCGTGAAAATCACCCCGGCCCACGATTTCAACGACTACGAAGTCGGCAAACGCCACAACCTGCCGCTGCTCAACATCTTCGACAAGAACGCCGCGGTGCTGCCTGCCTGCCAGGTGTTCAACCTCGACGGTACGCTCAACGACAGCATCGACGGCAAGATCCCGGCCGAATACGCCGGCCTCGACCGTTTTGAAGCGCGCAAGCAGATCGTCGCAGCGTTCGACGCCGCCGGCCTGCTGGTCAGCGTTGACGATCACGCCCTGAAAGTGCCCAAGGGCGACCGCTCCGGCACCATCATCGAACCGTGGCTGACCGACCAGTGGTACGTTTCCACCAAGCCACTGGCCGAGCCTGCGATTGCCGCCGTGGAAGACGGCCGCATCCAGTTCGTACCGAAACAGTACGAAAACATGTACTTCTCGTGGATGCGCGACATCCAGGACTGGTGCATCAGCCGTCAGCTGTGGTGGGGCCACCGGATTCCGGCCTGGTACGACGAGTCGGGCAAGGTCTACGTCGGTCGCGACGAAGCCGAAGTGCGCGCCAAGCACAACCTGGGGCCAGATGTTGCCCTGCAGCAGGACAACGACGTCCTCGACACCTGGTTCAGCTCGGGCCTGTGGACCTTCTCCACCCTCGGCTGGCCGCAACAGACCGAGTTCCTCAAGAAGTTCCACTCCACCGACGTACTGGTGACTGGCTTCGACATCATTTTCTTCTGGGTTGCCCGGATGATCATGCTCACCATGCACTTGGTGAAGAACGAGGATGGCACGCCGCAGGTGCCGTTCAAGACCGTGTACGTACATGGCCTGGTGCGCGACGGCCAGGGCCAGAAGATGTCCAAGTCCAAGGGCAACGTCCTTGATCCGCTGGACATCATCGACGGCATCGACCTGGAAACCCTGGTGCAAAAACGCACCAGCGGCCTGATGCAGCCAAAATTGGCGAAAAAGATCGAGAAGCAGACCCGCGACGAGTTCGCCGACGGCATCGCCAGCTACGGCACCGACGCCCTGCGCTTCACCTTCTGCTCGCTGGCGTCCACCGGTCGCGACATCAAGTTCGATATGGGCCGCGTCGAAGGCTATCGCAACTTCTGCAACAAGATCTGGAACGCTGCGCGCTACGTGCTGGACAAGGGCGAGGACTGCGGCCAGAACGGCGAAGCCTACGAGCTGTCGCTGGCCGATCGCTGGATCATCTCCCAGTTGCAACGCACCGAAGCAGAAGTAACCCGCCAACTCGAGCAGTTCCGCTTCGACCTGGCTGCACAGGCCCTGTACGAGTTCATCTGGAACCAGTATTGCGACTGGTACCTGGAACTGTCCAAGCCAGTGCTGTGGGACGAAAACGGCCCGATCGAACGCCAGCGCGGCACCCGTCGCACCCTGGTGCGCGTGCTGGAAGTGGCGCTGCGCCTGGCGCACCCGTTCATGCCGTTCATCACCGAAGAAATCTGGCAGCGCATCGCGCCGCTGGCCGGCATCGACGGTAAGACCATCATGCTGCAACCTTGGCCAGTGGCCAATGAAGCACGCATCGACCAGGCGGCCGAAGACGACATCGAATGGCTCAAGGGCCTGATGCTGGGCACGCGCAACATTCGCGGCGAGATGAACATCGGCCCGGGCAAACCCCTGCCGATCTTCCTGAAGAACGTCAGCGCCGAAGACCAGCGTCGCCTCAGCGAGAACGAAGTCCTGCTGAAAAAGCTGGCCAAGCTGGAATCCATCACCGTGCTGGCAGCCGGCGAAGAAGCGCCATTGTCGGCCACCGCGCTGGTTGGCGAGATGGAAGTGCTGGTGCCGATGGCCGGCCTGATCGACAAGGGTGCGGAACTCGCCCGTCTGGACAAGGAAATCCAGCGCCTGCAAGGTGAAGTGCAGCGTGTCGGCGGCAAGCTGTCCAACGCCGGGTTCGTCGACAAGGCCCCGGCCGAAGTCATCGAGAAAGAACGCGCCAAACTGGCCGAAGCCGAACAGGCTCTGGGCAAGCTGGCCGAGCAACACGCGCGGATTGCCAGCCTGTAACGGCATACCGCTATAAAAAAGGGAGGCCCGCAACGGCCTCCCTTTTTTGTGCCCGCCCCTTCCCCACAAACACCACAACACCCTGTGGGAGCGGGCCTTCCCGCGATGAGGCCCTCACATTCAACATTGATGTGACTGACAGATCGCCATCGCGGGCAAGCCCGCTCCCACAGGGATTCGTGCTGATCTTCACAATTGCATTCACAGCGCCTGGATGTGGGACAATGCCCGTCTCTTTCAGCCACACCCGAATCGACTACGCCCATGACCACCCCCCGCACACCCCGCCCTGCGCGCAAGAAGCCTGATTCCGCGACCCCGGCCAAAGCCGTGGAGCCCCGCGAAAAGGCCAGCCTGCACCCGCGCAACCGCCACCAGGGCCGTTACGACTTCCCGGCGCTGATCAAGACCACGCCGGAACTGGCGCAGTTCGTGATCATCAACCCCTATGGCAAAGAGAGCATCGACTTCGCCAGCCCGGATGCGGTGCGGGTGTTCAACCGGGCATTGCTCAAGTCGTTCTATGGCATCGCCCATTGGGACATCCCGGCCGACTATCTCTGCCCACCGGTGCCGGGACGTGCCGATTACGTGCACTTTCTTGCCGACCTGCTGGCCAGCGTCAACGACGGTGAGATCCCTCGCGGCGCTCCGGTCAAGGTGCTCGACATCGGCATGGGCGCCAACTGCGTTTATCCATTGATCGGCTACAGCGACTACCGCTGGCACTTCCTCGGCTCGGAAATCGATCCGACCGCCGTGGCCGCCGCCAAAGCCATCGTGCAATCCAACGGCCTCAACAAAGCCATCCAGCTGCGTCAGCAAAGCAATCCCAAGCACATCCTGCTGGGCTTGCTGGAGCCGGGCGAACGTTTTGACCTGACCATGTGCAACCCGCCGTTCCATGCATCCATGGACGAGGCGACCAAGGGCAGCGAACGTAAATGGCGCGCCCTGGGCCGTGCCGACCCGAAACGCAAACTGCCGGTACTGAACTTTGGCGGACAGTCCGCCGAGTTGTGGTGTGAAGGTGGTGAAGCGCGGTTCGTGACGCAACTGATCGCCGAAAGCGCGCACTTTCAACACAAGGTGCTGTGGTTCAGTACCCTGGTCTCGAAAGCGTCAAACCTGCCAGTCATCCAGACCGCGCTGAAAAAGGCCGGCGTGCTGGAGAGCCAGGTAGTGGAGATGTCTCAGGGACAAAAGCAAAGCCGCTTTGTCGCCTGGACCTTCCAGACCAAATCCGAGCAACAAGTCTGGCGCGAGCGCTGGGTTCGCAAAAGCTGAGTCTCGCCTGGCACATAACGCCAGGCACAAAAAAGCCGCGCCCGGATTGCTCCGGGGCGCGGCTCTTTTTTATGCGTCTTACTTGTTAACAGCGTCGGTCAGGCCTTTAGCCACAACCAGCTTGATAACTTTCTTGGCAGCGATTTCGATGGCAGCGCCAGTCGAAGGGTTGCGGCCGGTACGGGCAGGACGCTCGGTCACTTTCAGCTTACCGATACCTGGCAGGGTGATTTCACCGCCGTTTTCCAGTTGATCAGCAACGATTTGGCCCAGTTGGTCCAGTGCGTTACGCGCGGTGGTTTTAGGCGCGTCGATAGCTTCAGCGATATCGGCGATCAGTTGGTCTTTAGTAAGAGCCATGTAGTGTTCCTTCCCTATCAAATTCATATGGATTGCAGAGTGCAGTGTCAGCCATCGAGCCCGATCTTCTGGATCTGGCACCCTCGGCTACAACACCGACGGGTCGGGGTTATAGATACCGAAATCAGGGTTTGGTTCGACCTGACAAATGCTGAATGCACGCTTAACGCAGTGACTTCGCGTAAGACCGGGCAAAACTAGCACAGAGACGGGGAAATATCCGCCTCTACCTACCCATTTGGTCAGCTTTATTGCTCTAAATCCGCAAAAAAGCGCATAAGCCCGGCATGACCCGCCTCCCAACCCCGTCGAGCACCGCCAAAACCAACAGGTGCGGTACACTGGGCACTTTTTCGGGGGAGCACGCCCTCCTCCATTCATACAGCCGAGAAGCCCATGCCGATCCGTCATTGCATCGTCCACCTGATCGACAAAAAACCCGACGGCACACCCGCAGTCCTGCACGCCCGCGACTCGGAACTGGCCGAATCCGCCGCCATCGAGAACATGCTCGCCGACCTCAACGAGAGCTACAACGCCAAACAAGGCAAAGCCTGGGGCTTGTTCCACGCCGAGTCCGGTGCACATCCGTTCAGCGGCTGGCTGAAGGAGTACCTCGACGGCGGCAAGGACTTCACCGCGTTCAGCCGAATTGCCGTGGAGCACCTGCAAAAGTTGATGGAGGAGTCCAACCTGTCGACCGGCGGTCACGTCCTGTTCGCCCACTACCAGCAAGGCATGACCGACTACCTGGCCATTGCCCTGCTGCACCACAGTGAAGGCGTGGCCGTGACCGACCAGCTCGACGTGACCCCGTCCCGGCACCTGGACCTGGGCCAGTTGCACCTGGCCGCACGGATCAACATCTCCGAGTGGCAGAACAACAAGCAGTCCAAGCAGTACATCTCGTTCATCAAAGGCAAGAACGGGAAAAAGGTCTCGGAGTACTTCCGCGACTTCATCGGCTGCCAGGAAGGTGTCGACGGCCCGGGTGAAACCCGCACCCTGCTCAAGGCCTTCAGCGACTTCGTCGAAAGCGAAGACCTGCCGGAAGACTCCGCCCGCGAGAAGACCAAGACCCTGGTCGACTACGCCAGCAGCCAGGCCAAGCTGGGTGAACCCATGGGCCTGGAGGAGCTGTCGGAACTGATCGACGAAGAACGCCCAAAAGCCTTCTACGATCATATCCGCAACAAGGACTATGGCCTGTCGCCGGAAATCCCCGCCGACAAACGCACCCTCAACCAGTTCCGCCGTTTCACCGGCCGCGCCGAGGGCCTGTCCATCAGCTTCGAAGCGCACCTGCTGGGCTCGAAGATCGAGTACGACGAAGAAGCCGGCACCCTGGTCATCAAGGGCCTGCCGACCTCCCTCACCGACCAGCTCAAGCGTCGCAACTGATGCTCGCAGGCGCACTGAGGAAGGTCCTGCTGATTGTGCTGGTGCTGGTGGTCTATCAGAACTGGGGCAAGATCGAACGGCTGTTCAACCCTTCGCAGGTGGTCGCCGAGCAGGTCCGGGCCAACGCCCGGGTGGTGCTCTACGCCACCGACTGGTGCGGCTACTGCAAACTGACCCGGCGCTTCCTTGATCAGAAGGGCATACCGTTCAAGGAATACGACATCGAGAAGGATGCCGAGGCGCGCAAGGTCTATGAGGCCCTGGGCGGTCGCGGCATCCCGGTGCTGGACGTGAACGGCACGCTGATTCGCGGCTATGAGCCCGAGGCGATTCTGGCTGCCTTGAAATAGACCAGGTCAAAAAATCGCAGCAGCTCACCTCAGGCTGCGATCTTGACCGCTGCTAGCAAGCCTCGATACGAAAACCAAACCGCGGAAAGTGCACATGCACCACCCCACCGCGCGGGTCTTCGCGGCGCAGGATCAGCTCTTCACTGCCGGCAAACAGCAACTCGCCGGCCACCGGATCAACCCCGTAGTCGGTTGCCGCGATCACCACCTGCTGGCCTGCGGTAAATCCATTCGGTTCGTTGAACGGTTCATCCGGCAGGGCCGCCGGGGTTGAGTCCCGCGCCACCTGCAAGGCTTCTTCTGCGCTCATCTCACTGAATGCACCATGACCGAAACCCAGTACCCGGGTCAGCCAGGCCGAGACTGTCGGATAGGCATCCACCAGGGGCGCAGTGACGGGCGTGCCCTTCAAGAACCACAGCGGATGGGCCAAGGCGAAGTCGGCAATCGAAGGCTCGCCGAACAGGTAGTCGCCATCACGCTGCAGTTGCTGCTCAAGGCGCGCCATGATCGTCGGCCATTGATGACGGGCCTGGTCCGCCGACAGTCGGGTGGCGCTACCACCACTGAACAGTCCGGCGCGGTCGGCGACAAAGGCCTTCACCGCCTCCGGTGATAACCTGGCAAAACGTACCGCTATCGATTCTGGCTGGAACACCAGGCTGACCGCATGCTGGAACACCACCGAGTCGGCCCAGGCGGCGACCGTGGCGCTGACCATTTCCTGACCTTCGGGGAAGAACGCCGGCAGGGCTTTTTGCTGCTCCAGTCGGCGGGCGATCAGCGCGGTGTCGCAATAGATATCGGCACCGATCTGCAGCACCGGCGTACGGCGGTAGCCACCAGTCAAGGCCGTGAGGTCGGGCTTGGGCATCATCGGCGAGATGTTCACCGAGCGCCAGGACAACCCTTTGAAGCCCAGCAACAGCCGCGCCTTTTCTGCGAAAGGAGAAGTCGGGTAATGGTGAAGAATCAACTCTGACATACACAATCCGCCGCTGATGTAAGAAGCCAGCAGCTTAGCGCGCAATCGAATAGCAGCCTACCCATCTGCCTGATGACAACTGATCACTCAGGGTGATAAGTCGCCACCAGGCATTCCTTGGCGCTCTTGCGCAGCTTCTTGATCAGGCGTTCCTGGCGCAACGCTTCGCTCTTGTCGCGGCAGGCCTCGGTATAGACCAACGCCATCGCCGGGCTCGAGAGAAAAAACCGCGCGCCCTTGCCGCTCTGGTGCTTGGCGAAGCGCTTTTGCGGGTCGTCGCTGATGCCGCAATACAACGCGCCATTGGCCGCACGAACGAGGTAGACGAACCAGGGCTTGCTGGCAGGCACCACGGGGTCGACGGGTATGACGGGGGATTGGCTGGGGCTGTTCACGTGACGTTCAGGGCTTGAAGGAAAACAGCTGCCGATCTTATCAGCGACTGGCCTGGAACGCCCTCAAGCCTTTGAGCGCCTGTTTGCGCACGGCATTGCCCACCAGCGGCGTCCAGCCCAGGAGCAGGCCTTTGACACCGAGGGCCTGGCGCGACCAGCGCCACAGATCAAAGGTGTCGTGGTGCTCGCAGATCTTGCCGTCACGCAGGACGAAGCGTGCCTGGATGTCGTTGACCACGGTGTTGCCGGTCTGGCTGAACAGGTAGCGGGCAACCCAGTGCGCACTGCCGCTGCGCTCATCGGCTTGCACGTTGTCGAAGGTCAGGGAAAAGTCCTTGGCCCGGGTGGTGAGCATCCGCCACATGTCAGCGGCATCGCGCCCGCGCAGCACGCCAAAAGCCGGATCACTGAACAGCACATCCTCGCTGTAGCAGGCGCTCATGGCTTCGGCATCCAGGCGCTGAAAGGCTCGATAGAACTCAGTGATCACGGCGCGATTGGCGTCACTCATGGGCAGGCTCCCTGCATGGTCAAAAATGGCTGCGAAAGATACCTGCACGATAGTCTGCAAACCTTGGCAACACTACCGCCATTCGCAGCACAAATACCGCCAGTGCGACGCCGTCACACCCGTTCGCTTTCGACCTGCACGTACCGGGCGCGCCCGGCCCCCAGCCCCGCGATGATCGCGCCCAGGCCAATCACCCCGAAAATCCAGCCCAGCGCGGTCCAGCCTCCGGTCCAGTCGTGCACCAGGCCGACCGCAAATGGGCCCATGGACGCCAGGGTGTAGCCGAACCCCTGGGCCATGCTCGACAGGTTGGCTGCCACATGGGCATCACGCGAGCGCAATACAATCAGGGTCAGCGCCAGGGCGAAGGTTGCGCCCTGCCCCAGGCCCAGCAGGATCGCCCAGCCCCACAAGCCGTCAATCGGCGCGTACAGGCAACCGAACAGCCCGCCCAGGGTCATCAGCATCACCACCACGATCGCCAGGCGCTGGTCCTTGCCCCGCGTAGCCAGCCAGGGGGCGGCCAGGGAACTGGCCAATTGCACAATTACCGAACCCGACAGCACCAACCCGGCCTGGGTCGGCGTCAGGCCGCGGCCGATCAGGATCGACGGCAACCAGCCAAAGACGATATAAGCCAGCGACGATTGCAGGCCCATGTAGAAGGTCACTTGCCAGGCCAGCGGGTCACGCAGCAGCCCGCGCACTCGATACGCGACGTTGTGGGCGCCGTGTTTTTGCCCCACCTGCGGCAGCCAGAAAACCGCAGCAAGCAGTGCCGGAATCACCCAGAACCCCAGGCCCACGGTCCAGTCCTGCCCAAAATGCTCGCTCAAGGGCACCGACGCCCCGGCGGCCATAGCGGCGCCCAGGCACAAGGCCATGGTGTAGACGCCCGTCATGGTGCCGGCGTGCTTGGCAAAATCGCGCTTGACGATCCCCGGCAGCAATACGCCGATCACCCCAATGCTGGCGCCGGCCAGGATGCTCCCGGCAAACAGGCCGATCTCGCCGAAAGAACTGCGCAGGATGATCCCGCCCGCCAGGGTCAGGAGAATCCCCAGCACCACGCGCTCGGCACCAAAACGCCGCGCCAGGATCGGCGCCAAGGGCGCGAACAACCCCAGGCACAACACGGGCAAGGTAGTCAGCAACCCCGCCTGGGCCGCCGACAAGCCAAGGCTCTTCGACACCTCACTGAGCAGCGGCGCCATGCTCGACAGCGCCGGACGCAGGTTCAACGCCACCAGGATCAGCCCCAGCAACAACAGCCAGGGACGAAGCAACAGCGGCTGGCTCTGCTGGACTTGCTCGTCATCAGCCTCGGCATCGATCAGCAGCTCTTCAAGCTCTGCCGAGCGTTTGGGGGAGACCGTATCGCGGGTGTTGGCCGGTTGGCTGGACATGGAATTCTCGGTTTCAAGGCTCATTGATCAACTGCCGGCAAAGGGCCTTGGCCCGCTCTGGATCGCGCTGTTCGACGGCGTCGAGCAAATCGACATGCAAGTCGAACACGGCTTGACGTCTGGGGACGATGTTCAAAGTCTCGCGCAACTGCGCGCCGACAATGCTGGAGAAGTAGCGGTACAGCTCACTGAGGGTCGGGTTGTGCGCGGCATCCACCAAACGGCGGTGAAACACCATGTCGCAGGCGATGTAGCTATCAAGGTCGCCGTGATAGTGGGTACCACTGATTGTCAGCGCCTCACGCAGGGCCACCAGGTCCTCATCGGTCCGCCGCAACGCCGTCAGGCCAATCGCCTCCACTTCAAGAATATGCCGGGTCTCCCGGGCCTGTTCATGGGAGCAACGGGACAAGGCCTTCATCGTATCCAACGGATCGACCACCGCCCGCAGGTAACTGCCGTCACCCTGGCGAATCTCAATCAACCCGGAAAACGCCAGCACCCGCATGGCCTCACGCACCGTATTACGGCTAATCCCCAACTCAGCCGCCAACTCAGGCTCGGTGGGCAGGCGCTGGCCAACCGTCCAACTGCCGGTGTTAATGCGCAGGCGCAGTTGCTCCAAGGCCTGGTCGACCAGGGAACGCTTGATCAGTGGAGAAGTGTCTGTCATTAAATTCGCCCTTTCATCCAATCATAGGATGAATTTTTTTGACATGTTAGTCAGCTTGACTGGGTAGAGCAATGAGGATGTTGGTTGCGGGGGGCCGGACGTCAGGGGTAAAGCCTTTGGTTGCTTGGGGTCGGGCGGCGTTCGGGCGAAAAAAAACCCGGAACAAGTCCGGGTTCATCTCACTCAGCAACCCCAATCAATGCAAAATCTGACTCAAGAACAACTTGGTCCGCTCATTCTGCGGATTGTCGAAAAAGTCATTCGGCGCCGCCTGCTCAACAATCTCCCCCTTGTCCATAAAGATCACCCGATTCGCCACCGTCCGCGCAAAACCCATCTCATGGGTCACACAGAGCATGGTCATGCCGTCTTCAGCCAAACCGATCATGGTATCGAGCACTTCCTTGACCATCTCCGGATCGAGCGCCGACGTCGGTTCGTCGAACAGCATGATCTTCGGCTTCATGCACAGCGCCCGGGCAATCGCTACCCGCTGCTGCTGGCCACCCGACAGTTGCCCTGGATACTTGTGCGCCTGCTCCGGAATGCGTACGCGCTCCAGATAGTGCATGGCAATCTCCTCAGCCTTGCGCTTGGGCATCTTGCGCACCCACATCGGCGCCAGGGTGCAGTTCTGTAAAATCGTCAGGTGTGGAAACAGATTGAAGTGCTGGAACACCATGCCGACTTCACGGCGCACCGTTTCAATCTGCTTGAGGTCATTGGTCAACTCCACGCCATCGACCACGATCCGCCCTTGCTGATGCTCTTCCAGGCGGTTGAGACAGCGAATGGTGGTCGACTTGCCGGACCCCGAAGGCCCGCACAGGACAATCCGCTCGCCCTGCTTGACGTTGAGGTTGATGTCTTTCAACACATGGAACTGGCCGTACCACTTGTTCACGCCCTGCATCTGAATAATGCCTTCAGGGCTCACCGGCTGTTTGCTTGCTTCGCTCATTACAGAACTCCTAACGCTTGTGGCCAGTGTCGAGCTTGCGTTCCAGGTGCATGGAATAGCGCGACATACCAAAACAGAAAATCCAGAACACCAGAGCCGCGAACACGTAGCCCTCAGTGGCCATGCCCAACCATTTCGGGTCGGCGGCGGCTTGCTTGACGCTGTTGAGCAAGTCGAACAGGCCGATGATGATCACCAGGCTGGTGTCCTTGAACAACGCAATGAAAGTGTTGACGATACCGGGGATCACCAGCTTCAAGGCTTGCGGCAGGATCACCAGGCCCATGCTGCGCCAGTACCCCAGGCCCATCGCGGCAGCCGCTTCGTACTGTCCCTTGGGAATCGCTTGCAGGCCGCCACGCACCACTTCGGCGACGTAGGCCGACTGGAACAGGATCACCCCGATCAGCGCCCGCAGCAGCTTGTCGAAGTTCATGCCCTCGGGCAGGAACAACGGCAACATCACCGAGGACATGAACAGCACCGTGATCAATGGCACGCCGCGCCAGAACTCGATGAAGGTCACGCAGACCACCCGAATCGCCGGCATGTTCGAGCGCCGGCCCAGGGCCAGGATGATGCCCAGCGGCAGCGCTCCGGCAATCCCGACCGTGGCGATCACCAGGGTCAGCATCAGGCCGCCCCATTGGCTCGTCGCCACTTGGCTCAAGCCGAAAACGCCGCCATGCAACAGGCACCAGGCAATGATCGGGTACAGCACCAGGAAGCTCAGCCCATACACTGCTTTGCGCGGGAAGCGCGAGATGAACAGCGGTGCCACGCCGATGACCGCCAGCCACACGGTCAGGTCCACGCGCCAGCGCATGTCCACCGGGTAGTAGCCATACATGAACTGGCCAAAGCGCTGCTGGATGAACACCCAGCAGGCGCCGTCCTTGGTGCAGTCGGCCTGGCTGGTACCGACCCAGTTGGCGTCGATGATCGCCCACTGCAGGATCGGCGGCACCACCAGGTAGATCAGGTAGAACGCGAACAGCGTCAGCAGGGTGTTGAGCCAGCTGGAGAACATGTTGGCGCGCATCCACGCCACCACGCCGATGCTGCTGCTCGGCGGTGGCATGTCCGGTTTGAAAGTATGAGTACTCATGCGCTATTCCTTACCGCTCGATCAGCGCAATGCGCTTGTTGTACCAGTTCATCAGCAAGGAAATGCTGATGCTGATCGCCAGGTACACGCTCATGGTGATGGCAATCACCTCGATCGCCTGCCCGGTCTGGTTCAGCACCGTGCCGGCAAACAGCGAGACCATTTCCGGGTAACCGATACCGGCCGCCAGCGAGGAGTTCTTCGCCAGGTTGAGGTATTGGCTGGTCAGCGGCGGAATGATCACCCGCAACGCCTGGGGAATGATCACCTTGCGCAGGGTCGGGCCGTTGCGCAAACCGAGGGAGTGCGCCGCCTCGGTCTGGCCGTGGCTGACCGACTTGATGCCCGAACGCACGATCTCGGCGATAAACGCCGCGGTGTACACGGTCAGGGCCAGGGTCAGTGCCAGCAGTTCCGGGATCAGCACCCAGCCGCCGACAAAGTTGAAGCCTTGCAGCTTGGGCAACTCCCAGTGCAGCGGTGTGCCGAAGATCACCGCACAGAGCGCCGGGATCAGCAGGAACAGCGCCAGGCCCACCCAGAATTTATGAAACGGTACACCGGTCGCCTCGAAGCGCTTGGTCGCCCAGCGGTTCATCAGCACAATCGCCACAATGGCTACGCCGATGCTGGCGACAAACGGCCAGAAACCGTCCGCCTTCAACGCGGCCGGCATGTTCAAGCCGCGGCTGCTGACGAAGAAGGTGTCGCCGAAGTTATGGCTGTTGCGTGGCCCCGGCATGGTCAGGAACACCGCGAAGTACCAGAACAGGATCTGCAGCAACGGCGGAATGTTGCGGAAGACTTCCACGTACACAGTCGCCAGCTTGGCAATGATCCAGTTCTTCGAAAGCCGTGATACGCCGACGATAAACCCCAGGATCGTCGCCAGGATCACGCCAATGAAGGTCACCAACAAGGTGTTGAGCAGGCCGATGACAAACACCCGGGCATAACTGTCCGATTCGGTGTAGTCGATCAGGGTTTGCGCGATACCGAAACCGGCACTGCGCTCAAGAAAATCGAAGCCGGAGGTAATACCCCGGTGTTGCAGGTTGGTCTGCGTGTTGTCGAACAGATACCAGCCCATCGAGACCACCGCCACAATGGTGATGATCTGGAATAGCCACGCACGCACTTTTGGATCGCTGAGGCTGAGCCTCTGCTTTGGTGCGCCGATAGAATTTTGCATGGAGTGCCCCAGAAATAATGGTACAGAACATCACCCGGTGGTTGGCCCACCGGGTGATAGAACCATCAGCGCACTGGTGGTGCGTATTGAATGCCGCCGTTGTTCCACAGAGCGTTCAGCCCGCGGTCGATTTCCAGTGGAGTGCCCTTGCCGAGGTTTTTCTCGAACACTTCACCGTAGTTGCCGACTTGCTTGACGATCTGCACGACCCAGTCTTTCGGCAGCTTCAGGTCCTTACCGTATTCACCGTCCGCCCCGAGCATACGAGCGACATCCGGGTTCTTGGTGGACTTGGCTTCGGCTTCGACGTTTTTCGAAGTAATGCCGGCCTCTTCAGCGTTGAGCATGGCGTAGCCTGTCCAGCGGATCACGGCCAGCCACTCGTCATCGCCATTACGCACGACAGGGCCCAGTGGCTCCTTGGAAATGGTTTCCGGCAGAACCACGTAGTCCTTCGGTGCGGCCAGCTTGCTGCGCTGGGCGAACAGCTGGGACTTGTCCGAGGTCAGCACGTCGCAACGACCGGATTCCAGCGACTTGGCGCTTTCGTCGGAGGTGTCGAAGGTGATCGGCGTGTATTTCAGGCCGTTGCCGCGGAAGTAATCGGAAACGTTCAGCTCGGTCGTGGTACCGGCTTGAATGCAGATGGTCGCGCCGTCCAGTTCCTTGGCACTCTTGACGCCCAGCTTGTTGTTTACCAGGAAGCCGATGCCGTCGTAGTAGGTGATGAAGCCAGGAAACTTCAGGCCCATGCCCGCGTCGCGGGAGCTGGTCATGGTGGTGTTGCGCGACAGGATGTCAATTTCACCGGACTGCAGCGCGGTGAAGCGTTCCTTGGCGTTCAACTGACTGAACTTCACTTTGGTTGCGTCGCCGAATACCGCGGCGGCCACCGCGCGACAGAAGTCGGCATCAATACCGAGGATCTTGCCGGTGGAATCCGGTACCGAGAAACCCGGCAGACCGTCACTGACGCCGCACTGTACGAAACCCTTCTTCTGCACTGCATCCAGGGTTGCACCCGCCTGAGCGAACCCGCTGACACCGAGTACTGCGGCCGCAGTCATCACTGCCAGGGTGGATTTCAACATCTTCATTCAAACCTCCAGTTTTGCTCTTGTTGTGTCGGAGCTTGAGTCCTGCCGCACCCTTATGAGGCGCTGTTGACCCGTGTTGGCTTGTTTTAGGGTCAAGCGGCGTAAGACCTTAGCTATGAGTCTAGTAGGAGAAAATCCACATCATGGAAAACTCACTGCTCACCAATCGGCCGAACGGGCTGTAGCCCTTTCTTGTCTGCCAAGCCCGTAGCGGCCATTGGCGAACGTCCATCACCGGATTTTTTGCTCTCCCGCGGCGGGCGGTTGCCTGATAGTGTTACCGCCAAGCGTAGGATCGCACGTACAGGTTTTCCCATAGCAAGGCCCGTACCACACCGGGCGCTAAAGCGATTCAGCCGCAGGTCAAGAGCAAAACTTGCAACCTTGCGACAACTTCTTAACTGATCGACCCGCCGTGCACTTTGAGCTCGCACTCAAAGCGGGCGAACGCACAACAATGGAGCAGCCATGAACCATCCCTTGATTCTTGAACCCGTCAAGACCGCAGATGCTTGTGTCATCTGGCTCCACGGCCTGGGCGCCGACCGCTACGACTTCCTGCCCGTGGCCGAAGCCCTGCAGGAAACCCTGCAGACCACGCGCTTCGTCCTGCCCCAGGCGCCGACCCGCGCAGTGACCATCAACGGTGGTTACGAGATGCCCAGCTGGTACGACATTCTGGCCATGAGTCCGGCCCGGGCAATCGACCGCGAGCAACTGGAAGCGTCGGCGCAACGCATCATCGATTTGATCGAAGAGCAGCGCGCGGGCGGAATAGACCCTTCGCGGATTTTTCTCGCGGGTTTTTCCCAGGGTGGCGCGGTGGTCCTGCACAGCACCTTCCTCAAGTGGCAGGGTCCACTGGGTGGCGTACTTGCCCTCTCCACTTATGCGCCCACCTTCACTGACGAACTCGAGCTATCCGCCAGCCAGCAACGTATTCCGGTGCTGTGCCTGCACGGCCAGTACGATGAGGTGGTGCAAAACGCCATGGGCCGCAGCGCCTACGAGTACTTGAAGACCCGTGGTGTCACCGTGACATGGCAGGAATACCCAATGGGGCATGAAGTGTTACCCGAAGAAATTCGTGATATTGGCGCCTGGCTCGCCGAGCGTTTGCGCTAATCCACCCACATCTATGTAGCAGTGTGACCAACGCACTACGCCGCGCCCGATTCTTGCATTACACTGGCCGGCGTACATTCCTTAACCAATTGATGAGATGACCGTGCTCAAAGCACTCAAGAAAATGTTCGGTAAAAGCGAGGCTGAGCAGCTCGCGCCCAGCTCCAGCGCACCCTCCCCAACCACCAGCCACCGCACCGACGGTCATCAGCCTGGTCGGACCGCAGCTGTCGCGGCACCGCAGAACGAGCCAGTGAACACACCGGCCACCGACGTTGCCCCGCCAAAAGCGCGCAGCGAAACCCCGAAGCCGCGTCGCGAACGCGCGCCAAAACCACCGGTCGTGGCCTGGAAACTCGAAGACTTCGTCGTCGAACCCCAGGAAGGCAAGACCCGTTTCCACGACTTCAAGCTAGCCCCGGAGCTGATGCACGCCATCCAGGACCTGGGCTTCCCGTACTGCACGCCGATCCAGGCGCAGGTATTGGGCTTCACCCTGGCCGGCAAAGACGCCATCGGCCGCGCACAAACCGGCACCGGCAAGACCGCCGCGTTCCTGGTCTCGATCATCACCCAGTTGCTGCAGACCCCACCGCCCAAAGAGCGCTACATGGGTGAGCCACGGGCACTGATCATCGCGCCGACCCGTGAACTGGTGGTGCAGATCGCCAAGGACGCCGCCGACCTGACCAAGTACACCGGCCTCAACGTCATGACCTTTGTCGGCGGCATGGACTTCGACAAGCAGCTCAAGCACCTCGAAGCCCGGCACTGCGACATCCTGGTCGCCACCCCAGGCCGCCTGCTGGACTTCAACCAGCGCGGCGACGTGCACCTGGACATGGTCGAAGTAATGGTGCTGGACGAAGCGGACCGGATGCTCGACATGGGTTTCATCCCACAAGTGCGCCAGATCATTCGCCAGACCCCACCGAAAAGCGAACGCCAAACCCTGCTGTTCTCGGCCACCTTCACCGAAGACGTGATGAACCTGGCCAAGCAATGGACCACCGACCCGTCCATCGTCGAGATCGAAGCCGAGAACGTTGCCAGCGAAAACGTCGAACAGCACATCTACGCCGTTGCCGGTGCCGATAAGTACAAGCTGCTCTACAACCTGGTGACCGACAACGGCTGGGAGCGGGTGATGGTCTTCGCCAACCGCAAGGACGAAGTGCGGCGCATCGAAGAACGCCTGGTCCGCGACGGCGTCAACGCTGCCCAACTGTCGGGCGACGTGCCGCAGCACAAGCGCATCAAGACCCTGGAAGGTTTTCGCGAGGGCAAGATCCGCGTCCTGGTGGCCACCGATGTCGCCGGCCGCGGGATTCACATCGACGGCATCAGCCACGTGATCAACTTCACCCTGCCGGAAGTGCCGGACGATTACGTGCACCGCATTGGCCGGACCGGTCGTGCAGGCGCCGAGGGCGTCTCCATCAGCTTTGCCGGTGAAGATGACTCCTACCAGCTACCGTCCATCGAGGCGCTGCTGGGCCGCAAGATCAGTTGCGAAACCCCGTCGACCCATCTGCTGCGCCCGGTAGAGCGTAAGCGCCCGTAAGTTCGGGTCGCCACACCCCAAGCGCAGCCGATCACGGACTGCGCTTTTTTTACGCCTGGATATTGCCAACAAGAACAATAAGTCCACAATGGACAAATTAGTTCACACGCAAATCCACGGAGCCTGCGCATGCCCCCTTCCCCTTTTGTGATCGACCAAGCCCAGGCTCGCGAACTGCTGGCGCAGGTTGACGTGCCGCAGATCCTGCGCAAATTGTTCCGTGACCTGGCAGCCGGCCAGGCCGTGCAACCGGCCCAGCAACTGGTGGAGTTCCCCCAGGGTGCCGGGGACTTCATCAATTACCTCGGGGTGTTGGCCGAAGATGCTGTCTATGGGGTGAAAACCTCGCCCTACATCGTGCGTGCGCAAGGCGGCGCGCTGGTGACCGCCTGGACCCTGCTGATGTCGATGCGCACCGGCCAGCCTCTGCTGCTGTGCGATGCCGGCGAACTGACCACCGCGCGCACCGCCGCCACCACGGCCGTAGCAGTGGACGCCCTGGCCCGGCCGGATGCCACTCGCCTGGTGATCATCGGCAGCGGCCCAGTAGCCCAAGCGCACCTGCACTACGCCCGGCAACTGCGTGAATGGCACAGCATCAGTCTCTATTCGCCAAGCCTGGCGACGCGTGATCCAGCAGCTCTGGCGCAATGGATGGCCATGGACTCGCGCCTGCAGATCCAGGACAGCCTGGCGGCGGCGCTCGAGGAGGCCGATGTGATCATGCTCTGCACCTCCTCCGCCGGCCCGGTGATCGACCCACTGAGCTTGCGCAAGCCCGCCTTGATCACCTCCATCAGTACCAACGCGGTGCGCGCCCACGAAGTCCCGCCGCACAGCCTCGGCCAGATGCAGGTGTATTGCGACTACCGTCGGACCACTCCAGACGCTGCCGGGGAAATGTTGATCGCCCGCGAACAACACGACTGGAACCCGGCGGCGATCGTCGGCGACCTGGCGCAACTGCTCAGCGGCCAGACACCACGCCCGACGTACGAGCGCCACGTGTTCTTCCGCTCCATCGGCCTGGGCCTGGAAGACATCGCGTTGGCCAATGCCATCTACCACCTGCTCAACTGACCCAAATCCCTGTAGGAGCGAGCTTGCTCGCTCCTACAAGGGACAGGTGTTTACGCCTTTAAGGACACGTTCATGACCCAGGCAGACTTCATCATCATCGGCGGCGGTATTGCCGGGGCTTCCACCGGTTTCTGGCTGTCGCCCCACGGCCGGGTCATCGTGCTCGAGCGCGAATCCCACCCGGCCTACCATTCCACCGGGCGTTCCGCGGCGCTGTACACCGCCGCGTATGGCACCCCGCAAGTACGCGCGCTGACCCAGGCCAGCCGGGAATTCTTCGATGCCCCGCCAGCAGGCTTCTGCGAACACCCGCTGCTCACCCCTCGAGGCGAGATGACCGTGGACTTCACCGGCGACCCGGATGAGCTGCGCAACCAATACCTCAGTGCCAAGGCCACCGTGCCGCAGATGCAGTTGCTCAGCGCCGACGAGGCCCTGGCGCGCCTGCCGATCCTGCGCCGGGACAAGGTCTTTGGCGCAATCTACGACCCGACCGCCACCGACATCGACACCGATGCCCTGCACCAGGGTTACCTGCGGGGCATCCGCCGCAACCAGGGACAAGTGCACACCGATTGCGAAGTGCTGGGCCTGAACCGTGATCCCCAAGGGCTGTGGCACGTGCAGACCGCCGGCCAGACGTTCAGCGCGCCGATCATCATCAATGCCGCCGGCGCCTGGGCCGACCATCTCGGTGCAATGGCCGGCGCCCGGCCGCTGGGGCTGATTCCCAAACGGCGCGCGGCGTTTATTTTCGAAGGCCCCAAGGACCTTGATTGCCACGCCTGGCCGATGCTGGTGAGCCTCGACGAGTCCTTCTACATGAAACCCGATGCCGGGATGTTCCTCGGCTCGCCGGCCAACGCCGACCCGGTAGAGCCCCACGACGTGCAGCCGGAAGAACTGGACATCGCCATGGGCATCTACCAGATCGAAGAGGCCACCACCCTGACCATCCGCCGCCCGACCCGTACTTGGGCCGGCCTGCGCAGCTTTGTCAGCGATGGCGACCTGGTCAGCGGCTTCGACCCGCAAGTACCCGGGCTGTTCTGGGTTGCCGCCCAGGGCGGTTACGGCATCCAGACTTCGCCCGCCATGGGCCAGGCCAGCGCGGCGCTGGTCCGCGGAGAGGCGCTGCCGCCGGCACTGCAACACTTTGGCCTCAGCGCCAGCATGCTCTCCCCTTCGCGCCTGGGTTGAGCCGGCGCCGGGGTGACGTTCGAACCCGATTGCGGCAAACTTCCAGCGCCCCGGCTCACGGGGCGCCGATTGCCTGGAGCAGCACCGATGACCCCACCTCTACAAGACCCTGCACTGGATAACTTCCGGGCAATCGCCGACGCCATTGCCACGCTGTTTTTCCCCCACGCCGAGGTGGTGCTGCACGACCTGCGCACACAGAAAATCGACTACATCGCCAACAACCTGTCCAAGCGTGAAATCGGCGGCGATGCGGCGCTCGAAGACATGCTCAGCGAGGACATCAGCGAGCGCAACATCGGCCCCTACGAGAAGCTCAATTGGGATGGCCAGAAAATCCGCAGCCTGAGCAGTGTCCTGCGCGACAGCAACGGCCATCCGATGGCCGTGCTGTGCATCAATCTGAACATTTCGCTGTTCGAGAACGCCAAGGCAGCACTGGACCTGTTCCTGTCACCGAGCAAACTGATCCCACAGCCGGATTCACTGTTTCGCGATGACTGGCAGGAGCGCATCAACACCTTCCTGCACAACTGGCTGCGGGAACGACAACTGGGCCTGAGCGTGTTGACCCGCGAGCACAAGCGCGAACTGGTGCTGGCCCTGCATGCCGAAGGCGCCTTCAAGGGCAAAAGCGCCTCCAACTATGTGGCCAATGTGCTGAACATGGGACGGGCGACGGTGTACAAGCACCTGAAGGAATTGAAGGCCGTGCACGGCTGAACCGCGGACAGGCACTGGCGGCTTGCCAGCGAAGCACGCGAGGATGCCGTGTTGAATCAGGCTTGGCGCGTCATCGTTGACGACCATCGCGAGCAAGCTCGCTCCTACAAACACCCCCGCATGCACCGATCAAACCTGTGGGAGCGAGCCGGGCGGCGCTCCGCTTGCTCGCGATAGCAGTTAATCAATCGCCGTAGATGTCCGACTTGAAGTACTTCTGGGAAATCTGCTGGTATTCGCCATTGGCGCGAATGCCGTCGATGGCCTTGTTCAACTCGGCGACCAGTTCGCTGTTGCCCTTGCGCACCGCAATCCCGGCGCCCTCACCGACGTATTTCGGATCCTTGAGTTCTGGCCCGACGAACGCATAACCCTTGCCACGCGGCATCGACAGGAAATCGCTCAACGGAATGGTGTCGGCGAAAATACCGTCCAGACGACCGGCGGCCAGGTCCATGTAGATTTCTTCGTTGTTGCTGTAGCGCTTGACCAGCACACCCTTGGGCTCCAGCACTTCAGTGGCAAAACGATCAGTGGTGGTGGCGCGCTGAACCCCCAGGGTCTTGCCCTTGAGGCTGGCGTACTGGTCATCCACCACGGCACCGTCCTTCATCACAAACCGCGACGAGGTGAAGTAGTACTTGTGGCTGAAATCCACCGACTTCTTGCGGTCTTCGTTGATGGTCATGGACGACAGGGCCGCGTCGATTTTCTTCACCTTGAGGGAAGGAATCAGCCCATCGAATTCACCCTCGACCCACTCGCACTTGACCTGCATCTGCGCGCACAGCGCATTGCCAATTTCATAGTCAAAACCGGTGATCGTGCCTTCGGAGGTTTTCGAGGCGAACGGCGGGTATGCCGCTTCAATGCCCAGGCGCAGGGTTTTCTCAGCCGCGAACAACGGGCTGCACGCCAACAGACTGAGGGCCAGACCACTGATGAGGGGAAGCTTCTTCATGTTGATTTTCTCGCGAGTTGTTGTTGGTTTGGCAAGAGGAAGAGAAGCAATTGCACGCTCAAGGCTTGAAGCCTCAAGCGGTTTTTTATACTTATAATTCCATACTGGACTTTTATGTATTAGTCGTCAATCAGGCGTACAGAGGTATCTCGGCCATTGGTCGAGTGGGGGATATCAAGCGTTGGAGGTTACGGTTTCCAGCGATCCGCCGCCGCGTGATCGCTGTCACGCCCGTCCACCCAGCGCGGGCCGTCACTGGTCAGTTCTTTTTTCCAGAACGGCGCGCGGGTCTTCAGGTAGTCCATGACAAAGGCGCAGGCGTCGAACGCCGCCTGGCGGTGGGCGCTGGCGGCGCCGACAAACACGATCGGCTCGCCCGGCTGCAATGCTCCGATGCGGTGCAGCACTTCTAGCTTGAGCAACGGCCAACGCTGCTCGGCCTCCTCGGCAATCTTGCCCAGCGCCTTCTGCGTCATGCCCGGGTAGTGTTCCAGGAACATCCCGGCCACATCGAGGCCGTCGTTGAAGTCACGCACGTAGCCGACAAAACTCACCACCGCGCCCACGCCGACATTGGCGGCATGCATCGCGTTGACTTCAGCGCCCGGATCGAAGGGCGAAGCCTGCACGCGAATCGCCATGACTCAGCCTCCGGTCACAGTGGGAAAAAATGCCAGCTCATCGCCATCGCCGACCGGTTCATCCAGTTGGCATAGCTCTTCGTTACGCGCACACATCAGGTTCTGCTCGCTCAGCACCTCGGCGCCGTCACGTTGCGCCAGCAGCGCCCGGACATCGTCGACCGTGGCGAAATCGCCCTCTACCTGCACCGAATCCACGCCCAGGGCTTCGCGGTAACGGGCAAAAAACTTCACGGTGAGATTCATTGCCCGGCCACCTGATAGTGCCCGCTCTTGCCACCCAGCTTCTCCAGCAGGCGCACACTCTCGATGACCATGCCCCGGTCCACGGCCTTGCACATGTCATAGATGGTCAGCGCCGCGATGCTGGCGGCGGTCAGGGCTTCCATTTCCACCCCGGTCTGCCCGGCCAGCTTGCAACGCGCGGTGATGCGCACAGCATCGACCCCTTCGGCACTGAGCTCGACCTTGACCCCGGTCAGCATCAGCGGATGGCACAGCGGGATCAGGTCGGAGGTTTTTTTCGCTGCCTGGATTCCGGCAATACGGGCCACGGCGAACACATCGCCCTTGGGATGGCCACCGCTGACAATCATTTGCAGGGTTTCGGGAAGCATGCGCACCAGCGCTTCGGCCGTGGCCTCACGGGACGTCACGGCTTTTTCGGTGACGTCGACCATATTGGCGCGACCTTGGGAATCGAGATGAGTCAGCACGGGGTTACTCCTGATCAGGAGCGCCGATTGTAAACCCGCGGGTCAATTTTCCGCACGCTTGAATATCAGGGACGCGGCGGGCCATAAAAAACGGGCGGCTGTTGGGCCGCCCGTGTTTGCCGAGGATGTTACAGATGGGATTCGGCGTATTCGGCCAGAATCGAACGTGGCACCCCTTGCAGGGTGATGTGCACACCGTTGGGGAAGTCCTTGAAGCGTTCGGTCAGGTACGTCAGCCCGGAGCTGGTCGCGGACAGGTAAGGGGTATCGATCTGCGCCAGGTTACCCAGGCACACCACTTTGGAACCGGCACCGGCACGGGTGATGATGGTTTTCATCTGGTGCGGCGTGAGGTTCTGGCATTCGTCGATCAGGATCAGGCTCTGCTGGAAGCTGCGACCGCGGATGTAGTTGAGGGATTTGAACTGCAAAGGCACTTTGCTGAGGATGTAGTCGACGCTGCCATGGGTGCTTTCGTCATCCATGTGCAAGGCTTCGAGGTTATCGGTGATGGCGCCAAGCCAAGGTTCCATTTTTTCCGCTTCGGTACCCGGCAGGAAGCCGATCTCCTGGTCCAGCCCCTGCACGCTGCGGGTGGCGATAATGCGCCGGTAGCGCTTGCTGACCATGGTCTGCTCGATAGCCGCGGCCAGGGCCAGGATGGTTTTACCGGAACCGGCAGCGCCCGACAGGTTGACCAGGTGGATGTCCGGGTCCAGCAAGGCGTACAGCGCCAGGCTCTGGTAGATGTCGCGAGGTTTCAGGCCCCAGGCTTCCTGGTGCAACAGGGGTTCCTGATGCAGGTCGAGGATCAGCAGCTTGTCGACCTGGATTTCCTTGATCCAGCCGACAAATCCCTGCTCGTCGATGATGAATTCGTTGATGTGCACCGCCGGCAGGTTGTCGATCAACTGCACCTGGTGCCAGGTGCGGCCGTGGTCCTGACGGGTTTCGACCTTGCTCACGCGGTCCCAGAAGGAGCCGGTCATGTTGTGATAACCGTTGGGCAGCAACGACACGTCATCAACCAGTTGGTCGGTGCTGTAGTCCTCTGCCGCGATCCCGCAGGCCCGGGCCTTGAGGCGCATGTTGATGTCTTTGGTGACCAGCACCACCGGCAACTCCGGTTCGCGCGCGTGCAGGTCGATCAACTGGTTGATGATGATGTTGTCGTTCAGGTGCTCGGGCAGAACGATGTTCGGTTCGGTACGCTTGCTCATCAGAATCGACAGCAGCCCCTTGGGCCCGCTTTTTCCACGCTGGATCGGCACACCCAGTTCAACGTCTTCAGGGGATGCGTCGCCCAGGGTCTTGTCGATCAGGCGAATGGCCTGGCGGCATTCGGCGGCAACGCTGTGATGGCCACTCTTGAGCTTGTCCAGCTCTTCAAGGACGGTCATCGGGATGGCAACGTGGTGCTCTTCAAAGTTCAGCAACGCGTTGGGATCGTGAATCAATACGTTGGTATCGAGTACATAAAGGATTGGCTGGTTGGAAGAAGAACTACGTCCGTGATCATCCATACTCGGTCACCTTTGTGGGAGCCAGTCGACGCAATACCGTGACAGTTCTGCGCCTCGAAGTGGCCACCGAGTCCACTTGACGTGCGCCTACGGCACGACTCAAGTGAACTGCACACAAGGGGTCTTGGAAGACGCCACCTGTGTTGCAGGTTTCGGCGGTCTGTCTTCGTAATACTCCAAAACCCATGACAGAAAAAAGCACTTTGATGCTTTTTTGAAGTTTATTTTTTTACCCGATAAATACCGCTTGGCGCATGGCACCGGCACCGTTAAAGTCGGAAGTCCGCCTGCATCGAATTGCCCCTGAAAATCGGCCGAAAGCCAATGATTCCGGGCTTTTACCTTTTCAACGAAATGCCTGCCGACACTCCTCCCAGCCAATCCCGCTTTGCGCCGTTCGCGCCAACAGCCAAGGCAGCGCCGTTTTCACCCCATCCTGCCGGGTGTTGAAATTGATCACCCCATGGCGCCATAGCAGCATCAGGGTCAAGACCCGCTGTGCACTCTGCTCCCCCGTCAGTTGCCGGGTGCTGTCGGCCGGATCGATGTCCCACAGCGCCACCTGCAGCCCCTGGGCCTGGAAAAACCCCGCGCCATCGGCGCGCCGTTGTCCATTGGGTGGGCGGAACAGCGGCACGAAGTTATCCGGCAGCCGCTTCTTCACCAATTCGATGCTGCGTGTCACCGAGTACTGCCAGTCCTGCCAGTGGCTGTGGGAACGGAACTGCCACCCCTGGACCCCGACGCACTGGCCCGCGTAAAGCCTTTGCAACTGGGCGACCGACTGTTGCGCCAGGCGGCCCTGGATATCACTGCCCAAGACAAAGAACAGCCCGGACAGATTGGCCTTGCGCAGGTACTCGGTCAGCCAGGCAGTGTGATCCGGCACCCGATTGGCGCCGCTGTCGAAACTCAGGACAAACAGCCGGTCATGCAGGGGCTCGCCATTACGCTCGTAGTCGCCAAACAGCTCGACTTCACTGCTCGTCTGGGGCAGCAACGCGGCCTTGCGCAATTGTTCGTCCAGGTAGCGCTGGTGAAACTCCCGGCTCGGCTCGGCCCAACGGGTATAAAAGGAGTCCGGCCCAAGTTCGAACTTGGCGGCCTGCTGGCGCAATGTCTCGCGGTCCTCGACCAGGAAACAGAAGGAGGCATCCTGGTCGCAGCTTTGCTCGGCGAACCCGTAGTTGGCCAGCAAGCGCACCCACATCCGCTCGCGCAGGGCATTGATCGCCTCGAGATTGATCATGCGCAAGCCCAGGCGCTGCTTCAGGGCCGGCTCGTCGAGCCCTTCACTGTCGAGCAGAGCCCGAGAGAACGCGAGGATCTCCGCCCGTGAGGCGACATCGAACAGGGTCGGGCTGGTCAGTTGCTCTGGCCAGGTGCTGCGATCGAGGGTGGCCGGTTCGTTGGGCGCGGCAAGCACGCCCGCACTGAACAGCCAGGCGCCAAACAGTAAAGCGATACGCAAAGGGACGTCTCCGTTGCAAAACCCCGCGGCACTATAGCCCATCCGCACCTTGCCTCCCCTCCTTCTGCGGGAGCAAGGCTTGCCCGCGATTGGCATAGGTATCGACACAACGTTGTTGCGGCCTGTGGCGAGGGAGCTTGCTTGCGTGGCGGCCGCTGGGGTGTTGGATTGGGCCCAGTACATATCCATTTCTGTGGTAACGGCCA
>NZ_CATKPN010000055.1:0-46654 GCF_949767245.1 Pseudomonas sp. IT-P176
GGGTTAGCCGCCCCGCGCCATGGATGGCGCGTGGCGGCGGCCCACGGTTTCAAGCCGGAGTGAGGGAACACCGAGCCCAAGCGAGGTGCCGAGTGGTGGGGTAAGAGCGTTTTGCTTACTTTTGCGCTGTTCAAAAGTGAGCCGCCGTCAGGCGGAACCATAGGAGGCCGTTACCGAAGAAATGGATATGTACTCTGCCTAATCCAATACCCCAGAGGCCGCCACGGTAGCAAGCCCGCTCCCACAGGGGAAATTCGGACACCAGCAAAGATAGCGCAGTGCCAGGCTGCACTGGTGTTGGCTGTGCGGGCCCTATCGCGAGCAAGCTCGCTCCCACACATCAGGCAGGATACCCGGTGATCTGCCGAATACTCTGGTACAGCGGTTTGAGCTGACGGTACATGCGCAGGTAAACCTCCTTGTACAACCGCTCATACATCTGCTGCGCCTCGGGCTGTGGATAAAACACCGTTCCAACCCGAGTCATCGACGCGATTGCCGAGGGGAAGTCGGCATGCAGGCCAAGCCCCACCGCACAGCAAATGGCCGCCCCCAGCCCGGAAGCTTCATAGACATGCGGGCGCTCCGCCGGCAGGCCGAAAATGTCCGCCGTGAGCTGCATCGCCGCATCGCTCTGCGACCCGCCACCGGCCACCCGCAAACGCTGGATCGGCTGTTTGGAACGCCGCTCGAGATTCTCCTTGCCCTGGCGCAAGGCATAGGCCAGGCCTTCGAGGATCGCCCGGTAGATATGCGCCCGGGTGTGCACATCACCAAAGCCGATCATCGCACCCTTGGCCTCCACCCCCGGCTCGCGAATGCCCGGCGACCAGTAGGGTTGCAGCATCAGCCCCATGGAGCCAGGCGGCACCGCGTTGACCAGGGCGTCGAACAGTTGCTCCGGTTCCAGCCCCTGCTCCTTGGCCTGCTGCATTTCCCGCAGGCCGAACTCATTCTTGAACCAGCTGACCATCCAGTAGCCACGGTAGATCATCACTTCGCAGTTGTACTGGTCCGGCACCGCGGCGGGGTACGGCGGAATCAACGGGACGATTTCCAGGTAGCGCGAGCGGGTCGTGGTGATGGTCGCCGTGGTCCCGTAGGACAGGCACACCGTGGCTGGGTCGACCACGCCGGCGCCCAGCACTTCACAGGCTTTGTCGGCTCCGGCGGCGATCAGCGGCACGCCTTCGGGAATACCGGTGTGCCGGCTGGCCTCGGCACTGATGTGGCCCAGGGTTTCCCCGGGCTTGAGCAGGCTCGGCAACTGCTCCGGACGGACCGCCAGCGCCTGCCATTTCCAGTCGGCAGGCGCGGCCCAACGCAGACGCTTGAAGTCGAACGGCAAGTAACCGACACAGCAGCCCACCGAGTCGACGAACCGCCCGCACAGGCGATGGGTGAGAAACCCCGAGAGCAGCAGGAACTTGTCGGTCGCCGCCCACACCTGGGGTTGATGCCGGGCGATCCAGTTGGCTTCAGCCTGCGCGCGAAAGTAGTCCACGGTGGCCTGGGCGCCGACCAGTTTGAACAGCCAGCCCCAGGGCCCCTTGATCCCGCCTTCGACTTCGGTCTGGCGCTGGTCGAGCCACAGGATCGCCGGGCGCAGGGCCTGGCCCTGGGCATCGACGTTGATCAGCGTGCCGCGCTGGGTGGTCAGCGACACCCCGGCGATCTGCGAGCGGTCGACGCCGGTCTGCTGCCACAACAACTGGCAGGCCTCGCCCAGTTTGGCCCAGTAGTAGTCCGGGTCCTGCTCGGCCCAACCGGGCTGGCTGGAGTAGTAGGCCTGCAGCTCGACCTTGCCCTTGCCCAACAGATTGCCCTGCAGGTCGAACAGCAACGCGCGCACGCTCTGGGTGCCATTGTCGATTGCCAGCAGGTAGCGCTTATTCTTGTCGTTATCCATGGAGCTCTCTTGAATGGGCACTGATATCTACACATCGTTGGCAACTGACGCCCCGTAACAGCCGTGACGGGAGATTCATGGCAAACCGTGATGGCGTTGCCACAAGGCACGATAACGCTGTTCTTCCGCCTGCCAACGGGCATCGTCCCAGCCCAGGCGGGGCTGGCACAGACGGCGAATGGCCGGCAGATAGTCCGCCGCCCCTTGGGCCAGCAACAGGCCAATCCGGGTGCGGCGCAGCAACAGGTCGTCCAGGTGCAGGATCAGTTCGGCGTCGCAGGCGAATGCCAGTTCCGCCCACAGGGTGTCGCTCGCGCCGACGCTGGCGCAGCCCAGTTGCTCGAGCAACCGCGCCAGGCGCGGCAAGTCGCGGCCATGGCGTCCGGCCAGGCGCCGCCACTGGCTGGCGCTGAGTCCGGGGATGGACAGTGTCGGCACGCTGGCAAACACCGGCGCACCGTCATCGCTGACCTCGCGCCCGAGCATCTGCCCACAGGCCTTTAGCACTTCCAGGGCCTGCGGGCGGAACGTGGTCAGCTTGCCGCCAGCCAGGGTCACGCAGCCGGGTTCGAGCCACAACACGTGCTCGCGGGTTTCATTGGACGGCTTGCCCGCTTGCTCGCCACGGGCGCTGCCCACCACCGGACGCACCCCCGACCAGGTCGACAGCACATCGTCTGCCACCACCTCGGCCTGGGGAAACTGCTGGGCACAGGCGGCCAGCAGGTACTCGAGTTCTTCGCTGCTGATGCTCGCGCTCTGGTCCAGATCGCCCTGATGATCGAGGTCCGTGGTGCCCACCACCGTGGCGCCCTCCCACGGAAATACAAACACCGGCCGCCGATCCCGCGCATGCAGGAAGGTCAAGGCCTGGGCCACCGGCAGGCGCCAGCCCGGCAGCAACAGATGACTGCCGCGCAGTGGACGCAACTGCGCCGGGGCATCATTGGGCCGCAGGCGCTCGGCCCAGGCCCCAGTGGCCACCGCCAACGTGCGACAGCGCAACTGCAACGGCTCGCCACCCTCGCTGTCCGCGACCTGCACCCCGCAGACCCGACCGTCTTCGCGCAGCAATTGCTCGACCCGCACGCCATTGAGCGCCAGAGCGCCATCCGCCCGCGCTTCCGCCAGCACCCGCATCACCAGGCGCGCATCGTCAGTCAGCGCATCGACAAAACAGGTGCCGCCCAGCAACTGGTCTTCCTTGAGCCCAGGGGCCAGGTAGTGCAGTTGCTGGGCGTCATGAAAGCGATGGTTACGCCGCCCGGCCAGGGCGTCGTACACCGTCAACAGCCCGCCGAACAGCCGCGGCCCGGGAAACCCGCCACGGTAGTGCGGCATCATGAAACTCATGGGCTCCACCAACCCCGGCGCTTCGTCGAGCAGGCGCTGGCGCTCGTGGACCGAGTCGCGGGTCAGGCGCCACTGGCCCTTGGCGATGTAGCGCAAGCCGCCATGGACCATCTTCGAGGAGCGGCTGGAAGTACCCCAGGCAAAGTCGCGCTGCTCCAGCAACAGGCAGCGCCAACCGCGACGGGCCGCTTCGCGCAGGATCCCGGCGCCGCTGATGCCACCGCCGATGACGATCAGGTCCCAGCTCTGCTGCGCCAGGGTCGGCAAGGCCTGCTGGCGCCACGCGGCATTCCAGTCCTGGCTCATGCCCTCACTCCTGCAGCAGGGTGCCGGGGTTCAGACGCCCGGCCGGATCGAAGTGTTGGCTCAGCGCCTGCAGGGTGTCCATGGCCAGCGCGCCCTTCTCGCGCAACAGGTAGGGGGCGTGATCCTTGCCCACGCCGTGCTGGTGGCTGATGGTGCCGTGGTGTTCGACAATGGTCTGGCTGGCCGCGTGCTTGAGCGCCTGCCAGCGCGCCAGGGTGGCTGGGTAAGTGGCCGCCGGGCGGAACACGTAGGTGGTGTAGATGCTCGAGCCTTCGCCATAGACATGGGACAGGTGGGTAAACACATGCACCTGCTCGCCTTCCGCCGCCAGGCCGTCACGCAGGCTGGTTTCGATGCGATTGAGCAGGTTGTCGACATTGCTCCAGTCAGTGGCGGTTTCCAGGGTGTCCACCACGTAGCCGGCGTTCCACAGGTTCTCGCGCAAGTAGGGAAACCGGAAACGGTTCTGGGCCCACTTCTTGCCCAGCAAGGTCCCGGTAAACACCCCGCCAAAGGCTTTCAAGTGCTGGCGGGCCTGGCTCAGGGACAGGGCATTCTGCCGCCGATTACCGGTCACGCCGAAGGTCAGCAGGCATTTGCCGGCACCCGCCCCGCGCAGGGACAGGTACTTCTCCAGCCAGGCGATCTGTTGCGGATGGCCAGCCAGGGCCAGCTGGGTTTCGGTTTCCACGGCATTGGACAGGCGCAGCATCGACAGGGGCACGCGGGCCTGGGTCAACTGGCGGATGGCTTGCAGGGCCTGGTTCCAGTTCGGCAGGAACACCCCATAAAAACGCTCGTCGGCCGGCAGCGGGCTGATCCGCACCTTGACCTCGGAAATGATTCCGAACCGCCCTTCACACCCCAACACCACCTCACGCAGGTCGGGGCCCGCGGCCGAGGCCGGAAAGGTCGCGATCTGCAGCGGCCCGGCGAAGGTTTCCAGGGTGCCGCCGGCGAACAATTGCTCGATCCGCCCATAACGCAGCGACTGCTGCCCGCTGGACCGACTCGCCACCCAGCCACCGAGGGTCGACAGCTCCCACGACTGCGGGAAATGCCCAAGCGTGTAGCCCCGGGCACGCAACTGGCTTTCCACTTGCGGCCCACTGGCGCCGGGGCCGAAAGTGGCCAGCAGGCTCTGCTCGTCGAGGTCGAGCAAACGGTTCATGTGGGCCAGGGACACCGTCAGCACCGGGCGGGTGGAGGCCGGGGGATTGATGTGCCCGGCCACCGAAGTCCCGCCACCGTAGGGAATCAGGCACAGGTCGCGCTCCTGGGCCAGCGCCAGCAACTCGCGGATCTGCTCGGCACTCTGCGGGAAGGCCACCCCGTCGGGGTAGACACCCAACGCGCCCTCACGCAGCGCCAGCCAGTCCGGCAGGCTCTGGCCACGGGCATGCATCAGCCGGTCATGGGCCTGCACGCTGTACAGCGGGTGCTCCGCCAGGCGCGAAGCCGGAACCCGGGCCAGGGCTGTTTCCAGTGTGGCGTCGGGCAATGCCCGTCCGGTGCCCACCCGTGCGGCGAGAAACCCCGCGCCCTGGGCCGGCAATTCGACCACCGTGGTTGCATCCCCCCAGCCGTTCCAGCGTCGCATGCGTGTGTCCTTTTGCGGTTCTTATAAGTGACATTTCAGGCGCCTATACTAGCCAGCCCCCCGCGCCTGTCACGGTCGCATCCGGCCAGCGCGAGTAGCCAATTGAGCCAACACGCGAACCCGGCTCCAGGCATTTACTTTAGCTGTGCTTTCAAACTACCTTTCAGGGTCTTGACCCGCGCCAGTCTGCCCCGATCAAAGGACCCCGATCATGCAATCCCTCGGCTACACCTCGCTCCCCCCGCTGCTCAAGTACGTGCGCCATGCCGAACAGCTGGGTCTGGCCATCGAACCGGCGCTGGCGGCGGCCGGGTTGCAGGTCGAGCAATTGAGCGACAACAGCCTGCGCTTGCCGGGCGAGGCCCATGAACGCCTGCTGGATTATTTCTGCGAACACTCCGGCGACCCGTTGTTCGGCCTTAATTCGGCGCGCTTCGTGTTGCCCAACTCCTGGAGCGTGCTGGGCTACATCACCATGAACTGCGCGACCCTGGGCGACGCCATGAATCGCATCATGCCGTTCGAGAAACTGGTAGGCGACATGGGCGTCAGCCGCGCCGAGCTGCAGGGCGAGCACGTGCACCTGATCTGGAACTGCCGCCACCAGCGCCCGCGCATCCGCCGCCACCTGGTGGAAAACGTGCTGGGTTCGTGGCTGCAATATGCACGCTGGATCGCCGACACCCACCTCTCGCCCGCCGCGGTGTGGTTCGAACATGCACTGCCGAGCGACACCGACCCGGCGTCCTACCAGCAATTCTTCGACTGCCCGGTACTGTTCGGCCAGCCCTATTCAGCACTGGTCGTGCCCCTGCCGTACCTGCAACTGCCACTGCGCCAGGCCGACGCACAATTACTGCGCACCCTGGAAGAACACGCCCTGGGCCTGATGGCCACACTGGAAGACGCCTCGCTGGAACAACGGGTGAA
Source organism: Pseudomonas sp. IT-P176 (assembly GCF_949767245.1). Classification (NCBI taxonomy): domain Bacteria; kingdom Pseudomonadati; phylum Pseudomonadota; class Gammaproteobacteria; order Pseudomonadales; family Pseudomonadaceae; genus Pseudomonas; species Pseudomonas sp. IT-P176. Next base: position 6,099 of record NZ_CATKPN010000055.1, read on the forward strand.
AAACATCCTGCGCCAACTGCTCAAGGAAGGCCTGCCGCGCAAGGAACAGGTGGCGGAACAGTTCGCCATCTCGGTACGAACCCTGCAGCGCCAACTGCACCAGGCCGGTACCTCGTACCAGCAGATCCTCGATGACCTGCGCCAGGAACTGGCCGAGCACTACCTGCTGCACAGCACCCTGCCGATCCAGGACATCGCCCAGTACCTGGGCTTCACCGAACCACGCTCCTTCCACCGCACCTTCAAAAGCCGCCGCGGCATGCCCCCCGGCGAATTCCGCCAGATGCATCGCGAGGCGGATGGAGACTGAGTCGAAGGCGGCGAGGACTGCGTCCTCGAACGCAGCCTCGCGGGCTCGGCAGCTGCTACAGGGGATTGGGGTATTGCCGAGATATGCGGTGTGGCGCAGATCGCCATCGCGGGCCCGCTCCCACAAGGGAACGCGACACCAGGGCAAACAGGTCGGCCGGCAGGCCGCCTCGCCCGCTCTTACCACTCAGGCCGACTGCCAGGTCGCCGTGCTCTTGCTTTTGATCTTGATCCACCCGCCCCTTCGGCAGGCTGAGCGAAGGTGTCCATCAGGGGGGAGGCGCGTAGCGCCGTGCGGCGAAGCCGCATGCATCGAGAGGAGGTGCAGCGAAGCAAACCGTAGGCGATGCCCCCTGATGGATACCGTAGCGAAGGGACCCCGAGCCTTAGCGAGGGGCCGAACGCTGGGGCAAGACTTTTTGGGTACTTTTGTGTCGTCTGACAAAAGTGCCTCGCCGTAAGGGCGAAACCCTAAGCCGCCATTACCGCAGCAACGGATATGTACCCGCCCCCCCAAAAAAACCTACACCGAAAACCCACCCCGCAAATCCCCCTCACGCGCCAGAAACCGCCCCTCCCGCCGCCCATTCGCCCGCCCATCCACATAACTGCGAACCCCATTGACCCACACCCCATCAATCCCCACCGCCGACCGCTGCGGATCACTGAAATCCGCCACATCGCGCACCAACAACGGATCAAACAACACCAGGTCAGCCCAATATCCCTGGCGAATCTCCCCCCGCGCCTGCAAGCCAAAGCGCGCCGCCGACAACCCCGTCATCTTGTGCACCGCAGTGTGCAATGGAAACAACCCGACATCCCGGCTGAAATGCCCCAGCACCCGAGGAAACGCCCCCCACAACCGCGGATGCGGAAACGGATCCTCAGGCAAACCATCGGAACCGATCATCGACAACGGATGAGCCAGGATCCGCCGCACATCCGCCTCATCCATGCCGTAGTAAACCGCGCCCGCCGCCTCCAGCAGCGGCACGTGCCACTCGCTAGCAATATCCAGCAGATCACGCCCACTGACCTGCGGGTGCGGCGTCGACCAGGTGATAGTGATGCGATGGGCATCAGTGACTTGCTTGAGATCCAGGGTCGAGGAACTGGCCGCATAGGGATAACAATCACACCCCACCGGATGGGTTTTCGCCGCCTGCTCCAACGCCGCCAGCAGTTGCGGACTGCGCCCCCAATTGCCGGCCCCGGCGCACTTGAGGTGGGAAATGATCACCGGGCTGCGTGCATGCCGACCGATCTGGAACGCCTCGTCCATGGCCTCCAGCACCGGTTCGAACTCACTGCGCAAATGGGTGGTGTAGACCGCACCGCACGCGCCCAGCTCCTCGGCCAGTTGCTGCACTTCGTCGGTAGACGCACTGAACGCACTGGCATACGCCAGTCCCGTGGAAAGGCCCAGCGCACCGTCCTCCAGGCTTTCGCGCAATTGCCCGCGCATGGCGCTGATCTCCTGCGCCGTGGCGGTGCGCAACAGGTCGTCGAGGTGGTTGCTGCGCAGCGCCGTATGGCCTACCAGCGCCGCCACGTTGACGCTCGGGTGCGCCGCTTCGACGGCCGCGCGGTAGTCGCGAAAACGCGGATAGACGAAGGCGGCCGCGGTGCCCAGCAGGTTCATCGGGTCCGGCGGATCGCCGCGCAGGCTCACCGGCGACGCGCTGATCCCGCAGTTGCCGACGATCACCGTGGTCACTCCCTGACTGAGCTTGGGCAACATCTGCGGCTGGCGGATGACCACCGTGTCGTCATGGGTGTGCACATCGATGAACCCTGGCGCCAGCACCCGTCCGGCCGCGTCGATGACCTCATCGGCATGGGCATCGCGCAAGTCGCCGATGGCTTCGATCCGGCCGTTGAAAATGGCCACGTCCGCCGGGTACGCGGGGCGGTTGCTGCCATCGATGATCGAGGCGTTGCGGATCAGCGTGTGGTACTGCATGTCAGTCTCCCTGCGGCAGATGGCAGACAAGAGGTGTCGCTCATGGATATGTCATATCGTGATGAATGAAAATGCGTAGGCGGGATTTTCATGAAGTTTGCGCATAACAATTAGCACTGTGCTCAGCCGACGTTCCTTCATCGAGCCACTTTTATGGCCGCATCACGCCGATGCAACAAAAAAACCCGATGTCGCCATCGTTATCCGTGCCATTTCCTGCACCTCAATCTCGCGCCAGAAAGTACAGGCATCTGAACGCGCACCGTAGGGTGTGAGGACCTTTACGCCACGATGCTGCGGCCAGACAAGCCAGCTCCTGAAGCGAAGGCCGCGATGCGGTCCTTCGCCAGGAGCCCGCAGCAGGTTATTTCACAACACTGCCAACCCCACGCCCCCGTGGGTCGGAGGCGGTTTCCAGTTGGTTGCCGTTGATACGAATGGCCTGGATGTCGCCCATCTCCCAGCCCTGGTCTTCCAGGGTGTAGCCCATGGCTTTCAACTCGTCGGCGACCTTGCCGGTGAGTGGCGCGTAGGCGTCGTAGTAGATGGTGTCCTTGGGCAGCAACTGGTGGTGGACGCGTTGCGCGGCCACGGCTTTTTCCAGCGGCAGGTTGTAGTCATAGAGGTTGTTCAGCACCTGGAAGATCGAGGTGAAGATCCGCGAACCGCCCGGGGTCCCCAGGACCAGGGTGACCTTGCCATCGCGGGTCACCAGGCTCGGGCTCATCGACGACAGCATGCGCTTGCCCGGGGCGATGGCATTGGCGTCGCCGCCGACCACACCAAAGGCGTTGGCCACGCCGGGCTTGGAGCTGAAGTCGTCCATTTCATCGTTGAGCAGGAAGCCTGCGCCCTTGACCACTACACCGCTGCCGTAGTCCCAGTTGAGGGTGTAGGTGTTGCTCACCGCGTTGCCGTCGGCATCGACGATGGAGAAGTGCGTGGTCTGGTGGGGCTCCAGGCCTGGACGGACTTTTTCGGTTGGCGAGATGGCCGTAGGGTTGACCTCGGCCGCGCGTTTTTTCAGGTAGGCCGGATCAGTCAGCTGCTTGACCGGCACATCGGAAAACGCCGGATCACCCAGGTAGTCGGCGCGATCGGCGAACACCCGTTTTTCGATTTCGGCGAGCAGGTGAATGTACTTCGCCGAGTTCAGCTCGACGCCCTTGAAGTCCGCGGCGCGGTCTTCCTTGATGGCGATCAGTTGCGCCAGGGCGATCCCGCCGGAACTCGGTGGCGGCGCGGTGTACAGGGTATTGCCACGCCAGTTGACGGTCAGCGGCTCGCGCCAGTTGACCTTGTAGTCGTGCAGGTCTTGCTTGGTGATCAAGCCCTTGTCGGCCTTCATCTGGGCGATCAGCAGGTCCGCGGTCTGGCCTTGATAGAACTCGTTGGCGCCCTTGTCGGCGATGCGCTCCAGGGTCGCGGCCAGCTCCGGTTGACGGAAGGTCTCGCCGGGTTTCATGCTGCCGAAGTAGTCGGCGAAGTTGGTGGTGCCGTTGAACAGCTTCAGCGCATCTTCGCGGTACTGGTACTGCTTGTCGGCGACCTTGAAGCCAGTCTTGGCGTAACCAATGGCCGGGGTGATCAGCTCGCTCCAGGGCAACTTGCCGAACTTCTGGTGCGCCTCCCACAGCCCCATCACCGTGCCCGGCACGCCGGCTGCGCGGGATCCTACCAGGCTGAGGTTCTCGATGACCTCGCCCTTCTCATCCAGGTACATGTCACGGGTCGCCGCCTTCGGGGCGGTTTCGCGGTAGTCGAGGAAGTACGGCTTGCCGTCGATGAACATCGTCATGAAGCCGCCACCGCCGATGTTGCCGGCTTCCGGGTAAGTCACCGCCAGGGTAAAGGCGGTTGCTACCGCAGCGTCGACCGCGTTGCCGCCCTTCTTCAGGATCTGTGCGGCGACGTCGGCGCCATACTGGTTCGGCGCCGCCACGGCGCCCCCTTCGAGCAGCGCCGCGAATGATGACGAGCTGGCCGCAATCGCCACGGCGACCGTCAGGGTCTTGAACAAAACATAACGCATGAGATCCATCCTTTTCTTGTTATTGAGGCAGGTGGAACCATAGGCCCTGGCGTGGGTGTTGAGCAATCCAAAAACGCCAACGGCCACCCGCAGGTAGCCGTTTTGTGATGCGTTGCACTGACCGTGCCCTGGGGGTGAATCAGCCGTCGAACACCTCGTTGGCGTAGCCCGCCAGCTTGCCCTGGATAAAGTCCAGGAAGCACTGGATGCGCAAGGCCAGTTGCGAGTTGCGGTAGTACACCGCGTTGATCGGCTGACGGTAGCCGCTGTTGGCTTCGGCCAGCAGCAGCTTGAGGCGGCCGGCCTTGAGGTCGGCGATGGTCATGAAGTGCGAGAGGCAGGCGATGCCCTGCCCTTCGAGCGCCAGGTGACGCAGGGTTTCGCCGCTGGAGGCGCTGATGCTCGGTTCGATCTGCCAGCGGTCGCCGTGCACATGGCGCAGCGGCCAGTGGTTGAGGGTTTCGGTCTGGGTGAACCCCAACAGCGTATGCCCGGCCAGTTCGGCCACGGTGGTCGGGGTGCCGTGTCGTTCCAGGTAGGCGGGGCTGGCGAGGATGTGCAGCGGACTGCAGCCCAGCGAACGCGCGTGCAGGGTCGAGTCGGCCAGGGCACCGATGCGGATGGCAATGTCGGTGCTCTGCTCCAACAGGTCGATGATCAGGTCGTTGCTGTTGAGCTCCAGCTGGATGTCCGGGTACAGCCGGCGGAACTCATCGATGTAGGGCACGATGGCGTGCAGCATGAAGGGTGACGCCGCGTTGATCCGCAGACGCCCGGACGGCGTGCTGTGGCGTGACGACAAGCGTTCTTCCAGTTCCTCCATCTGATCGAGGATGCGCTTGGCCTGCTCGAAGAAATACTTGCCCTCTTCAGTCAGGTCCATGCGCCGCGTGGTGCGATTGATCAGCGTGGTGTCGAGCTTGGCCTCCAGGCGCGACAGCGTGCGACTGACCGCCGACGGCGTTTGCCCGACCTGCTCGGCCGCCGCGGATATCGAACCGCACTCGATCACGCAGACAAAAATCTGCAACTCATCGGATCTGGCTTTCACGTGTGTCCTCGTTCTCGGCAGCGCTTCTGGCTGCCGATACTAGCTCATGCAGCGGCCGGCAAGTTGAACACGGACTGCAGGTGCTGGGTGTAGCGGGCCACGTCGGCTTCGATGTTCGGACGTTTCATCACGTCGACGCAGAGGAAGGTCGGCAAGCCGCTCATCCCGAGGAACTGATTGGCCTTGTGGAACGGGAAATACACCGCGTCCACGCCCTTGGCTTCGAAGAAGTCAGTGGGGTCGTCGAACGCTTGTTGCGGAGCGTTCCAGGTCAGCGACAGCATGTACTGCTTGCCGTGGATCAGGCCGCCACTACCGTATTTCTGCGAGGCGTCGGAGCGGGTGCGACCGTCACTGGCGTAGAGGCTGCCATGGCCTTCGGTGAAGACTTCGTCGATGTACTTTTTCACGGTCCAGGGGGCACCCATCCACCAGCCCGGCATCTGGTAGATGATCACATCGGCCCAGAGGAACTTCGCGACTTCTTCAGCGATGTCGTACCCCTCGTCGATGTGGGTCACCTTGATGTCGATACCGCCCCGATCCAGCACGCTGATTGCGGCTTCATGCAGGGTGGTGTTGTAGCGACCGTCGGAGTGGGCGAATTGCTTGCCACCGTTGAGCAACAGAACTTTTTTCATGCAAGCCTCGTCATCTGGGTTTGATCCACCGCTGCCTGGAACAGGTGGCGGGGTCAGTAAGGTTTGATTCGATGACGGCAGGTTATAGATCGCCCCCCTGCTGAATAAGCCCTGTTGCGGCAAAATACATTTGACCTATACGCACGAATTAGCCACTGATTGTTGCCGTAAAATTCTCCTCATCCACTCAAGAGGAGTTCTCCATGAACCAGCAACAAGGCTTTATCCTGCACGCCAAAACCCGCCCGGAGCAGGCCGAGGCCTTTGCCGCGCTGTTCCACGCTTACGTCGAACCGAGTCGCGCGGAGCCGGGCTGCATCGAGTACCACATGCTGCGCGACCAGCAGGACCCGACACTGTTCATCTTCTACGAAATCTGGGCGTCCCAGGCTGATCTGGACCGGCACTCGAACCTGCCGCACATGCAGGCATTCTTTGCCAAGCGCATGGATTACCTGGAGCGCGATTTCGAGATCCGCCAGATCGACATGCTCAGCCCGTCATCCGCTAGCCGTTGACCAGCAGGTGAGCGCCAAGCAAGCCCAGTCCGATGAAAAACACCCGTTTGAACAGCACGGCGCTGATCCGCTGGCGCAGCCATTGCCCCAGCCACATGCCGAGCACCGCGGGAATCAGCGCCAGCAGCGACGCACTCAGCTCGCCGCCGCCGAGTGCGCCGCGCCACAGCAATGCGGCGGCCAGGGCCAGGGTCGAGACGCTGAATGACAGGCCCAGCGCCTGCACCAATTGATCCTTGCCCAACCCCAGCGCTTGCAGGTACGGCACCGCCGGAATCACAAAGACCCCGGTGGCCGCCGTGATGACCCCGGTCAGCACGCCACACAACGGTCCCAGCCAACGCTCGTGGCCGGCACCGACTCGCAACGCGGGCAACAGCAAGCCGCTCAGGGCGTAGAGCAACAATGCGCCGCCCAACGCCCGCACCACCCACTGCCCGCCGTCGATCCCCAGCCACAGGGTGCCTGCGCCGGTGCCGAGAAAAATTGCCAACAGCATCGGCCACAACCGCCGCACCAGCGCGCGCAAGTGTCCACCGAACGCCAGTTGCCAGAGGTTGGTCAGGGTCGCCGGGATGATCAGCAACGCCGCAGCCTGCGCCGGCGCCATAGCCAGGCCCAGCAAGCCCATGGCGATGGTCGGCAGGCCAAGGCCGATCACCCCCTTGATCATGCCGGCCATCAGGAAGGTCACGATCACCAGCAATGAAAGGGCCAGACCGAGGTTTTGGTAAAACGCCAGAAGTGTGTTCATGGGCTTATCGTGGCGTGTTCGCGGGCTTGTGAAAATCTGCCATATACTGAGGCAGCCTCTTGCTTTAACAGAGTCAGAGATTTCATCGCGGCTGATGCCGTCATCGCGAGCAGGCTCGCTCCTACAGTATCGTGGGTGTGCCCATTGTCATTTTGTAGGAGCGGGCGCCCGCTTGCGGCGCCCGCTTGCGGCGCCCGCTTGCGGCCTGCTTGCGGCCTGCTTGCGACAAACCTGAGAGCGCCGCGTTTATTCAGGAAACACGCGTTATCGTTGACGTCCATCGCGAGCAAGCCGCAAGCGGGCGCTCGCTCCTACAGGGTGTCCCACCCATGCATTTCGATCTGGTTGATCTGCGGCTGTACTTGAACATCCTCGAAGCCGGCAATATCACCGCCGGCGCCGCGAGCAGTCATTTGTCACTGGCGGCGGCGAGTGCGCGGATCCGCGGGATGGAAGCTTCGGCGGGCACCGCGTTTTTCCAGCGCGGGCGCCGCGGTGTCAGCCCGACGCCCGCTGGCAAGGCACTGGCGCAACATGCGCGGCTGATGCTGCAACAGGCCGCACACCTGCAACAGGACCTCGCGGAATACGCCAAGGGCGTCAAAGGCCAGGTGCGCTTGCTGTGCAACACCACGGCGATTACCGAGTACTTGCCCGAGTTACTGGCGGATTTTCTGCGCGCTCACCCCAACCTCGACATCGACCTGCAAGAGCTGCCGAGCCTGCGCATCACCCACGCCCTGCATCAAGGCACGGCCGAGTTGGGCATTGTGTCCGATGCGGTGGACACTTCGGGCCTGGATACCCGGCCGTTTCGCGACGATCCGCTGGTGCTGGTCATGCCCCACGACCACCCTCTCGCCAGCGTTCCAGCACCGAGTTTCAGCCAGACCCTGGCCCATGAGTACGTTGGGCTCAATGCCCACAACGCGCTGGCGATCTATCTGGAAGAGCAGGCCTTGCACAGCGGGCAACGCATGTCGATGCGCATCCGGGCCGAGGGGTTTGACGGGGTGATGCGCATGGTCGCCCATGGCGCAGGACTGGCGATTGTGCCGCAGGCGGCAGTGCAGCGCTTTGCCGCCGGGCAGGGTTTGAAATGCTGCGCCCTGGATGAGCCCTGGGCGCAGCGCAAGTTGCTGCTGTGTGCCCGCTCGTTCGAGGCCTTGCCGCGTTATGCCAGCGCCTTGCTCGATGCGCTATCCACGGATTGATGATGTAGGAGCAGGGGGGTTAGGCGTTTTCGAGATTGGCGGTGGCCGGCTTGGGCTTTCTGAAGAACAGCCCATACACCGCCGATAGGATCAGCAGGAACGGCACGCCGAACACCAGGGTCATCTTGAATGCGTCGGTGAAGTAGGTGGTGATCATTACCGCGGCCATCAACACCAGTCCCAGCAGGGTGCTGTAGGGAAAAAAGCGCATGCGAAAGGACAGCTTTTTCTCACCGTGACGCTGGTGATAACGACGGAAACAGTAGTGGGTGAGGAAGATCATGAACCAGGTGAAAATCGCCCCGAACATCGAGATCGCCATCATCAGGGTGAACGAACTTTCTGGGTACAACAGGTTCAGCAGCGTCGCCAGGGCGATTCCCGAGCTCGACAGCAACAGGGCGTTGAGCGGGATCCCGCTCTTGCTCAGCGCGCCCATTGCCTTGGGTGCGTAGCCACCACGGGACAGGCTGAACATCATTCGCGTGGTGATGTACAACTGGCTGTTCATCGCCGACAACGCGGCAATCAGGATCACGAAGTTCATCACCCCGGTCGCCCCGGGAATGCCGATGGTCTGCATCACGGTAACGAACGGGCTCTGCGCCTGCCCGGCCTGGACCCACGGCACGATCGCCAGCATCAGGGCCAGGGTCAGCAGGTAGAACACCACCAGGCGCACGATGGTCGCGCGAAAGGCTTTTTTCACCGCACGCTCCGGGTCCTCGGCCTCGCCGGCCGCCACCGCGATCATTTCCACGCTCAGGTAGCTGAAGATCGACACGATCACCGCCACCCACATGCCCTGCAGGCCATTGGGGAAAAAGCCGCCATGGGCAGTGTAATGCTGCACCCCGTACTCCGGGTTGCCAGAGCCGAACACCACGTACACCGCAAGGATGATGAAGCCGACGATCGCGCCGATCTTGATGGTCGAGAACCAGTACTCGAAGGTGCCGAAGGTCTTCACGCTGATCGCGTTGAGCACGATCAGCACGCTGGAAAACGAGACGATCCAGATCCACTCCGGCACGTTGGCGAACCAGTACTTCATGTACATCGCCACCGCCGTTACTTCCGTGCCGACCGCCAGCACAATCGCCGCCCAATAGGCGTACCGCACCAGGAACCCGGCCAGCGGGCTGACGTAGAACTCGGCGTAGGCGCCGAATGAACCGGAGGTGGAATGGGCCACGGTCATTTCCGCCAGGCAGCCCATCAACAGCAAGGTAATGATCGCGCCGATCGCGTAGCTCAGCAGCACGCTGGGCCCCGCATAGCCGATGGCGTAGGCGCTGCCCATGAACAACCCGGTACCGATCGCTCCGCCAATGGCGATCATGCTCATCTGCCCCGAGGTCAACTGCCGCCGCAGGCCCTGCTCGCGCTTGGAAATCGTGTCAAAGCCACCGGCTTCGCTCATGTATCTGTCCTCTGGATATTATTTTTTTAGAGCACATCGTCGATCAGACACCGGGGCCCTGTAGGAGCGAGCTTGCTCGCGATGGACGTCAACGATGACGCGTGAATCTGCTTCAACGTGTCGTGCTTACGTTCATCGCGAGCAGGCTCGCTCCTACAGGGATCCGGTGAATCTATGAGTCAGGTCACGCTATGGCGCACCTGGAACTGTGCCTGGGCCCAGGTTTCCTGGTCGAGGATTTCGCCGAGGATCTGCACCGCATCGAACACTTCAGTGAAGCTGGTGTACAGCGGGGTGAAGCCGAACCGCATGATCCGCGGCTCACGGTAGTCGCCGATCACGCCCCGGGCGATCAGTGCCTGAATCACCGCGTAGCCTTGCGGGTGTTCGAAGCTGACGTGGCTGCCACGCTTGGCGTGTTCACGCGGGGTGATCAGCGTCAGGTCGTGGGCCGCGCAGCGCTCCTCGACCAACTGGATGAACAGGTCGGTCAGGGCCAGGGACTTGCGGCGCAGGCTGGGCATGTCGGTCTGGGCGAAGATGTCCAGGCCGCACTCGACCATGGCCAGCGAGGTGATCGGTTGGGTGCCGCACAGGTAGCGCGCAATGCCTTTGCTCGGCTCGTAGCCGGACTCCATGTCGAACTGGCGGACGTGGCCGAACCAGCCCGACAACGGTTGCGCAACCAGGTCGCAGAGCTTCGGGGAGACCCAGGCAAACGCCTGCGAACCCGGGCCGCCATTGAGGTATTTGTAGGTGCAACCGATGGCGTAGTCGGCATCGGCCTGGCGCAGGTCCACCGGCACCGCACCCGCCGAGTGAGCCAGGTCCCAGATGGCCAGCGCGCCACATTCGTGGATCAGCGCGGTCATGGCCGCCATGTCGTGCATGTAGCCGGTCTTGTAGTTGACGTGGGTCAGCAGCACCACCGCGACGTCCTGGTCGATGGCCCGCGCCAGCGCCTCGGGGGTGTCCACCAGGCGCAGGCTGTAGCCTTGTTGCAGCAGGTCCATCAGGCCCTGGGCGATGTACAGGTCGGTGGGGAAGTTGCTCGACTCACTGACGATCACCTTGCGCTCCGGTGCACGACCGGCCTGCACTTTCAGCGCTGCACCGAGCACCTTGAACAGGTTGATCGAGGTGGTGTCGGTGACCACCACTTCATCGTCGCCCGCGCCGATCAGGCTCGCCAGGCGATTGCCCAGGCGTTGTGGCAGGTCACGCCAGCCGGCGCTGTTCCAGCTGCGGATCAAGCCGTCACCCCACTCCTGGGCGATCACTGCCTGGGCACGCTCCAGAGCGGCGACCGGGCGGGCACCCAGGGAGTTGCCGTCGAGGTAGATCACCCCGGCTGGCAAGGCAAACTGTTCACGCAAAGGGGCCAGGGAGTCCTCGGCATCGAGCGCCAGGCAAGCGTTTCTTGTGGTCATTGTCGGTCCTGTTCTTTAAGTGGCATGCGGCCGGCGAGCACCGATTTCCGGAGGTTTTCGCACTTGCACGATGAGCAAATAATGAACGAAGGCTTGCAGAATTTTCGTGCAAAGTGCGAGGTCATATAGTAGTTATCTCGAAGATTATTCGAATCCAACCGATAAAAACGCGGATTTATTCAAACCATGAATCTCGACTCCACAGACCTGCGGATCCTCCATCACCTGCAGCAGGATGGGCGCATCAGCAACCAGGAACTGGCGGAAAAGGTCTCGCTGTCACCCTCGGCCTGCCTGCGTCGTTTACGCCTGCTGGAGAGCGAGGGAATCATCACCGGGTATCGCGCCGAACTGAGCGCCGAGCGCCTGGGGGTGGAGCTTGAGGCCATTGTCCATGTGTCCCTGCGCCAGGACACGGAGGACTGGCACGAGACCTTTATCAAGAAGGTCCAGTCGTGGCCGGAAGTGGCCACCGCCTACGTGATCACCGGCGCCAGCAACTACGTGCTGCGGGTGCAGGCGCGCAACCTCAAGCACTTCTCGGATTTCATCGTCAACAAGCTCAACCGCACGGCGGGGGTCACCGATATCCGCTCGGAAATCGTCCTGCAGAAGATCAAGGAGCGCGACGACCTGCTCGACCTGGTCGCGCGCAAGTAGCCCGGCAACAGCTCACAGCCCGCGCATGCGCCGGGCTTCGTTGCGCTGCACGGTCGCGCTGGGGGACTCGTCGAACAGCTTGCGGTACTCGGCGGAAAAACGCCCCATGTGGGTAAAGCCCCAGGCCATGGCAACCTCGGAGATATTGCGCGCCTGACCGTGTTCGAGCAGGTCCTGGCGCACTGCATTCAAGCGGTGTTTTTTCAGGTAGGCCATGGGCGACAGGGCGAAGTATTTGCGAAACGCCTCGAACAGCTTGAACCGCGACACCCCTGCCGCGGCCTCGATGTCTTCCAGGTGCAAGGCTTCGCGGGCGTTGTCGTGGATGTACTGCTTGGCCCGCACCAGGTAGTGCGGCACCTTCACCCCCAGCACCCCGCGCAGCTCCTCGGAGTAGTTGTTGGGCTGGGCGAGGATCAGGCCCTTGATCAACGAGCTTTCGATGTCGCGGGTGAAGGTCACCTGGTCAAACAGCGTGCTGCTGCGCTCAAGCTCCGCAATGAAATAGCGCGCCATGCGCCACCACGCGGCCGATGCGCCATCCACCGCATCCATCAACGGTTCAAAGCGCAGCGGTGCGTCGAGCGGACGTTGCAGGATGCCTTCCAGGGACTCGCTCATGGCCGCCCGGGTGATCACCACCTGGACCTTGCGGCAGTCGCCGGAAATCGCCAGCACCTGGTTTTCGTTCGGTGAAATGATCACCCCCTGGTCACGATCCGAGCGCAGCAGGCTGCCGTTCTTGCGCAGTTCCTGCTCACCCACCAGCGGCAGGCTGAGGCTGTAGCTGCTGAAGTGCTCGGCGTCTTCGATATCCACCGTCACGTCGGTGCCGTACTCGATGGTACCGAGGGTGGTGGCCATCGACTTGAAGACATTGGCACTGTGGTGAAAACGGATCCGCTCGGGGGTGGCGGTTTCCAGGCGATGAGGGCCACAGATACCGGACATCCAGGTCCTGGCCCCTTCAAGGTCATAGTGATCGATACGAATATCGCGACTCTGCGGATCGGCTTTGCTACTCATCACGGCACACCCACGGCAATATTTTTTCAGTGCACTCTGACGGCACACCTCTGGTTTGGACGGAGCAAGTTCCAGACCACTCGACCCGCTCCCTGAGTCGATGGATAGCAATCGCCGAATAAGCGGATAACCCGGCGCAGCAGAGCCGGATAGTTGCCCTGGCACAGTCCTCCAAACTGGGCAAAACAGTACCTCAATGCTGCCGGTTGGGGCAGCCGTTCATCGTTTGGGGCGCAGCGATGGGTATTCGCTGCCCAGGTGTTACCCGCACCCACTGCCCGTTGTCGGCCCCAGCGGATTTTGTGGATTGCCTTCGTCGAGTAACCGGATAGACCCTGCCCCGCCCCGCTCTCTCTAATGTGCGCACCGATTAGCTTGAATAAAAAAAGGCGCAGACCCATGAGTGGCGAGAAAAACCTCGAGCAGTGGAAAACGTTTATCGAAGGTTGCCTGGACTTCCGTCCGGTGGAGGGCGTGTTTCGCATTGCCCGGGAGATGTTCACCGAGCCGCAGCTGTTCGACCTGGAAATGGAGCTGATCTTCGAGAAGAACTGGATCTACGCCTGCCACGAAAGCGAGCTGGCCAATAACCACGACTTCGTCACCATGCGTGCCGGACGCCAGCCGATGATCATCACCCGCGACGGTGACGGCCAGCTCAATGCACTGATCAACGCTTGCCAGCATCGCGGCACCACCCTGACCCGGGTCGGCAAGGGCAACCAGTCGACCTTCACCTGCCCATTCCATGCGTGGTGCTACAAAAGCGACGGCCGCCTGGTCAAGGTCAAGGCCCCGGGCGAGTACCCGGAAGGCTTCGACAAGGCCACTCGCGGCCTGAAGAAGGCGCGCATCCAGAGCTACAAGGGGTTTGTGTTCATCAGCCTCGATGTGCAGGGCAGCGACAGCCTGGAAGACTTCCTGGGTGACGCCCGGGTGTTCTTCGACATGATGGTCGCGCAGTCGCCCACCGGCGAACTGGAGGTGCTGCCCGGCAAGTCGGCCTACACCTACGATGGCAACTGGAAACTGCAGAACGAGAATGGCCTGGATGGCTACCACGTCAGCACGGTTCACTATAACTACGTGGCCACGGTGCAGCATCGCCAGCAGGTCAACAGCGAAAACGGCAGCGCCGGCGGCAGCACCCTGGACTACAGCAAGCTCGGTGCCGGCGATGCCAACACCGATGACGGCTGGTTCGCCTTCAACAACGGGCACAGCGTGTTGTTCAGTGACATGCCCAACCCCTCGGTACGCTCCGGCTACGCGACCATCATGCCGCGCCTGATCGAAGAACACGGCCAGCAAAAGGCCGAGTGGATGATGCATCGCCTGCGCAACCTGAACGTCTACCCGAGCCTGTTTTTCCTCGACCAGATCAGCTCGCAGTTGCGCATCATCCGCCCGGTGGCGTGGAACAAGACCGAGATCATCAGCCAGTGCCTGGGGGTGAAAAACGAGTCGGACGCCGACCGGGAAAACCGCATTCGCCAGTTCGAGGACTTCTTCAACGTCTCCGGCCTTGGCACTCCAGACGACCTGGTGGAGTTCCGTGAAGCCCAGCGCGGTTTCCAGGCACGCCTGGAGCGCTGGAGCGATATCTCCCGCGGCAGCCATCGCTGGGCCACGGGCGCCACGCCCAACAGCGAGGCCATCGGCATCTCTCCGGCCATGACCGGCACCGAGTTCACCCACGAAGGGCTGTACGTCAACCAGCATGCCAACTGGCAGAAGTTCCTGCTCGACGGCCTGGACAAACAATCCCTGAAGCTGCGTGAGGTGTGACCATGAATGCGCAATTGCAGTATCAGATCGAGCAGTTTTTCTACCGTAAGTCCGAGTTGTGCGACGCCAAGGACTGGGACGCCTACCTCCAGCTGTTCGCTGAGCAGAGCGAGTTCCACCTGCCGCAATGGGACTCCGAGCACGTCTACACCCAGGACCCCAAGCGCGAGATGTCGCTGATCTACTACGCCAACCGTTCTGGCCTGGAAGACCGGGTGTTTCGCCTGCGCACCGGCAAGGCCGCCTCGGCCACGCCCATGCCGCGCACCCTGCACCTGATCAATAACGTGCGGATCAGTGAGCTGCCCCAGGGCGAACTGGAGGTGCGCCTGAACTGGCACACCCTGTTCTACCGCCTGGCCACTTCCGAGCAGTTTTATGGCAATGCCACTTATCGCCTGACGCCGCACAACGACAGCTGGCTGATCACCCGCAAGCACGTGCTGCTGCTCAACGACACCATCAACTCGGTGCTCGACTTCTACCACTTGTGACCTGTAGCAGCTGCCGAGCCCACGAGGCGCGCCAATCCCCAAGGGCGGTCCTGCGGACACGCAACGCAGCCTCGCGGGCTCGACAGCTGCTACGGCTTTTTTGGAGTTGTGAATGAACCATAAGGTCGCGTTCAGCTTTGCCGACGGCAAGACCCTGTTCTTTCCCGTGCAGGCCAACGAAATACTGCTCGATGCCGCGCTGCGCAATGGCATCAAGATTCCCCTGGATTGCCGCGAAGGGGTCTGTGGCACGTGCCAGGGTCGCTGTGAATCCGGCGATTACAGCCAGGACTATGTGGACGAGGAAGCCCTCTCCAGCCTGGACCTGCAACAGCGCAAGATGCTCACCTGCCAGACCCGGGTGAAGTCCGATGCCGCCTTCTACTTCGACTTCGCGTCCAGCCTGTGCAACGCCGCCGGGCCGGGCCAGCTCAGCGGCACCGTCAGCCAGGTCACCCAGGTTTCGGCCAGCACCGCGATCCTGCACCTGGCGCTGGAGCCCAGCGCACCGCTGCTGGACTTCCTCCCGGGGCAATACGCGCGGCTGCTGATTCCCGGCACCAGCAGCAAACGTTCCTACTCGTTCGCCAACCGCCCCGACGCCAGCAATCAGCTGCAATTCCTGATTCGCCTGCTGCCGGACGGCGCCATGAGCAACTACATCCGCCAGCGTTGCCAGGTCGGCGATCGCATCGAACTGGAAGCGCCACTGGGGGCGTTTTACCTGCGCCACATCACCCGGCCACTGGTGCTGGTGGCCGGCGGCACCGGTTTGTCGGCGCTGCTGGGGATGCTCGACGAAATGGCCGCACGCGGTTGTGATCAGCCGGTGCACCTGTACTACGGGGTGCGCGATGCAGCCGATCTGTGCGAGGCCGCGCGCATCCGGGCCTACGCCCAGCACCTGCCGGGATTTCGCTACACCGAGGTGGTCAGCGAACCCACGCCAGCCTGGACCGGCAAGCGCGGCTACATCGCCGAGCACTTCGATGCCAGCCAATGGCGCGACAGCGCCGCCGACATGTACGTCTGCGGACCACCGCCGATGGTCGAGTCGATCAAGACCTGGCTGGCGGCGCAAAGCCTGGAAAAGGTGCAGCTTTATTACGAAAAGTTCACCGAAAGCAACGTCTGACGCTCACAAACGGGCGGTAATTGAATAAGCTGTCGGGGTGCAACACAGCCGGACCAAAACAACTAGAAGGTAACCAGATGGCGGATGAAATACAGCAACAGGGCACACTCAAGCGAGGGCTGAAGAACAGACATATCCAGCTGATCGCCTTGGGTGGTGCCATTGGCACAGGGTTGTTCCTCGGCTCCGCAGGTGTACTCAAGTCAGCGGGCCCCTCGATGATTCTCGGCTATGCGATTGCCGGGTTCATCGCTTTCCTGATCATGCGCCAGCTCGGCGAGATGATTGTCGAGGAACCGGTCGCCGGTTCTTTCAGCCACTTCGCCCACAATTACTGGGGCGGGTTTGCCGGTTTCCTGTCCGGCTGGAACTACTGGGTGCTGTACGTGCTGGTGGGCATGGCGGAGCTGACCGCCGTCGGCAAGTACATCCAGTTCTGGTGGCCGCAGGTGCCGACCTGGGTCAGCGCGGCGGTGTTCTTTGTGCTGGTCAACCTGATCAACACCATGAACGTCAAAGTGTTCGGCGAGATGGAGTTCTGGTTCGCGATCATCAAGGTCGTGGCCATCATCGGCATGATCGCCCTCGGTTGCTACATGCTGTTCAGTGGTACCGGCGGCCCGCAGGCCTCGGTGAGCAACCTGTGGGAACACGGCGGGTTCTTCCCCAATGGCACCACCGGCCTGCTGATGGCGATGGCGTTCATCATGTTCTCCTTCGGTGGCCTGGAGCTGGTGGGCATCACCGCTGCCGAGGCCAGCGAGCCGCGCAAAGTGATTCCCAAGGCGATCAACCAGGTGGTTTACCGGGTGCTGATCTTCTACGTCGGCGCACTCACCGTGCTGCTCTCGCTGTACCCTTGGGACCAACTGTTGCAGACCCTCGGCGCTTCCGGCGATGCCTACAGCGGCAGCCCGTTCGTGCAGATCTTTGCCTTGATCGGCAGCGACACGGCGGCGCAGATCCTCAACTTCGTGGTCCTGACCGCGGCGCTCTCGGTGTATAACAGCGGCGTCTACTGCAACAGCCGCATGCTCTACGGCCTGGCCGAACAGGGCGATGCACCCAAGCAGTTGATGAAGCTGACCAAGCAAGGCGTGCCACTGCTGGCGTTGAGCGTTTCGGCGCTGGTCACCCTGCTGTGCGTGGTGGTCAACTACGTGGCACCCCACGGTGCGCTGGAGCTGTTGATGGCCCTGGTAGTTGCTTCGCTGATGATCAACTGGGCGCTGATCAGCCTGACGCACTTGAAGTTCCGCAAGGCCATGCACCTCAAAGGCATCGTCCCGGGCTTCAAGGCATTCTGGTCGCCCTACACCAACTATCTGTGCCTGGCCTTCATGCTCATGATCGTCTGCGTGATGCTGGCGATCCCGGGCATACGGGCGTCGGTGTTCGCGATTCCGGTCTGGGTCGCGATCCTGTACGTGGCCTACCGCATGCGGGTTGCCCGCACACGAGCGCTGTCGGTCGCGCGATAACCGTCAGCCAGTAAAAAGCCCCGGCATTCGCTGAATGCCGGGGCTTTTTACTGTCTGCGTAAACCACAATCCCTGTGTTCAGAGGGTGGAGCGTACGCGCCACAGTTCAGGGAACAGCACGGTGTCGAGCATCTTGCGCAGGTAACCCACGCCTTCGGTGCCGCCGGTGCCTGGCTGGAAGCCGATGATCCGCTCGACCGTGGTCACATGGCGGAAGCGCCACTGGCGGAACGAGTCTTCGAGGTCGATGAATTTCTCGGCCAACTGGTACAGGTCCCAGTATTGCGTCGGGTTCTTGTAGACCACTCGCCAGGCGGCTTCGACCGAGGCGTCATGGGCGGTTGGCTGGGTTGGGTCGCAGGTCAGGCGCTGCGGGTCGATCGCCAGGCCGGCGCTGACCATCAGGCGAATCGCCTCGTCGTACAGCGATGGCGTGGCCAGCGACTGCTGCAGTTCGGCCAGCAGTTCCGGACGGTGGGCATGGGGGCGCAACAGGGTGGCGCTCTTGTTGCCGAGGATGAATTCGATCTCGCGGTACTGGAACGACTGGAAGCCCGACGACTGCCCGAGAAATGGCCGGATCGCGTGGTATTCGGTGGGGGTCATGGTCGCCAGCACGGTCCAGGCATGCACCAGTTGGTCGAAGATCCGCGACACCCGCGCCAGCATCTTGAACGCTGGTGGCAGCTCGCCCAGGCGCACGTGTTCACGGGCCGCCTTGAGTTCGTGCAGCATCAGTTTCATCCACAGCTCGGATGTCTGGTGCTGGATGATGAACAGCATTTCGTTATGGTCCGGCGACAACGGGTGCTGGGCGCTGAGAATCCGCCCCAGGTCCAGGTAGTCGCCGTAGCTCATGGAGTCGGAAAAATTCAGCTCGGCGTTATGCCATTCGTCTGTCTGGTTGCCCGGGGAATAGGGACATTGGCTCATTGCGCAGGCTCCTCAAGTGGCGATGTATTCAGCGGACGCAAAATCGCCCGGACCGGGCTGGCGTCAAGATTGGCAAAGCGCAGCGGCAAGGCGATCAGCTCGTAGTCACCTTCCGGCACGTCATCGAGGACGATCCCTTCGAGGATCGCCATGCCATGGCGAGCGACGGCGTTGTGCGCGTCCATGGTCTTGGATTGTTGCGGGTCGAGGGACGGTGTATCGATACCGATCAGGCGCACGCCGAGGCTGGCCAGCAGGTCCACGGTGTCCTTGGCCACGGCAGTGAAGTCCGGGTCCCAGGTGGCCAGCGGTACCTGGCGGTAGGTGCGCAACAGCACCCGCTCAGGCAACTGCTGCAAGCGCCCGGCAAGCTGCTCGGGCTGCACCAGGGCGCCGCTGTCCAGGCAATGCAGGACGCGGCACGGGCCCATGTAGACCTCCAGCGACACCTCGCCGATGGGCGCACCGTCCGGGCTGTAATGCAGGGGCGCGTCGACGTGGGCGCCGGTGTGCGGCGACAGGGTAATGCGCCCGACGTTGACCGGGCACTCGGGACCGAACGTCCAGACCCGCTCTTCCTGGAAGGGTGTATCACCCGGCCAGGTGGGCGTCGCGGTGCTCAAGGGTGGGCTGATGTCCCACCAGGATGGTGTTTTTTTCATTGTTCAAATCTCGGCTTGCTCACGCGTGAATGATACGAGCGAAACCCCTGAACTTTCTTGCGAAAAACTTCGGCATTCAGCAAATGTTTCGCACTTAATGCTAAAAAATCACCGTTTAGCCGATAGATATTTCACGCTACGCCAGCAGCATTCGCCGCGCCCCTTGACTCTCCCCCGTGGGGTCGACTTTATCCTCGCGCCTCGACTATCGCGGGGTAAGCACATGAGCAAACGGATACTGGTGATTCTCGGCCATCCTTCGAGCCAGAGTTTCTGCGGCGCCCTCGCCGATCACTACGTGCAGGCAGCCCGGGAGGCCGGGCATCAAGTGCGCGAGCTGCGCCTGGGCACCTTGAGTTTCGACCCGATCCTGCGCGAAGGCTACCAGCAGGTCCAGCCACTGGAAGCCGACCTGCTCAAGGCCCAGGAGGACATCACTTGGGCCGAGCACCTGACACTGGTCTACCCGATCTGGTGGGGAGCCATTCCCGCGTTGCTCAAGGGCTTTTTCGACCGGGTGCTGCTTCCCGGCTTTGCCTTCAAGTACCGCCCGGGCAAAGCCTTTCCACAAAAGCTGCTGCAGGGGCGCACCGCCGATCTGTTGGTGACCATGGACACCCCGCCCTGGTACTACCGCTGGGTGTATCGCATGCCCGGGTTGCACCAGGTGCGCAAGACCACCCTGGCGTTCTGCGGCATCCGCCCGCGCACCACCCTGACCTTCGGCCCGCTGCTGAACTCGACCGCACGTCAGCGCCAGACCTGGCTGGCACGCGCCAAGGCTATCGCTCAGGGGTAAGTCTCAGGGATAATCCGCCGCGTTATCCGGGACATCCACGAAAAAGGGACTTTTCATGTACATCGGTAAAGCGGCGAAACTGTCCGGCACCACCATCAAGAGCATTCGTCACTACGAAGACATCGGCCTGCTGCCGCCTGCCCAGCGCCAGGGCAAGTACCGCATCTACGACCAGCAGAGCGTCGAGTTGCTGAGCTTCATCAAGTGCGCCCAGCAACTGGGTTTCAAGCTCAAGGAAATGCAGGCGATGTTCGAGCCGCACCGTGGCCAGACTCCGCCCTGGAACCTGGCGCACCAGGCGATCACGGACAAGAAGCGGCAACTGACCGACACCATCAAGCAACTGACCCGCCAACACCAGCAATTGAGCGCGTTGCAGGCCAGCCTGGCCCAGGTGCAGGACCAGTGCACACTGGAGCGGGTCTGAGGCCCCGCGCGTTTCTGGACAGCTGAGTGTCGAGCACAGACAACTGAGCCTGCGCCGGGCGCTATAGGGTGGGACTTCATTCCTGCCCAACGCTCGGAGTCAGCATGTCCCAACCCATTACCGTCCTTCGTGATACCCACCCGTTGCCAGTGCTCGACGCCTGCAAATGGGAAAAGCTCGAAGGCGACCCGCACACCGTCAACCTCAACGCCTACACCAGCGAGGATGGCAGCAAGATCATGGGCACCTGGATCTGCACGCCAGGCAAATGGCGAGTCGACTATGTGAAGTGGGAGTACTGCCATTTCCAGGAAGGCTACTGCGTGATCACCCCGGACGGCATGGCGCCGATCCATCTGCGTGCGGGTGACATCTTTGTGGTCGAGCCGGGGATGAAAGGCACCTGGGAAGTGGTGGAGACTGTGCGCAAGTACTTCGTGTTTGCCTGAGTATTGCATCCGGTAATGGGTGCAAAACCACTGTGGGAGCGGGCTTGCCCGCGAATGCGCCAGCACCGTCAACGTTGATATTGACTGTGCCGGCCTCTTCGCGGGCAAGCCCGCTCCCACAGGTTTTTATGCGTATGCGGGATCTGTGTGTACCACAGATCCAATGTGGGTGCGGGCTTGCCCGCGATGGGGCCGGCACAGCCAGCATTTACGGCCACTGACACACCACCATCCCTGGCAAGCCCGGACCCACAGGCTGTTGTGTGTGTGGCAGTGCCTGTTTTACTGCGGCTTGCGGTAGCTGTTGATGATGGCCGAGAAATCCTGGCCACCTTCACCGCGCAGGCTCATGGCCTGGTACAGCTGCTGGGCTACCGCGCCCATTACCACAGGCTGATGCGCCTGGCGTGCTGCTTCGGTGGCCAGTCCGAGGTCCTTGAGCATCAGTTCGGCACCAAAACCACCGGTGTAGCCACGCGAAGCCGGCGCGGTTTCCACCACCCCAGGCCAAGGGTTGTACATCTCCGAACTCCAGCAACGGCCGGTCGAGCTGTTGATGATTCCCGCCAGCACGCCGGTGTCGATCCCCAGCGCGTCGCCCAGGGCCATGGCTTCACTGACACCAACCATGGAAATGCCCAGCAGCAGGTTGTTGCAGATCTTGGCGATCTGCCCGGTGCCGACTTCACCGCAGTGCACGATGTTGCGGCCCATCTGCGCCAGCACCGGTTGCAGGGTGGCGAACAGCTCCACCGTAGCGCCGACCATGAAGGTCAGGGTGCCGGCCGCCGCACCACCGGTGCCACCGGACACCGGTGCGTCAGCCATGGTTACGCCCTGCTTGGCTGCCGCTGCGGCGACATCGCGGGCGGTCTGCGGGTCGATGGTGCTGCAGTCCACCGCCGGGACCCCTTTGCCGATCCCCGCCAGTACGCCGTCTTCACCCAGCCAGACGCTGCGCACATGCACCGCGGCCGGCAGCATGGTGATTACCAGTTCGGCACCCTGCGCGGCTTCACGGGCCGTGGCGCTGATGTGCCCGCCCAGTTGCTCCAGCTCGGCCAGCACCGCCTTGTTCAGGTCGACCAGGTTCAACGAATGGCCGGCCTTGATCAGGTTGCGCGCCATCGGCGCGCCCATGTTGCCCAGACCAATAAACGCAATCTTCATGATGTCGGGCTCCTTAGCGCAGGTTGATCGTGGTGTTCACACCGTCGTTGACGCTGTTGTCATCAAACCAGCGGCTGGTGACGGTCTTGGTCTGAGTGTAGAACTGCACCACTTGCTTGCCATACGGGCCCAGGTCGCCGAGCTTGGAGCCACGGGAACCGGTGAAGCTGAAGAACGGCACTGGTACCGGGATCGGGATGTTGATACCCACCTGGCCGACGTCGATTTCGCTCTGGAACTTGCGCGCCGCCGCCCCGCTCTGGGTGAACAGGCCGGTACCGTTGCCGAACGGGTTGGCGTTGACCATGGCGATCGCCTGGTCAAGGGTGTCGACTTCGAGCACCACCAGCACCGGGCCGAAGATTTCCTGGGTGTAGATCTGCATGTCGGTGGTCACCCCGGAGAACAGGGTCGGACCGACGAAGTTGCCTTGCTCGAAGCCCGGGACGCTAATCTCGCGACCATCGAGTTCCAGCTTGGCGCCTTCCTTGATACCGCTTTCGATCAGGTCGAGGATCCGTGCCTTGGCGCGCTTGGAGATCACCGGGCCGACATCGGTGCCTGGCTCACTGCCGGCATTGACCTTGAGTTTTTGCGCCAGCGCCTTGAGGTCCGGCAGCCATTGCTTGGCCGCACCTACCAGGACCACTACCGAGGTGGCCATGCAGCGTTGCCCGGCCGCACCGAAACCGGCACCGACCAGGGCGTTGAGGGTTTGCTCGCGGTTGGCATCCGGCAGTACCACGGCGTGGTTCTTGGCGCCCATCATCGATTGCACGCGTTTGCCGTGCTTGCCGGCCAGGTCGTAGACGTGGGTGCCGACCGCGGTCGAACCGACGAAGGACACCGCCTTGATGTCCTTGTGGGTGCACAGCGCATCCACCACGTCTTTACCGCCGTGCACCACGTTGAGCACACCGGCCGGTACGCCGGCTTCGATCGCCAGTTCCACCAGCAGCAAGGTCGACAGCGGGTCCTGTTCGGACGGCTTGAGCACGAAGGTGTTGCCGCAGGCGATGGCCATCGGGAACATCCACAGTGGGATCATCGCCGGGAAGTTGAATGGGGTGATGCCAGCGCACACACCGATAGGCTGGCGCAGGGTATAGGTGTCGACGCCGCCGGCGACGTTCTCGGCAAACTCGCCCATTTGCAGGGTGCCGATGGAGCAGGCGTGCTCGACCACTTCCAGGCCACGGAAAATGTCGCCTTCAGCGTCGGCGATGGTTTTGCCCTGCTCGGCACTGAGGACCACGGCGATGCGCTTGGAGTGCTCGCGAATCAAGGCCTGGAGCTTGAGCATGATGCGCATCCGCGCGCCGATCGGGGTCAGCTTCCAGGTCTGGAACGCACGATGGGCGGCGTCAATGGCAGCGTTGACTTCTTCAGCGGTGGCAAACGGCACCTTGGCCAGCACTTGCTGGGTCGCCGGATTGACGATGTCGTGCCATTCGGTGGTCTTGGACTCGACCCATTGACCGTCGATCAACAGCTTGGCCGTTTGCACGGTGGTTTCGTTGGGCGTGAGGGATGCGTTCATGCTGGTCTCCGGGACTTATAGTTATGCTGGGAGCCAAGGCGAACAAGCCGCCTTGAGATGAGGCGTGGACCGCGACGTGGTGGGCGGACTGTTTTTGGAGTATAGATGTGCAAACTTCTAATAAGAACGCACATAAAAGCCGGTCCAACATGCAAAAAAACATCACATCGCTGGGCTCCCTGAACTGGGATGACTTGAAGTTTTTCCTCGAGGTGGCCCGTACCCGCAAGGCCAGCACGGCCGCCAAACGCCTGGCCGTGGATTACACCACGGTGTCGCGGCGCATCAGTTCGCTGGAAGGCGCCCTGGGCACCCTGCTGTTCGAGAAGTCGCGGACCAACGGCTTTGTCCTCACCGCCGAGGGCCAGCGTCTACTGGGCTATGCCGAGTCGATAGAAAGCACCCTGCACATGGCGTGCGAGCAGGTGTCAGGTTCGGGGGTGGCGTTGTCCGGGCATGTGCGCATGGGCTGTACCGAAGGCTTCGGCAGCTTTTTCATCACGCCGCAGTTGAGCCACTTCGTCGATGCCTACCCGGCGATCTCGGTGGACATCCTGCCGCTGCCGCACTTCATCAGCCTGTCCAAGCGCGAAGCGGACATCGTCATTGCTCTTGAGCGTCCGGAACACGGGCCGTATGTCTGCTGCAAACTCTGCGACTACCGCCTGCAGCTGTACGCGACCCAGGACTACCTCGACCAACACCCGCCCATCCGCCGCCCGGCGGACCTGGCCCAGCATCAGTTCATCAGTTATGTCGACGACCTGGCCTTCAGCTCGGAGCTGCTGTACCTGGCCAACGTCCTGCCCGGCGCCAGCGCCAACCTGCGCAGCACCAGCGTGATCGCCCAATTCGTCGCCGCCCAGCAAGGCCGCTCGCTGGCGATCCTGCCGTGCTTCCTGGCAGCCCAGGATGCACGGCTGCTGCCGGTGCTACCGGCAGAAATCAACATCACCCGGCAGTTCTGGATGTACTGCCGCGAGGACTTGCGCAAGCTCAAGCGGATCACCCTGCTCTGGGATTACATCCGTAACGTGACCGAACGAAATCAGGGCCTGCTGATGGGCGACAGTCGCGAGACGCTGTTTGCGGACTGACAGATCTTCAAGGAATCAAGTCCTGGCATCATGAGGTCAGCAGGTCTTTGCCAAGACTTTGAAACAGTGCTTGATACCCTGCTTGTAACACCTCGACGCCCGCATTGCCCCTCTCACTAGAGTCACCCCTTCAGAGCAACAATTGAAAATTCCTCATGAACTTAGAGAACCATCCTACAGCCACGCCATGGCCATATGAGGTAGCGTCCTGCCGCATTCAAATACAGCAAGTAGGGACACACGATGGTTACAGGGCGCGACATTGGAATAGGTGACAAGACCTCCCGACATCGATTGAGGGTTGAATCATGATACGGGCAAGTGTCAACGGTTTAGGACAAGGTCTGCACGGTGATGTAACCACTACTGGCGCGATATGTATCAGCAGCCTTCCCAATGCGACACAAGGGGGTCGAGGTGTCTTGCGCCTTGGGGATAAAACCACCCCCTGCCCGCTATGCGGCGAAAAGGGCGTAATTGTCGAAAGCCTACCCGCCATGAAGTGGATGGGAGTTGCTACGGCGCTGGATGGTTCAAGAATCCACTGCGGTTGCCCCACGGGTCGCAACCGCCTGATAGCGCCGTTGCGAACAAGTGCTGCAGCGCAACCAACTAGGGCATCCAACCCAGCGGCAAGCTATTCTGACAACCCAGCGGCGACAAACTCCAATTGGGTTGATCCGAAGTCAGTAGATGATACCGCTGCCTTTCCAAGCATGCCGAGCGCGAATTCCGCCACGTGTAATCATCCCGACCAGATGGAAGAACTGGCCAGATACATTGCTGGCGAGATGAATCGCAATATCTACGACCCGGCTGTGTTGGAGATGAGAAAGCTCATTGACTACGATCCCGAAGTGGAAGCGAAGAGATTTTCTGAACTGCCTTGGTATGCAAAGCTGGCGGGGCCACCGAATTTCAGCAATATTGCACAAGCAAGGAAAGCAGCGGCCTTTGTGATCTGGACTAAGAAAGTGGGGCAAAATCAAGAGTGGGATCACAAGCCCAAACTGAAAAAGCTGTTTAATGGCACCATCTGGTACAAGCAAGGGAAGCACATGTATTTCTATGACATCTGGTCGAATATCCATTATGGATATGTCGGAGTCATTGGCGGACTTTCTGAAAGTGTATTGCTGGACGGTGCCGGGGCTGAGCAAGTTGTATCGGACTCCGCTAGGAAGACCGATGAGATGCTGGAAAAGCCCAAAGCGGATTGGAAACTTACCGGCCCTCATCCTTCAGCCAGTCCATGGACTGAATTGAGATCATGGGACGACATAGCTGATAGGGTATCAATCAGTATTGGCGTGAAGCTCGCCAACCTGCACCCAAGCGGCGGGATAACAGCGAAGATGGTTATGGACGAAGTGCTGGCGGTAGAACCGGAGAACTGGGGAGCTGGGATTGACGACCACACATGCGGATAAGGGGCCCTCTGGGTGTGCATGGTTGTTATACATTCCATTGCTACCCATAGTGTTTTTTGTAGTCCAGACCTTTTTTGAGCCGACTGTAACCGTTCACTACGCCGAAAACGCCAAGGAAGAGCTTAAGTACATCTGGAACGTGCAACATCGGATTTACAAAGGTCAAATGCGTCCTGGAGGCGGGACGTCTGATAAGGGATTTATATTTCCAGACGAAGACTTTTTCATGCACTTTAATTGGTGGAGCGACAAGGGGCGCCGCCATTGCGTCAGTATCACCCCAAAATGGCCGAACACTAATATCTATCTCGACTTGAATGGCAACATCGACACGGTGAAAACATTCGGTACAGATGAGGAACGTTTAGATCAATGCAAAGGAGATTGGGCAAAACCGTAATTCGATATTTTCCGGGCCTATTCCGTCTGCGTCCAGCGGGTCCACATAGCCAAAATTGATCATGCCGTTGTGTTTGCCGACGACCTCGCGACATCGATTGGGGGTTGAATCATGATACGAGCAAGTGCCAACAGTATAGGACAAGACCTGCACGGCGTGACCGCAAAAATAATCTTGGACAAGGTGTTGCGGTGCCAATAGCCGAATGGGGCAAAGGGGTTAAACGGCATGCCTGCAAGTGAGAAAAGACAGCTAAACATCGGTCGGGGGATTGCACTGTCAATCTTCGCTCTTATTGCATGCTGGTATATAGCGATGCCACGCGTCGTCATTTACTACTCAAAGGACGGCATCGAAAATATCAGTTACGTCCTAAATACACAGCACACAATCGTTCGAGGCGATCTGCTCCCCGGAAAGACAACTGGTGATGTTGGACATATCTTCCCCAACAACAGGTTTTTCATGATGTTTGACTGGTGGAGCGATAAAGGTGGCAGCCACTGTATTAGCATCACACCCAAGTGGCCTACGACTGAAATCCATTTAGACCGTAGCGGCAACATTGATATCAGCGAAGGCAGCGGCACGGATACGGATACGGATACGGATACGGATCGCTTTAAGCAGTGCACCACGGATACAGCGAAATCATAAGGCGATATTTTCTAAAATCAGGGGTAGGCGGGATCTTTCACAAACGAGGACGGTACGATTACTTCGACGATACTTGGTCGAATATCCATTATGGATATGTAGGTATGGCCGGTGGTCTTTCAGAAAGTGTGCTTTCTGATGGTGCGGAGCTTGAGCAAATTGTCTCGGACTCCCTCCGTAAGTCGGGAGAAAAATTTAAAGAACTACTGACTCAGCAAACGCCGGAAAAACCACTTCCCGGCCCACAACGCTCAGGGGATGTTGAAGGGCTACGGGCTTGGGATGATGCTCCCGACCGGATATCGATTGGCATAGGTGTACAGCTCTACAAGGAGCAACCAAGAGGAGGCATCACAATCAAAATGGTTATGGACAAAGTGTTGTCAGTCTCGCCAATAGAATGGGGAGATGGTGTACGTGTGCACAAATGTGAAACCAATTAGACGCAGGATAATCTTTACCGTACTTCTGCTGCTCTCGCCGTTTGCATTCTGGTATATCGCAACCCCAAGGGTAACCATCCAATATTCAAAGGAGGCATCAGAAAAACTCGGAGCCGTCTGGAATACGCAGAACAGGATTTACAGAAGTGGTCGCGGATGGCTGTATCCCGGCGAAACGTCGTTGGACTATGGACACATATTCCCAGATGAAGACTTCTTTATGGAGTTCTATTGGTGGGGTGATAGGACTCGTAACCATTGCGTCAACATCACCCCAAAATGGCCAACGACTCACATTTACCTTGATGCGAACGGCGATATTGATAGAAGTGAAGGCAGTGGCACGGATACAGATCGCTTGAGGCAATGCACCACGGATACAGCGAAACCATAAGGCGATATTTTCTAGAATCAGGGGAAGCGGGATTTGGCACAAACAAGGACGGTACGAAAATTTCTATGACATCTGATCAAACATCCATTACGGATATGTGGGCATGACCGGAGGTCTTTTCCGAAAGCATCCTATAAAAACGTCCCCTGATGTTATTGCTCGCTTGAAGCCGCGCAAAGGCGAATCTGACCCTTTCCGACTCTGAGCAAGTATGGCAAATACGCAGAGGAGTTCACGCGGCGATGGTGGACGAGCCTCGTGCTCGGTTTCAGGGAACAGCGAGGTTTGTAACCACAACTCGAACTTCAAGGATGCTCATAGCGGTTAGCCCCTGTATTCATTGGGTCACCTGAGTTCCTTGAAGTACTCGATGTACTGCTGCGGCTCCACCAGATCTTCTTTACCGATTAGTCGGCGCTGACCACGATGGCCACGCGGCGGTTTTCGGTGCGGCCGCTGGCGGTTTTGTTTGAGGCTACCGGTACGCTGCTGCCGAGGCCGCGCAGTTGGACGTTTTCTTCACGCATGCCGACGCGGGTCAGTACGTTGCGCACGCTCTTGGCGCGGCGCATGGACAGTTGCTGGTTGTAGGCTTCCTTGCCGGAGGCATCGGTGTGGCCGTCGACTCGCACGCGGTCGATGCCAACTCCCAGTAGCGCCTTGCCGATGCGCTCGACAATTTCCGTGCTCTGCGCGTTGAGGCTTTCCACGTCGCTGCCGAACAGCACCTTGCCCGACAAGCCAAACGCCCAGCCTTCGTCAGTCAGTTCGAACCCCTGCTGTTTGAGCACGGCGATTTGCGCGGGGGTCAGGCCCTTTTGCGGCGCCGTCTGGCACCCGGTCAAGGCCAGCAGGGCCATGAACAGGGTCAGGGTGAAGAATCGAAGGGAACGCTGGGTAACTGAGAACACGAGGTTAGCTCCTGGTTTTAAGATTGGCGGCAAGGTGCTCCGACCGTGCCGTGTATTGCCCGCCTCGGGAGAGGCGTTTGGCCTGGTACATCGCCGCGTCGGCGGCATGTAACAAGGTGCCAGGGGTGGCACCATGATCCGGGTAAAGCGCGATCCCGACACTCAGCGAGGTCTGGACCGAGGAGCCATCAGGCAACTGCACCGGCAGTGCCATGCTGGCGATGATCTTGCCGGCAATGCGCTCGGCATCTTCGATCTTGTGCAGAGGGGTCAGCAGCACAGCAAACTCATCGCCACCGAGCCGCGCCACCAGGTCTTCTTCGCGCAGTTGCGCACGTACCCGGGTGGCCACCGCTACCAGCACCGCATCGCCGGCCGCGTGCCCGTAGTTGTCGTTGATGCCCTTGAACCGATCGCTGTCGAGAAACAGCACGGCCACTCGTTCGTTGTACTTGCTGGCACTGCGCACGGCCCGCGCCAGCCGTCCTTCGAAGAAGGCCCGGTTGGGCAACCCGGTGAGGCTGTCGTGATTGGCCTGGTGCGCCAGGCTTTCGTTTTCGCTCTGCAGGTGGGTCTGCCAGGACTCCAGTTCGTCGAGCAAGGCATTGAAGTCGTTGCCCAGGCTGTCCAGTTCGGCGATGCGCGCCGGCGGCACGCGCTGGTCAAAGGCGCGCTCGCTGCGGGCCGCGTGCGCCACTCGCGCCAGGCTGCGCAACGGCCCGGTGATGCCCTTGAGTTGGCGCCGCGCGAGGAACAACGCAACCCAGGCGCTGAGGGCGCTGCACAGGATAATCCCCGCCAGGCCGCTGAGCAGGAAGCGCATCAGGCTGCCGCCATGGCCGATGATCAGGATGCTGCCGACTTCCCGGTCCTGATGGACGATGGGCATGAGGATCGGCTCTTCCAGTACGCTGCGGGCGATCTGTGCTTCCAATGCCGAGACCAGCCCGTGCTCACCACGCTGCCAGCGGGCCAACAACTGGCCCTGGGCATCGAACACCTGCGCGTCGGCCACTTCTTCGGTGGAGGCGATCAAGGCCAGCGCTTCGTTGGCGGCGGCCTTGTCGTTGAACACCACCGCCGCTTCCACGGTGTAATTGATGGAGCGGGCGATCAGGTGCAGGTTGTGATCGGCATACACCCGCAACGCCAGCACACCGAGCACTGTCAGGGACAAGCTGGTCATGGCCACCCCGACCAGCGCCACGATCAGGTTGCCACGGCCAATGACTGAACGCAGGGTCGGACGCCCGTCTCGGTTGAACAGGTTCATGGCGCTACCGACTTGCGACGCGAGAGTTGCAATACGCTGGGGTGAATGCGCACGCCGCTGCGCGCCACCGAGTCGAGGTTGACCTCGAACGACACTTGCTGGTCGCTGACTCGCAAGCAAAACAGGCTGCCCACCGCGCAATGCTCGTCGGCCTCGCTGATGCTCAGCACCGGGTGCCCGATCAACGAGGTGAACAAGCCACTGCGTTCCTCGGCGCTCAGTTCGCCGATATAGACCGCATCACATTCAGTGGCGATAGCCGGGTAGCTCGCCAACAGTCGGCGCACCAACACCGGACGGCCGGTGGCCTGGGTGGTGCCCTTGACCAGGTCGTCGGTGTATTGGGTAGGGCCGAGGAGGCACAGGCGCAATTTGTCGGGTTCGACCGGCCAGCGGGCGTAGCTGAGAATCCCCAGCACCACCTGGGTCACCGAGCGGGCGCGCTGGTCGGCCATGCTGGCCGGCAATCGGCTTTCGGCGAACAGTTGCACGCTGAACAGACAGAGAATCCCAGCCAGCACCAAGCGCTTGCAGCTCATCATGGATTCTGTCGTCCAGACAGCCAGCTTCATGCGGGGATTCTCGTTGATTTCGACAAAATGATGCCGCAACGATAGCACAGCGCCGATACCCCGGCGAGGACGCCCCGCCTGCCAGACCGCGGGGCTATGCCGTTTGTTGCAGCACTGGCGTGACGCTGAGGAAGCTGACCGATCGGTCACCTATCGCTGGCGTCCGCCAATTCCAGCATCAGCCCGCTCAAGCGCTTGACCTTGCGCTTGACCGCCTCTTCAAACACCCCGCTGCGCGACTCGATCAGGCTGAACCAATCCTTGGCTCGGGTGATGCCGGTGTAGATCAGTTCCTTGGTCAGCACCGGGTTGAGGGCGTCCGGCAGGATCAGCGCGGTGTGGGCGAATTCCGAGCCCTGGGATTTGTGCACGGTCATGGCGTAGACGGTCTCTACATCGTTGAGCCGACTGGGCAACACGAACCGTACCCCGCCCTGCCCGTCGTTGCGGGCAAAGGCCACGCGCAGCACCTGCTTGCCGCCAGGCAGGGCATCGCGCTCAGGCAATTTGAGGGCGATGCCGATGTCGCCGTTCATCAGGCCCAGGCCGTAGTCGTTGCGGGTCATCAGCACCGGACGACCTTCGTACCACTGCTGGTCGCTGTCGATCAGCCGGGCCTTGAGCAGCGCCGCGGTGATGCGCTGATTGAGTCCTTCGACGCCCCAGGGGCCCTTGCGCACCGCGCACAGCAGCTGGAACGCATCGAAGGCCTGCAACACCTGCCGCGCCCAATCCGTCCACACCTGATCCTCAGGCAAGGCGTCCGGGCTGGGGCGCTGGTTGCGCAACAGGCTCAGGTAATGCCGGTAACCCTGCGGCCCGTCACCGTGACCTTCCAGCAACAGGCGCTCCAGGGCCCGGTCCTGCTCGCCCTTGAGCGCCAGGACAAACAGGTCGGCGTGACTGCAGGCCGCCAGTAGCTTGCGCGCCTCCTCGGCCTGCTGCTGGTTGACCCAGCGCGCCAGTTGGCCGATGCCACTGCCTTCGCCAAAGCGCCGCGAGTGACGCAACATCACCACTTGTTGCGCCAGCGGGTGGCTGGCGTCGAGGTCTTCCTGCAAGCCGCTGCTGCCCAGGTCCTCAGCGCTGACCGTCTCCAGCCAGGCCCGGGTCTGCGGGCTGTACCAGCCAGCTTCGGCATCCCGGCACAGGTCGCCCAGCACGGCACCGGCTTCCACCGACGCCAGTTGGTCCTTGTCGCCCAGCAGCACCAGGCGGGCATGGAGCGGCAAGGCGTCGAGCAGATTGGCCATCATTTCCAGATCGATCATCGACGCCTCATCCACCACCAGCACGTCCAGCGGCAGGCGATTGCCAGCGTGATGGCGAAAGTGCCGAGTGCCGGGACGGCTGCCCAGCAGGCGGTGGACCGTGGTTACGTCAGCGGGGATCTTGTCCCGCACCGCGTCGGCGACCTGCAGGCTGCGTACCTGTTGGCTGATGGACTCGGTGAGGCGCGCGGCTGCCTTGCCCGTCGGAGCCGCAAGGCGAATGCGCAGCGGCTTGCCCGCCTCCACGGCAGGCGCCTGGAGCAACGCCAGCAAGCGCACCACGGTGGTGGTCTTGCCGGTGCCCGGCCCGCCGGTGATGATGCTGAAGGCACTGCGGGTGGCCAGGGCACAGGCGAGCTTCTGCCAGTCGATCGGCGCACCGGCGCGCGCCTGGCCGAACAGCCCGCCCAGGCGCTCGGGCAGGTCGACCGGGGTCGGTTCGGCGGCGACCAGGCGCTGGCGCAGCGCCTGGTCGATGCGCCGTTCGTAGGCCCAGTAGCGGCGCAAGTACAGGCGTTTGCCGGACAGCACCAACGGGCGCTGCAGGGTTTCTTCACGTCCATCGGCGGCCAGCGCCACCAACGGGCTGGAGGCCAGCACCTTGCACCAGTGCGCGCCGTCCAGGCCTTCGAGCAATTGCGAGGGCAACAACTGGGCGCCAGTCTGCACGTCGCCTTCCGGTGGCAAGGACAGGGCGAAGTCCGGCGCTTTGAGGGTCTCGAACAGGTCAAGGCAGACGTGACCATGCCCCAGTTGGTGACTGGTCAAGGTCGCCGCCAGCAGCACCAGTGGATCGTCTTGCGGCGCCCGCTCGTGAAGGAAGGCCACGAAGGCTTTGTCCAGCGCGCGCAGCCAGCCGCGCTCGACCCAACGCTCCAGCAGCAGCAACAAATCGCCGGCGCTGCTCAGGGGCTGGAGTTGCGCCAGGCTCTCGGCCGTCAGCGGCGTGGGTAACAGGTCGGCAAAGGAACGGTTCATAGCAATACACCCTGCTCCCAGGCCGGTTCAGGCTTGGCTTCTGGTTTGCCCTGGAACAAGCGGTCCAGGCGTTCGATCAGCTCGCGCGGCGGGCGGGCGAAATAGGCGCCCTGGCTCGCCGCCCGGGTACCGCGCAAAAACAGGTACAGGGCGCCGCCCATGTGCCGGTCGTAGTCGTAGTCGGCGAGGCGCGCCTTGAGTTGGCGATGCAGGGCCAGCAGGTACAGCACGTATTGCAGGTCGTAGCGATGGTCGAGAATCGACTGCTCCATTGCCTGCTCGGTGTAGGCCGAATCGTCGCTGCCCAGCCAGTTGGATTTGTAGTCGGCCACGTAGTAGCGCCCGGCGTGCTCGAAGGTCAGGTCGATAAAGCCCTTGAACATGCCGTTGAGCAGCATCGACTCGGCACCCACCCGGGCGACGCCGCCGTGGGTGTATTGGCGCACCAGTTCGTCGAGCTTGAGCACATCGACTTTATGGCTGGCGAACCAGAACTCCATCTCGACCCGGTATTCGCGCAGGTTTCCGAGGACTACCGGCGGTTGCTCGGCGCCCAGGCGCAGCGGGACCTGCAGCAAGTGCTGCAGCCAGTCGCTCAGCGTGACGATCCAGCCCTGCCAGCCGCGACGGTTGCAGCGCCGGGCAATGGCGTCGTCGATCGCCTGCGGGTCGGCACTGAATCCCTCGTCACCGGCCCACTCCAGCAGGCCGTGGAGGAAGGTGCCCGGGTTGGGCCCACGCGGGAAGCGATGGATATCGCCGCCACTGGCCTGCACTTCACGGGGGGCATCGGGGTCGAGGCGTTCGTCATCGAACAGTTTTTGCGCCTGGGCACTTTCCGGGGCTTCCTCGCTGGCGGCAGCAAGGCTGTCGCCAATGCGCAGCCCACTGTAGGAGGCGATCCACCAGTTTTCCGCGGCCTTGCGCTTGGGACTCAGCGCTGCCAGCAACCGTGCTGCGTTGCGCGGCGGCTGGTACTGCTCGTCGCTGGCGGCGGGCATCGGCTGATGCTGCAACGCCGCACACCCTTGCTCCAACGCATGCAGCCAGGCGGACAGGCCACTGGACTGCGCCAGCGCAGCACCGCCGCCGAGCACATAGCCCAGGGCCGACAGGTGCAATACCGAGCTGTTGCTGTTGCCACGCTTGAGGTCGGCGACACCCAGCCAGCACGCATGCTGGGCCCGGGTCAGGGCCACATAGAGCAGGCGCAGGTCTTCGGCCAGGCGTTCATGGTCGGCCAGGGCGATCAGCTCGGGCGTCGGGTTCAGGGTGACCTGGGGTTTGCCGCGCTCATCGTGGTAGTGCAACGGCAAGCGACTGCCATCCACCGGCTTGGCCGAGCAGATGAAGGGCAGGAACACCAGCGGGTACTCCAGGCCCTTGGACTTGTGGATGGTCACCACCTTGACCAGTTGCTCGTCGCTTTCCAGGCGCAGAATCTGTTCCTCACCCGCCTGCCCGGACAACGCCAGGTGCTCGGACAGGTGACGGATCAGTGCCTGCTCGCCGTCGAGTTCGGCGGCGGCCTGTTGCAACAGTTCCGAAAGGTGCAGCAGGTTGGTCAGCACCCGCTCGCCATCACTGCGGGCGATCAGCACTTGCGGCAACTGGAAGTCGTGGAGCAGGCGCCGTAGCATCGGCAACACGCCCTGCTTGCGCCAGACCTCGCGATATTGGCGGAACTGCATGACCCGAGTTTCCCAGGCCAGCTCGTCCTGGTTCAGGCGCTCCAGTTCGCTCAGCGACAGGTTCAAGGTGGTGCTGGCCAGGGCCGCCCGCAGCGGGCGCTCGACATCCGGTTCGGCGCACGCCTTGAGCCAGCTCAGCAGGTCATGGGCTTCCTGGGCGGCGAACACCGAGTCCTTGTCCGAGAGATAGACGCTGCGCACGCCGCGCACCGATAACTCATGGCGCACCGCTTGGGCTTCCTTGCCGTCGCGCACCAGGATCGCGATGTCGGCCGGCAACAAGCCCCTGAAGGCCTGGTTGTCGCGGACAAAACCCGCCCGCCCCTGCTGGCCGCCATTGAGCAACGCGGTGATTTGACTGGCGCAGGCCGCGGCCAGTTGCTGGCGATAGATCACCCCCGATAGCGCCTGTTCGCTGGGCAGGTGCCAGAGGTTCAGCGCCGGCACGGCCTGGCCGTCGATCTGCAACGACTCCTTGCGCCCCTGGGACTCGACCGGGGCGAAGGGTACCGGGTTATCACCGTTGGGCTCGCGAAACAGAAATGCGCCCCGGCCCTGCTCCCGCAGTTCGGCAGTCTGGAACACGTGGTTCACCGCCGCGACCATGCCGTGGCTGGAGCGAAAGTTGGTACCCAGGGTGTGCAGGCGGCCGGTGGTGGCCTGGCGCGCTCGCAGGTAGGTGTAGATGTCGGCGCCACGGAAGGCGTAGATCGCCTGCTTCGGGTCACCGATCAGAAACAGCCCGCACTCCGGGTCGTTGTCTTCGATGCGGTAGATGCGCTCGAAGATGCGGTACTGCACCGGGTCGGTGTCCTGGAATTCATCGATCAAGGCAACCGGGAACTGCTCACGGATCAAGGTCGCCAGGCGCTCGCCGCCATCGGCCTGCAACGCTGCGCGCAGGCGCAGCAGCATGTCGTCGAAGCCCATTTCGGCACGCCGGCGTTTCTCTTCCTCAAAGCGCCCGCCCACCCACTGCGCCGCATGCTTCAACACGGCGGCGTCCGGGGTCGGCAGCGCATCGAGCCGGGCCTTCAGGCCGGCCATCGCGTCCAGCCCGGGATGGTCCGGCGCCTGGCCTTTCCAGGCTTCGGCCATGCCCACGGGTGTCAGGCGGATGAAGCCGGTGCCAATGTCCAGTTGCTCGAGGGCTGGATCTTCGGCCCAGGCGCTGATTTTCTCGAACCAGGGCTCGAAGTAGCGCGCTTGCATCTTGCGCCCGTCGACCGCCTTGCTGGCGACGCCTTGCAGGCAGATGTCCCGTAGCTCCTGCGCCCAGACCAGCCAGGGCGCCTTGAGCGTCACCAGGGCCTCGCGCCGCTGCTCAAGGCAGGCGGCGATCAACTGCTGTGGCGACTCGCCTTCGATGCTGTCGCGCTCACTGTCGAATAGGCCGCGAACCCGCGCGAGCAATGCGGCAGGTCCGCCCCAGTTGGCACGGACCCAGTTCAGCGCATCGCCCTGCATGGGATAGCAATACAGGCGCCAGTAGTCACGCACCACTTCGCCGAGCAGATCGCTGTGGTCGGTTTCCAGGGATTGGGTAAACAGGCTGCCGCTGTCGAAAGCATGTTCGCGCAGCATGCGCTGGCACCAGCTGTGGATGGTCGAGACGGCTGCCTCGTCCATCCACTGCGCGGCGATGTCCAGGCGGTTGGCACAGGCGGGCCATTGCTCAGAGCGGTATTCGGCGCGCAGGTCGGCAATCAGGCTGTCGGGAGCCGGGGTCTCGTCGCGGAAAAACCGTGCGGCTTCGGCCAGGCGTGTGCGGATTCGCTCGCGCAGTTCCTTGGTGGCCGCGTCGGTGAAGGTCACGACGAGGATCTGCGGCGGCAACAGTTCGCGCCCAAAACCGCTGGCGGCGTCACCGTGGCCGAGCACCAGGCGCAGGTACAGCGCGGAGATGGTGAAAGTCTTGCCGGTGCCGGCGCTGGCTTCGATCAATTGGCTGCCGCGCAGGGGAAACGCCAGGGCCAGGGGCAATGTCGCGGTCATCAATTTGACTCCTCGCCGGTCAGTGAGCGCCAGGGTGCCACGAGCAATGGCCGGTAGAGCGCATCGCACCAGCCGTCAAAGGTCTCGTCGGCCAGCAGGGCGTTATAGTCAGGGAACTGGCGCGCCAGGGCCGGGCTTTCGCGGCGCTCGCCCTCGGAGGTTTGGCCATCGCCTTCGTAGGCCTTGCGGGCAGCGGCATCCGCCTTGAGCGGGTCGGTCTGGCCGAGCCAGGCGAAGGCGGTCTTGACCGCGATGGGCAGGGGCTGGCGCATGCCCGCTTGCCAGGCTTGCATCAGTTCACCGAGGAGCTGCTCGGCATGGGGCTGATCCAACGGGTCCAGCAGCAGGCTGTCATCACTGGCGACCAACCCGGTGGTCATCGACAGGCCGCTGGCACAGGCCACCAGGTGATTGACCCAGGGCCGGATCAGGCGATGCCACTTACGCGTCTTGGGCGATCCGATGCTGTTGGGAATGCTGGTGACTGTCAGCAACCCACCATCGCTGCGCTGATGCAGGCCACCCAGCCAACCTTCCAGGCTCACGCCCTGCAGGTTGAGCGATACGGGCAAGGCGCTGGTCAGTGGCGTAGGCCACAACTGCAGCAGGTGTTGATAACGCTGCAACAGGTCCGGCAGTGGCTCGATCAATTCACGCTGCAGGCACTCGCCAAAACCGGCCATTGGCAGCAAGCCGCTGTCCTGCAGGCGCTTGGCCTGGGCCAACAACGCGGGCTCGGGTTGATCCAGATGGCCGAGGGCGGCGGTCAGCAGACTGTCGCTCAGGCTGTAGCGCTGCAAGGCATCGAGGACGAAAGGTTCTTCGTCAGCCAGCGGCGCTTCGGCGGCTTCGAAAAACACTTTCAAGCGCTGGCTGAAAAAGTGCCGGACCGGGTTGCGCAGGAAATCCTGGAGCTGGCCCAGGGACAACGGCTCTTCTTGCACGTAGGGGTCCAGCAGTGTCGACGCTGGTTGGGCCGCGTGCTGCTCGTGCAGCAGCTGCCATTCCCGGGCATAGCTGAAGAGCCCATCGCCTTCATGGAAATAACGGGCGCTGAAGGGTTGCAACGGGTGTTCCTGGGTCAGCGCTTCGAGCAGTGCATCTGGCTCGCCCGCGAGCTTCCAGCCATTGGCCAGGTGGTCACGCAACTGTCCGATCAGCACCGAGGCCGGACGCTCGCTGTTGTCGCGGATGCTGCGCCCGACCCAACTGATGTAGAGCTGGTCCCGCGCCGAGAGCAAGGCCTCGAGCAGCAGGTAACGGTCATCCTCGCGCCGTGAACGATCGCCGGGGCGGTAGTCGCTGCCCATCAGGTCGAAGTCCAGCGGTGGTTGGGCGCGCGGGTAGTCGCCGTCGTTCATGCCCAGCAGGCACACCAACTTGAAGGGGATGGCGCGCATCGGCATCAGGGTGCAGAAATTCACCGCACCGGCGAGGAAGCGTTGGGACAGGCGGCCCTGATCGAGGCCGGCCAACCAGGCTTCGCGCACCACCGTCAGGGGCAGCGGATCGTGCAGGCCAACTGACTCACAGGTCTCCAGCCAGGTTTCACGCAGCAATTGGAGCTGGGCCAGCAGGTAGTCATCGTGTTCGTTGCTGGCCAGGAAAAACAGCTGCATCAGCGCTTGCAACCGGCTACCCCATTGTTCGGGGGAAGCGGCCTGGCTGAGTTCATCGTGGGCGATCTGCAAGGCATCGAGCAAGGCCACCAGGGGCCCGATCAAGGCCGCATCCAGGCCGCCGATTTCATCGTAGGGTTCGATGCCGTCGCAGGCCTGGCCACTGCCCACCGCGTAGCCGAGCAGCATGCGCCGTAAGCCGAAGCGCCAACTGTTCTGCTCCAGTGCGTCGGGCAGGCCGAGGCCGGCGCGTTGCTCGGCGCTCATGCCCCAGCGGATCCCGGCGCCTTCGATCCAGCGATGCAGGGTCGGCAGGTCGCGCTCCTGTACCCCGAATCGCGCGCGCAAGGCGGGCACGTCCAGCAGGTCGAGGATTTCGCTGACCGGGAAACGGCTGTCGGGCAACTTCAGCAGGTGCTCCACGGCAATCAGCAGCGGATCACGGCCGCGCTGGCCCTGGTCGGTGAGGGTAAACGGAATGAAGCGCGGATCAGTGCGCTCCAGCTGCCCGAATACCGCGCTGATGTGCGGCGCATAGCTGTCGACATCCGGCACCATCACGATCACATCCCGCGGGCGCAACTGGGGGTCGGCACTGAAGCGCGCGAGCAACTGGTCATGGAGGATCTCGACCTCCCGTTGCGCGCTGTGGGCTATGTGAAAACGGATCGACTCATCCTGCGCCAGATCCACGACTGGCCATAGTTCGCGGGTTTCGCTCAGCGGACGCAATTCGAGGATGTCGTCCTGCAGTTGGTTGAGCAGGGTCAGTGGCTGGCTTTCGCTGAACAGGTCGATACGCCCGTCGCGAAAGGCCGAGCGATAGCTGTTGGGATCGTCATAGCTGTCGAGCAGGTTGATGTAGTCGCGGCCTTGCTTGCCCCACGCCGCCAGCAGCGGGTGCGCGTGCTGATGCAGGGTTTGCGGATCGAGCACCACCGGCATCCCGGCCTTGCGCGCCTGACGCTTGTATTGGTGCCTTAACAGGTCTTTATCGGCGACGATGTCCGCCCAATGGTGTCGACAAGGGTTATGCACGCAGAGCAGCACCTGGCTGAAACGGGCCAGCCCGGCGAGTGCTTCCAGGGCCTGGGCCGGCAGCGAGGAAATACCAAAAACGATCACCCTGGACGGCAGGCCGGCAGGCGCGGTGTCGAGCCGGGTGATGGTCTCAATGAAACGTTGGTGAACCCCGGCGCGGCTCTGCGCCATGCCTTGCGCTCCGACGTCGAGCAATAGCGCACGCCACAACTCCGCCTGCCAGCAGTTGGCGGGGGTCAGCGGCTTGCTCTCGCCTCTGCCGTTGCGTAATTGATGGCGCCCGGCGGCCCAGTCTTCCAGCCAGTCGGCTCGGTACACCTGGTACTGGTCGAACAGATCGGCGAGGCGCTCGGCCAACTGGTAGCGTTTACGCAGGTCGGTGTCGTGGGTCAGGAAGCGCTGCAGCGGTTCGAAATGTGGCTGATCGATCAGTTCGGGCAGCAGGCGCATCAGGCGCCAGGTCAGCGGGGCCTTGTCCAGCAAGGACTTGGCGGGAATCTCGGCACGCCCCAGGACCAGGCGGTACAACTGCCACATGAAGCTGCCGGGCAATTGCACATCAATGGCTGCGGCAATGCCGCAACCGCCCATGTCGTCTTCTTCCGGGTCTTCGGCCAATGCCAGCTTCAGCCATTGGGCAATACCGTTGCTCTGCACCAGGGCGATTTCGTTTTCCAGGGGCGCCAGCGGATAACGCCGCATCCAACTGACCACCAGGCTACGCAGTTCATCCAGGCGGTTGCCGTGAACCACCATAAAACCAGTACTGAGTAGCGAGCCGTCCGCCATGAATGCTTCCTTGGATAAGTGCCTGAGCCAGGGCCGAACCTTAGCATTTTGTGGCAGCCTGGTGCCGCCCGAAACGGGCACAGTAGGGTGCGC